>PBEG01000028.1 GCA_002718395.1 Chloroflexota bacterium | reverse complement strand
ATCCTCCCCCATTTTCCGTCCGTGTGGCGCAACTGGATAGCGCGTCAGACTTCTAATCTGAAGGTTGCGGGTTCGAATCCCGTCATGGATAACTATATGGTTCTGTAGTGTAAGTGGTTAGCATGTTGGACTTTGAATCCAACGATCCGGGTTCAAATCCCGGCAGAACCTTTTTTTTTCCACTCGTATTAAGAAATAGGAAAATAAAGGTACTTATACCTTGAAAATGAAGGGTTTATAGAACAAACAAAATCCCTTAAAAGTTTACCAGAATTATTTCTGCCATAATTTTTAAGATAGTATTCTCTAGGACTATAATTACCTTCTTGAATATTATATAATAATTCCTTACTCCTTATCTCTATATTTTCAATAGTATAAAAAACACCTGTCTTTTTATTTATATATTTCCATCCTCCAAGTATGCCTTCACTCATAAGTAAAGGTGTATCTAATAATAAACCTTCAGCAATTATTCGGGGTGAAGCATCTTCTCTATTGGGAATAACCATAAAACGGGATGCAGATATATAATCTAAAAAATCATAGTAAGGTAAGTTTCTAACTCTTTTTAAATTACCTCCATTAATATTAAGAGTACAATGCTCCCTTCCTACCAAAACACCATGTAACTTTAAAGAATTACATAAATATTCAATTGTATCCTTTGATAAAGACCAATTCTTATTATAGTGATTCCACCCTCTATTACACTCTTCACCATCTGAAGGACAGAAACATATAAAATCATATCTTATTTTTTTATTTTTCACATCATAATCCCTTAGAAATTGAATATTATCCATAAAATCAGATTCTGAGAGCAATAATTTATTTTTTGTAAGTATTTTACCCTCTTCCTTAAAACAATGTAACCATCCATGTACCATTGTATCATATCGTTTTCCATTAAATAAATGTAAATCCTCCTTTGCGTGAGGATTTTGTATCCGTAAGGGGAAAGATAAATAACTCGAACAACCTAATAATAAATATCCTTTCTTTTTATAATTTTTAAATTTAATTATGTCTTCATCCCTCTCCAATGGTCCTCTTAAACAAATTATTTTTACTGCTCTACCACCTTCATCTATTATATTTATAAAGGGCCATAAGAGTTTTTCCATCTTATTATGATCTATTAATAATATGATAAACACAAGTATTACCATTATTATTATTATTTTGATAAAATGAAAATACATTTTTATATACTATATAATATAAAAGATAGAACTATATGGCGGAACCGGAACCCTTCGATGTCATGAAAGAAGAGGAAGCACTTCTCGCAGCGGCAGCATGGCAAAGCGCGGAGGAGGAGGAGAGGAGAAGAACAGAGGAAGAAGGTGGGGTGGGGGTGGTGAGTGAAGTAAACAATAATACTACTATATTATTAGAACTTCAATGTGGGATCTGGAGAAGGTTGGATGAAGTATTTCTAAGTAATATACATAATACCCTTGAATCTATAGATAAAGATAGGTTTGAACCCATAAATAATGAATGTATAAGATGGATAAATAAAAAATTTCCTGATAATTTTAAAACCTCCTCAGTAGATCCTCGTTACTCTAGCGATAAAGACCTTGAGAAACAAGTTTCTGAAACTATCATAGATGGAATTGGATGTGATATTCAGGGTGGTATTCCACAATGTGGTAAGAATAAGGATAAGGTGGAGGAGGAAGCGGAGGAAGCAGCGGTGAAAATTATAGAGAAATGTAATCAACCACAAAATGAAGACCATTGCCAAGAAGTTATAGATGTTCTAGATGTTTTGATTAGTAAATTACAATTAGAAAAATCAGAAATAAATATACATCGTATAACGGAAGATGTAAATAAAGTACTTAAAAAAAATAGTAGTAAACGTAAACCTGTTGATTATAGTGAAGAACTTCTAGAACAAAGGAAGTCTTTATTAGAACAAAGGAAGTCTTTATTAGAAACAATATATATTATCAGTATTTTATTAGATAATAATTATAAGGAAAAGGATACTTATAAAAAAATAATCATTATCTCATTTTTAAAATCAAAAGAAATACAAAAAATATTCGGAATAGAACAAGAGAATAACGAACAAGTTATGGACACTTGTCAAAAGATATATGATACATATAGTGAATATTATGATAATATTCATCCTGAGCCATATAATTTATGGTATATTGTCTATAATATATTCGATAAGATCCATAAAAAAAATGGAAAAAAGGATATATATGAATATAATGACTATATAAATGAAAAAATAACCGAAATAATGACTATATAATAACGACCGGTATTATGAAATCATGAAATGATAAATATTAATAAGTAGTACCCCCCTCCTTTTTTATATGTTCTATATATATATTAGAGGACTATTATGGGTATGAATACTATAAATAAATTAAGAAAGAACCTAAAGCATAATAATAAAAAGGGTAGAAACTCTATAAGAACTAAAAATAAAATGGGAATTAATAAGGTAAAAGGATATAATAAAAAACCTAAAAAAATGAATGAGAAGTATAAGGGTTATACTAGAAATCGAAAAAGTAATACAAGGGATAAGAAATATAGTATTATTATTAAAGGTGGTGGTGATGATATTTATTCTGAAGAGGAAGATAAAGAATATAAATATGGTCTCTCTAATATTTACTTAGTAGGGGAGCGGGGGGCGGGGGATAGTAAAAGTTATCATTCCTTTTATCTTATGAATTTATTAGATGATATGTTTAAAGAAAAGGTAGAAGGTAGTGGATTTAATTATGAATATAAATTAAAACCGGTAAACCAGACAGATTACAATAAGTATACAAGTAGGGATGTCGTTATGAAAAATGTCCGCGATCCACTTGCGCATGAAGAAGTGAGTAAATCAGCATGGAAGGATCGAATTGACAGTGGGGAGATGTACTGCCACCGCGACTACGTCGCCAGCAAATCAGGCAGTATTAATGCCTGTGAAGTAATTGAAAACTTTCCCAATATATTTTATTCAGATGTATTATTTAGATACACGAATGATAACTTGGGTTTTCCTATATGGAAAGAAGAAGGGGATGATACCACTGGTATCAGTAATATATATGGAGATCCAGTATCCCCCTATTCGAATGATGAACTTGACGGCCCTCTCGACCTCAGCGGGTCGGAAAAAGGAAAAAGGAAACCACCTCCGGAAATGGAGGAAAGATACCAACACGCCGACGAAGATATAGAAAAAATAATAGAAAAAATAATAGATGAAGTTCAAAATAAAAGTGAAGGTATTGGCATGCCGGACTGGATTGACAAATTTTATAATAATAAAAAGAATAAACGTGTTAAAAAACTGTTAAATGAATGGAATATAGATGAATTAAGTGAATTAAAAGTAATAGATCCAGTTAATAATAGAAATCATATATGGGAATCTCTATGCCAATTTGCCGCGTACATCGGGGGAAACTCCCTCGACGGCAAATATAAACTATATTCATTGTTTTTCACTTCTCTAAGAGAACACAAAAAGGCGCGCGCGCCGCGGGGCGGTTGGGAGAGAGTTCCGGGGGAGCAAAATCTTAAGGAAATTAAACAAATAATTTCAAATATTTTATACCGTACTATGAATTACGTAGAGAATAATGAATATTATAAATATGATATGCAATTATATAGTTTCTTGCTCCTTAGAATGGAACATTCAAAAGACCCCGAACGGCGTGAAAAACACTACACCTCCTTCGAAAAATATTTAAGTAAGAGGGGGATGCATACAATATTTAAAAAATATATACAAAAAGGTAAAGGTCTTCGATCAGATAAAGAGTTACGTGTATTCCACTCTAGACAACCATTTACAATTTTATATAATGATTATCTTAATACGGATAATAATAATCATGTTAAGGAAAGATTTAAACCTTCTTTAACGGGATCGGACAGAAAAGGCGAGTTAGATAGCACTCTCCTAAAGGATTTACCAAAACCATTAATTTATAATTATATAAAAATAATAAGACCTCGTATGGAAACGGGTAAAGAATTCGAAAAAATTCCTCAAATGTATCTTAGAGGATGGGTGGAGGATGACGATTCACACTATTCCGAAATGGTGGGGACGGCGCTGGAAGACGAAAAAAAGCAGGACGGTGAAGAAAAAGTTGATGATCCGTGGGACGGCATGGGGAGGAATAGGAGAATGCGGAAAGCTGGTACAGCAGTTATGGAGGGTTTAGGCGTCGCCCGCCGTCTCAGCGTCGCCGCCCAGAAGGGCAAGATTCGACGGGAGGTGCGAAATCGAGCGGAAAAGCAGCGAAAGAAAAATGAGGGTCTTGTGCAGATGGAGGATGCCTCACTCACCCGCGAGCAGCAGGAAAAGATGCACATGCTCCAGGAACAGCATTTCCACCGCGCCCGCAACGCGCGAGAAGAAGAAATCGATGTTCATCGCGAGGCGCTGAAAGGTTGGATAGACCTCATCCCCGAGATCACAGACGCAGACGCGGTTACTTTGATCGAAAACCTTAATGAAAAAAAAATCACTCTGTCCAATCTCCACGACAATCTCCACGACAAACTGCAATATATCCAGTCGCTCGAACTCCTGGACGATAAAGGGATGAAGGCGCTGCAGGAGGCGCTGTCACGAAATATTCTGGTCCAAGAGAAGGCGGAGCGGGAGGATCAGCGCGCGAAGCAGGCGAGGATGAAGGAGGAACAGATGGAGAGGATGCAGGAGAAGATCGAACTAAAGAGACAGAACAAAGAAGCAAAAGCACAAGAAGAAGAAGAAGCAGCAAAAGCACAAGAAAAAGAAGCAGCAGCAGAAGAACAAGCACGAGCAGTAAAACCAACAGAACAACCACCAGAACAACCACCAGCAGGAAACCAACGAATATCAAAGAAGTTGATGCTCTCAAATCTCGCGGCGGTGGAGGAGCGGCAGGAGGAACTGAGGCGGCAGAAGAGGGAACTGGGGCAGATGCAGAAGAACAACAAGGCATGGAGTGAGCAAGCCCCAACGCTGAAGGATCTGCCCGCGCACCGGGCCGCCGACGGGCAGAAGCGCGCTAGGAAGAATAACGCGGCGACAAAAGAAGTGAAGAAAGCCGACTTTGAAAAGGACAAGGCCGTCGCCGATCTGGAGGAAGCATTGAGAAACCCGATCCAAGGTTTAAACCTGGAAGAGTTGAAAGAGAGGGAGAGGTTGAGGAAGGAGGCGGAGGCGGCCAGAGAACGACTTGACGATGCGATACATCACAGCGATGCGGCGGCGGGGGCGCGTCGAGAAAGGGGTGATGACCCCCCCAGAAGTCACCGCCCGCCCTCATCGCAGAATGCAGCGCCTCCGGATTTTTTGAACCTCACCCCGGAGCGCAAGGAGCGTCAGGAGAATAGTGATAAGGAAAATGCCGATAGGAGGAAGAGGGAGGCGAAGCAGCGCGAGCGGAACCGCGCCCTCCTCGCCCAACAACCCCTGCTAAGAGAACCGTACGCCCCTAAGGGAGCATCTCTTGCTGCTCCTTCGCCAAATCGGCGCGGATCGGTTGCTAACACACGGAGGTCGCGGGTGGGCGCGGACAGCAGCGCCAGGGTTCGTCAATCAAGAGTATTGGCGGAGCGAGCGGCGAAAGTAGTTAGAGATGAGGAGGAGGCGCGGAAGGCGGCGGCGGCGCGCAGTAATCGAAGGATCATCTCCTCGCTGCAATAAAAGATACCCTTATTAAGTACTTACCTGTGGTGAGAAATCAATAGTTTCATACCTTTCGTGAAGAGGTATAGTTTTATTAATGTATTTTATATCAGTAAATTGATTAATTTGATTAAATTCATTCTTGGGTTTCTTATATGATTTATATAAAAAGTGATTAATAGGAATTTTATACGATTTATTTGTAAAAAAAAATGTATGTATAGATTTATAGAATTTTTTCATTATAATATAGATAATACTATAATTTTAAGTAATAAATAATTAAAGATGATATATATTTTATGTATAACTTCTTTTTTGAATAAAATTATAATTAAGTTCTTTTTTTAATTTTTCATTTTCTTTTCGAAGATTAAAAAGATTCCAGTGATTTTGAAGGGAATGAATTACCTTATAATGTCTTTTATTAATGTAATCTTTTTTCTTTGAACCCCATAGAAGAATATAACCCTTTTTATTCAAGAGAATCAATAGTTCTTTAAGATAATAGTTCCAATGTATTGATGTAGTGTCATTCACATAATTATCTCTTATATGGGGTATACTAAAGAATTGCATACCATTATCATATAGATCTAACCATGAATAAAGCATATTAGTAAAGATTGTTTTTGATTTATGAACTCCATCTTCTAAAGGGAGAGGTTCTTCCTTTATCCCCCCTCCCTTAGATTTTGAAAACAGATGATCTTTAAAGCATATTTTTTTATTATTTTTATTAACAATATCATGATCAACTTTAATGGGTAGTATTTTATTTAAGATTTTATTTTTTATAGATTCTTCCCTTTCTTTGGATGCTTCTCTATCAATAACGAGGGACCTCCAAGTATGAAGTATTTTTTTTGCTGCAATAAACTTTCTGAGAGGGTTAAGTATTGATTCCGCATATTCTTCTGCACTAACAAGTTCATTAATCATCGAGTGATAATGAATATATATATATATTTATGGAGTAATTAATATAATGAATCAAATTTTATAGGATGAATGATAATGTATTTTTATTTAAGAAAAAAGATATAGATAATAGTATAATTAATATGACGTGTTGTATGGCAATGGATCTTATAATTAAGGATATAAGTATGTTACTTGAGAAAGAAAGAGAAAGAGAAAGAGAAAAAAGGAAATATAAGACGATAAATTTAAATGGGACGGAAAAAAACATAGGAGATAAAAAGATTCAAACGAAGGAACATACTGATCGAATGGATCATTTTATGAAGTATCAGTGGGCGTGGATTATATAAAGATAAGGATAAATATATATGTAAATAGAAAGAATGAATAATGGTAGTAATATACATAATGAATATGCAAAGGTCTTACGTGAGAATGAGAACTTGACTCGAATGAATATTGGATATAGGAATAGATTATTAGATTTGAACCGTAAGATAATGGAGTTAGAAAAAAATTTGAAAGAAAAGGAGTGTAAAAACTGTAAAGAGGGAGTGAATGAGAGTATATCAAAGACGTAGTGAATTGATAGCGGATATTAATTTTCTAAAACAGACTTTGAAGGATGATTCTAAACGAGAAGGATATATAAATGAATTATTTGAACATTGGAAGAAAACTTCTCCCGATTCCCCTTGGTATGATAAGGAGTCCCATAGAAGAGTGATTGAAAAGAATGCAGTGAATACCTTAATTCGGATTTCCGAGGATGGGGTGAGTAATGAATGGTGTGGTGAACACATTGTGTTTTGTGATTTAACGAAGAGGTAATTATACCGGAATAATTTGACCATTTTGTTTAGGATCATTAATATTTTCATCTTCATCATCAGTATCAGTTTCTGAATTAGTATCGGCAACTAATAAAGGAGAATGTTTTTCTTGACCAATAAAATTTAGTTTATCAATCTCATCAAGTTTTTGAAACTTGATATGTTTTTCTTCTAGATATGATATCATATCACTTTTTTTGTTATAACAACATTTAATTAAACAATTCGATAATTCTTCTCTATTATCTGAAATTTTATCTAGATCACTTTGAATTTGTTTAAAGAATGGAAGAGGTGGAATTCTATATTCTGGATGTATATTTCCAATGGTTTCAACTCTATTCTGTATTTTTGCATATGTTTTCGCAGTTTTAAGGTAATCTGTGGATCTTTCTTGAAATTTATATAGATTATGAATTGCTGCTGATATAGCAGTTACAGTAGTAATAGATAGTAATATAATTTTATCCTCTGAACCAAAATTATTGATATCAATACCCCATGATATAGTTGCTGAAATGGTCGATGAGACTACAGATAGGACTTTAAATATATTATATAGAGAATTATGTAGATCAACTGCTCTTTGATATCTTTTTTTATAAACTTTCGAAAGTTTATGAAAATGGATAAGAGTTTCATTTTCATAATTTGTCCATAGTATATTATCCATTGTTATATAATTATAATTATATTTTTTGTAATAAATGAGGTAAAATATTAAATATATCTAGATAGAGTGTTATGGAACCTAATATATAATCATTTGTGAATAATTGGAATGTCGAATGACTACCATTAATTAATCTATGAGTATCATAAACGAGGAATACTGAATGAGTGATAGATGTAAGAATGGAATATAAGGCGTGAATATAAATATTAGAATATACTCTGAGATAAGACATATATAATGATGATATAAAGAGAATAATGAATATATTTTTCGGAATAGTATAAGATATTTTATTTTGTTGTGGAAAAAGGATTAAAGGGGGAAATGATAGTAAAGAGTTCGTACAACCTAATAGAAGTGTATCCGTATTAAATAGTATAGTGAAGTATGATAATATATATGATAAACATAGAGAATAAATGAAACTGAATAGTGGTAGAGATCTATCATTTCTAATGTTTTCATAATTACAGTATAATATGGATGTTATTATTGTAAGTGTATAGACTGATAAGATAAATATACCTTGTGAATAAGTTGTATATATAGTGGTATAGGTCTGATGAATAGAGTGTGTTATATGAATAACGAATGTAATGAACGCTAATTGTAGATATAGAATGGAGAATACAATTGATATAAATTTATATTTAATCGACTGATTTATATTTGATGAAAGGTATGTTGCCCCTTGAGGAATTAAACTTTCTTCCATTTTATAGAGAATAATAAAAAAATGTATGATATATTATAAATAATGTCACAGGAGAAGAATAGTGCTTTAGGTGTATATCATACAAATTTAAGAAATATTGGATTATATTCATCAATATCTGTCGCATTAGTAACATTATCAGATAAGAGGATATTAAAAAATGAGACAGTAAATAATAGTATACTTATATTAGGAATAGTAAGTTTAATAATTTCATTTATTTTAACAGGTGAGTTACGTGAATATAGTGAGGATAATAAGAATATAAGTGACAAATTAAAGTATATTATACGAATGATAAAGTATATTATAATAATATTATTAATCATGTTATTTTATTCCTCAATGAGACGATTTGGAATTATTAAATAAAGAGTTCCTTAATGATAGTGGATGGGTTTTTAAGGTAGAAATCTTTTTCATGATTATGGATGTATGATAATTGTTCACATATAGTAGTATATAATTGAATAAGAGCATTTACATCTCCAAGTGAACGGTGTTCTGAATTATTATAAATATTAAATCTCTTACATAGAGATGGTTGATTGACATTACTATCTGGAATTAATAATTTTGCTAATAGAACTGTATCTATATATTTGAATTTTTGGATAATATCTAAATAAAGTAAATTATTCCTTGTTTTTCTATGATTTGAATGATAGTATTCTTTAATCATTTTTTTTAGAAAGAGGAAGTCAAAGGTGAGACCATTGTGAGCAATAATATAAATATCCCCCTCCCCTGTATAATTTTCGTGTATATATTTACAAAGATTGATGAGTGCTTCATTTTTTTGAATTGCTTTTTTTTCAATATCATGATCTGTGATACCTGTAATCTGATTAATTTTGGGACTAATGTATTTATAATGAACACCATTAATGGAGGGTATTATAAGGGTTTGATAGTAATTTTTGTTATTATATTTTTGGACGGCAATTTCAATAGGTTCATTATGATATGGGTTTAATCCTGTTGTTTCAAAGTCAATAAAGAATAAGTTCTGATCCATTAAAGTGATTTACACAAAATCAGAAAAAGAAATCAAATTTTGTTATGAACAAGTTTGACACAATTTTTGAAAATGATTATTAGATAGAATAGGTGAACGATTATAACAATCAAGATTCATACAAAGGGGTGCTCCATGACCCTTTTTACATGAATTACAATCACACCAATCTAAGATAAAATGGGGACCATTATAATTAATGCTAGTTCTACATTGATTTGAGAAAGGACTTGAACCTGGACCCGTCCAGAAATGAACATTATGTCCATTATGATTATTAGGTAATCTTTCATTACATATAAAGCACCATCTATGATCACCACAAATAACATAATTACATGCTGTAGGTCTTAGTGTTTTAATACCACAGTGAGGACATTTTTTATATTCATTATTTGTGGAAGTACATGAATCACATGAAAACATTTCATCCTTAAGAATGACTAAATCCCCTTGACTATTGACACATTGTTTTTCAACAGTATTAATTTTTAGATCTGTAAAGAATTGTGTTTTACGGGTATTATTAATTTTGGGACAACAAAGTGTACATGTACCATAATATAGATTTTTATCAGTTATTTCATCTAAATTCATAGTTAATTTATTAATATTCTTTTTAGTTATAAATTCAATCCTTTCAATGATTCGATTTAATTTTTGAAAACAGTTTCTATAGTATCCTCTAAATGAATAGATACTATAAACCCCTCTTATCCATTTTTTTGTTTTATTCTTATGACTAAGGTAAAGGATATCATAGATATATGAATGAGGTAAAGTAGTGTTACATATCGGACATTTACAACCTGTAAATGCTATGGAGTTAATTGAAATATCCAGATGTTTATATAAACAATGTAAACATACAAGAGAACCGCAACATGGTAATTTTTCCTGATGAAATGATTGTTCGTAGCATATTGGACATACTGTATAGTCATGAATAGAATTAATTTTTTCTTTATTGGATAGATTATCCTGACACATTTTTAAATAAATATCATATTGATGATCTATATTTTTTACATGGGTGGATAACAAATGTGCAAATGAAATGGACAATTTATGTTTCCCCTTTTGTATTAATTTTTCTTGAAGACAATAATCTAATTGATTACCTATTATGATATATTTTTTAAAAGTCGTATGACTGACTCTAATAGATTTAGGCAAGATACGTAAGGTTTCATTATAATCTTTATTACAGAGAGTAAAATAATGGCAAACCTCTGTAATTCTATCTTTTATATCCATCCATATGAATGAAAAATCTATTATTTCTAGAAATCAAATTTATTTAAAAATATCCATTACAAATGTGAAACGGAGAAAAATATATTTTTAATATTATATGGATGAAATCATTTCAAATGGTAAATTACAAATAATAATACCTATACTAACGGGAGTTATTTATTTTTCTGCCTTCAAGAATGGTAAGAATGTTTGTGATAGATACCTTATAAATTACTTCCTTTATTTATTATGGAGTATATCGATATTCCTTTATTCTTCTGATGTAATCGAATATGATATGAGTAAGAACAAGGGAGTAACTTTATTTTTAGTATTAGGTATTTTTGGAATCATTTATGGTATAAATATAATTGAGAATGTATGGTTACGTCATATTCTATGGATAACATTACTAGTGATACTTAGTATGTTATTTAAGGAACTATATAAAAGATTTAATAAAGAAGAAATAAAATCTGTATTATCAAAATTGGTCATATTATTATTATTATGTATTGTTTTAGCAATTTTATTCCCTCAATATATGAATCCTAAAATGGAAGTAGCACTTATAATTGGATTAATTATGGTAATAATAATGCGTATAATAGATAGCATAATATATGATAACAAATATAGTAGTATTATAAGTTATATAACTATATTTATTTTTAGTGTATTTGTGATGTATGATACTAATCGAGTTATTAAATATTCAAAGAATTGTTCTAATAGTAAAGGAGGAGATTATTTAGGTAATGTAATAGATATGTTTTTTAACATATTAAATCTATTTAATAACTTATTACATATTGGTAGTGAATAATAAAAATATAATGTTTTATATAATAAAATGCGATATATTATATATATCATATTATTATTTATAGCGTCAACAATTATTGTATATTCATTATATGATGAAAAGACTATACAATATAGAGCATCTAATAATATGGATAATGATGTGGATACGTCTAAAGACGGAATACGTTCAAATATAGATTGTATTGGTGCTTGGAGTGAATGGTCCGAATGTGAGAAAGATTGCGATAATGGGAGTCCTGTATTAAGTTATAAAACCTACAATATTATACAAGAACAGAGGGGTGATGGTGCTGAATGTATAACGTATGATGGAGATACTAAAAGTAAGGAATGTAATCTCGAACCTTGTCCAAATGATTGTATAGGAGAATGGGGGGGATGGTCTGAATGTGATAATGTATGTGGTGAAGCAAAAAGAATAAGAAAGTATACAGTTAAGAAAAAAGGAAATAATGGAGGTAAAGAATGCCCTTATTCGAATGGAGATATCGAAGAAAAGAAATGTGATGTTAAAGTATGTAAAGAAACCTGTAATTTAAGTGATACACCTATTAATTGTACTGGAGTATGGGGTGGGTGGGGAGTATGTAGTAAACCATGTGATGGAGGAGAACAGGAAAGGGAATATAATATATTAAATTATTCTATGAATGGTGGAGAACAATGTTTAATGAATGATGATGAATGGAATCGTAATTGGTGGGAAGACCCTACAAAACCTTTGAAGGATAATGAGATTTATAGAATGGAGGATAATATAAAATTAAGTGGTAATATAAATGAGGAATTAAGAGACCATTATAGATTATATAATTCTCATAATATATCGAATAATGTATTTGTCATAACATTAAATGAAGCAGAAGAATTATGTAAAGGATATGATAATTGTGGTGGATTTACTATAGATAAAGAAAATCGAATGAATTATCAACGACCCCCCTATCCTTCAAATCCAATCGAAGAATATAAACATGTGACATTTATACCTAGGAATAATATTAATGATAGAGAAATGAATCTTCGCATGAAATCATATATTAAAAAAGAGGGAGTATTTAATGTAAGTACACCTTCAGGAAAACCTGATGAAATAGATAATACTTCAGTATCATTGGATGGAATAATACAGAGAAGAAAATGCAACCTACAAAAATGTCCTGAAGATTGTATCGAAGGTTGGAATGTATCAAATGAATGTTTACCTACAAAGGAATCAAATAAAGATGCAATTAGTAATGAATATTGTGGTACTGGAACCAAAATAAAACGATGGGAAATAAAAAAACAAGCAAAATATGGTGGTAAAGAATGTATTGGTCATGATGGGAATGGGGTAAAAAAGAAATACGAGGAATGTGAACTACCAAAAAAATGTTCCAAGGATTGTAAAATGGGGATTAAATGGGATGAAGAATGTAAAACTACATATTCTAGATGTAGTGGTGTTCAACAAGATCTATGGATTGATATCGAACCAGTAAAAAATGGTGGTCGATGTCCAACTGGAGATTATAAACCTTGTAATAAGAGCAATGAATGTGATGAATACATATTAGAGAATGGTGAAAAAGTAAATCAAAAATGCTATGAAATGATAGGAAAAAATGAACCTGAAACAAACCGTATTGGTGAAAGAGAATGTTCTAATACTATTGAACCTAATAGAGGATGTAATAATGTAGAATATAATTCTAACACCGGATCTTTTAATAAAGTCGGAGTATGTCATATAGAGGTACCTGAAATAAATTACCGAAAATGTAACTTAAATGATGTACAGAAAGAAAGTAATGATAAATTCATATGGCCATTAATGGAATATAATAATACTACAGGTACTATGGAGAATTATGAAAGTTGCAATGAAATACCCGATAAAGAATTATGTAATCAAAGTAATGGTGAATGTAAATGGAAATGGGATGATGGGAAGTGTATAGAAGAAAGACTTAAATGTCGAAATTATAACACAATAGAGGAATGCAATGATAATTATTGTGAATATGATAATGTGAATAATGTATGTAAAGATATTGAATGTCATCGTATCGATCAATTATATGGAAAATGTGAGGAAAATAGTAAATGTATACGAGATTCTAATAATAAATGTAGAGAGAAAGAGTATGGATGTGTCAATGATAAAGATATAGTTAGACACCGTCATGAATATAATTATTACTGTGAAGAGGATGATACAGAATGGATAAATATCCTTGGAAAAAAATGTGTTGATATAGGAAATGATCTAGAATGTGATACAGAAATTATTGAGAAGAAATACGATAAATATGGAAAGAGTATTATGGATGCATGTCCATTATCTTGTAATGTAAATTGGTGTTAAATTTGAATGAAATTAAGAACAATAAAAAAATGATTTACAATGAGTGAAACACATCGATATGATAGATCAAGAACAGAGTCATTAGATGAAAGTGAAGATAAAATAACAAATGTAGATTTTACCGAATATGAGAATAAATATTGTAAAAGATGGAGTAGAATCCCTATATTTCGTAGGTTTCTAATAATTGGTATATTAATTGGTATCATTTACATTATAGATATAACCATACATATATTTGATAAATACAAGACAAATGAATCTGTAAATGATACTCTACTAGCATCAATGAGTAGTTATTCAATTGACACATGTGAAGACCATAGATATGGTTGTTGTGAAATATATGATAAATGTAAGATTATTAATTCTGACTATATTGATTATGAAACGATACATATTAGTGTATATCGCGAGTATCCACATAATCCCTTAAAAACAAATTGTCCAAGAATGAGGAACATAATAACAGAATATAATAGACATTATAGTAGTAATGATTGTGGTGAATATGGTTGTTGTCCCGATATTGATATTGGATGTGATGAGATAATTAGTAAGTCCATATTAAATGGTAATAATAAAAAATTAGTGAATGATTATTTGATAAATGGGACCATAAAAAGAAATGTAAATGTTTCTAAAGAAGATAGTATTGGTTCAAATTGTTGGAATAATGATGGGTTTTTAAAAGGAACACTACATTTTATTGATAAATATGAACATTATTACCCTTTACCAATAACCCTTTCACCAATTGAAATTATAATAAAACTATTAGTTGGTTTAATCTTACTTTGTATTATCCTTTTCCCAAATATACATAAGTGTCGATGTAGTTAATATTATGGAATAATAGGTACTATTTCATCTTCTTTTATAGAAATATCAGTACTATGCTTCTCATTAATTTGAGTGTGGTCTATACATTCATTTTTATTTGAGGTGACCATAATATTTTCCCCATTATTATTTTCATTTGTAATATCTTCTAACTTAGAGTTTTTTGTCCCATTATATTTTTCTAATACATAGTCTTCATCCAGTACATTATATGATACAAACTCTGACATGTAAGCACTCATCATCTTATCATTTTTTACTGATTCATGAGCAACAGTATATGAATTATATAATTTCATTAATACAAGTAACGTAAAACTTATAAAACATGATATAGTCGAATTACTATGATAATTTGTATTGATCATTTTAATAGTTAGAAGAATATTAATGAAATATATAATCGATGTAATACGTATCATATCATAATAAGATTTATTTATACGATCCATATACTTATCTAATTTTTCTTCTTTCCGAATGATATCTTTTAAACCATTGTCTGAATAATTATTATCGATATCTAAAAATTTAACACACCATTCTTCCCTCCGTAATTCAATTAAATAAGAACAAAAAAACAAAAACATTGAAAATGAATTAAAATAAACGAGTGTTTTATGATAAACAGAAGGATTGTTATAATTTTCTGTTATAGAACACATTTGATCACCACAACTTTGAGGAATAAAAATTGATAACATAGTACCTGTTAAGATCTTATAGGATTGCAATAGAAAAATACCAATAACTTTAAACCTTTGTTTTATATCCGGATCAATCATTTATTAATAATAACATTTTATTATAATAATTCCATAGATAATTCAAGTTAATCATTTATGAATAGATCTATATTCTTCTATTGATCTTCTTCTTTTTTTGTCTTGAAGTGAATGTGGATACCTTTTTCCTCAATGATCTCCGCTTTGATACCTTTTTCTTTAATGATTTCTTTTTCCTCCTCTTAGATAGACGTTTTTTAGTCCTTTTTTTATGATTATGACCACCTTTTTGTACATCTGTTAAATTATCAAAATACCAATTTTTCCATTGATTATTAATATATGTTAAATACCTATTCTCTTCAACTAATTTTTTATATTCTTGCTCACATTCTTCACCCTTTAGTAAATGTGGAATATTAGTATGATGACTCCTAAGGAATCTATGTTGTTGTTGTTTGGATGGTACAAAAGGTCTCAGATGTGTCATACCTCTCCCCCTTATTTGTCCATTATGTATGTGTTGTGAACTCGACATTTCATTAATTCTCCTCTGCCTTTCTATTTCTTTTAATTGTTCTAGAACTTGTTGGTCCATTATAATATATTAATTATTTTTATTCTTACTCTTTATTTTTTTTAATTCATCATTTAGTATTTGTATTTTAGTTTCTAATCTTAAGATCCTTTTATCTTTGTTAGATAATTTCGAATCACATGTTTTTTTTAATACATATTTTTTATCATCTTTTTTATTATATAGATTTAATTCACTTTCCATATAATATTTAAACATATTTTTTTTAATATTAAAAAAAAAGGAGTAAAATGAATGAATATGAAAGACAATTTATTGCTTCTTCTGAAACATTTTCTGATTTTAGTGTATATATAAATTTATATAATATAGATTCCCTCCAAGATATTATCAATCTATTTATTAAAGAATTAAGGAATACATTAGAAGAAAATAATTTAACAAATTTATGTAAGATACTAGATAAGAAGAATTTTCATATTCATGGAAAAACGATAGAGGATATTCTAACATCAAAAAAAGGTGATCTATTTTATATATGTGACCATATTTAATGATTATTTTTTTTAAGAGATTTGAATAATGTAAGGATCTTATTAATCTTGGGTCTCCTTTTTGAATTAAGATCTATACATTTCCTTAATATATTACCGATAATTATATCTTTTTTTTCAATCATTCTTAAACTTCTAAGAACTTCATTTCTAGTTTTTTTAAAATCACAAGCATCTATCCAAATGGAACCAGACCATAATTCAATAAGTGTAACACCTAATGAATAGATATCAGAGGGTTTACCTAAAAGGTTATGATATTCTTCTTCTGGTGCCCTATAACCAAGGGTACCATGTTTCCAGTCAGTATATGTTAGTATATCATCTTCTCCTGTAAAAATAGATGCACCAAAGTCAATTAATTTTACTTCCTCTTCGTTAATAATAATATTACCTGTTTTAATATCTGCGTGAATAACACCCCTTTCATGAATTTCATATAAGGATTGTATGAGTGATACCGCGATGGATACTTTCTTTGAATAAGGAAGTGTATAAGATAATGAAATATTATCCTCCTTTTTTAAATCATCCATTAAATTTCGAGACCAAAAATGATCTTCATTAATATATTCATATAAATCGCGAGAATTAGGTAGAAAATCCATAATGAATAATACAAATGTAGAATAATCATTTTTATAAATATCATAAGAATGAAATGGACCAATACCATTCAAACCTTTCAGTGAATCCATGATAATGGTTTGCCATAAAATATCTTCATAGAAATCACCTTCATCCATTCCACTAGAATCAATCATTTTAACCGCAAGAGTAACATTATTTTCAGTATATCTATAGACAGAACCACTTGCCCCCTTACCTAATAGATATTCATCATTAGGATAAAAATTATATAATTTTCGAAAAGGTATTTTTGTATTCTTAATAAACGATTCCATTCAAGATAAAAAAAAACCTTATTATTTATTCAAATTTAAAAATTATTATAATCATCATATGTTTACTCCTTATTATCACCCTTTACATTATCAACACCCCCCTGCTTTTCCTCGAATGCTTTCTTTTCTGCTGCGTACCTTTCCTTATCCTTCTTATTCATTTCATGAAAGACCTCCTTTTCTCCTTCTGAAAGATTCTTCCACATCTCAGAATAGACCTTACTAAGATCTGCTACAGACTTACCTGGATTTTCCTTTGTAACTTGACTACGGATACTGGAAGTATAGTAGAAGAAAGCAGTCGTTGGTCTCTTAGGGGCAGAAGGGTCCTTCTTCTTCTTCTTCTTAGGTGGGGGATTCTCTCCCCCCCCCTCCTCCTCATCCAAGAGGACCTTGTCACCTGGAGAGTAATCTCCAAAGAAAGAAGTCATAACTACATCCAGGTTCATCTCATCTGAACCGACCACCTTCCCTTCGAATTGGTTAAGAAGGAGACTGACAAGTTCATTCGTAAAGTGATAGACATTAGCGTTGAATTGAGTACTCATATTTCTTTTTCTATTCTCTGTATTCTTAATTGCTTTGTTAGGATAGATTCCCAACAACTTTCAAATTTTGATTAAAACAGGTTTGAAGAGATTCAAATATTCGTAAGAGGTCCATCTACAGAATAATTTAAAAAAAAGTGAAGCAATCTCTAACTACTTAACTTAAACCCATCTACTACAACGCCAGTATTCGGTACCGATGTTTACCGTACTATCGCGAGTTTACCCCACGTTCACGTAATAGATGTCGAGCGTCACAGTCAATCACAGAATATATTCATGTGATTTGTTGGACCCTCTGTGTCCCAGACTATACTCTAATGGATGAGGTAGACTCAATGCTTATCCTCCCTCTAGAGAGCGCACATACTGCTCATCTGGGTTGAATTAATCACTCGAAGGTCGTGGCTAGGGACCCGGTTTTAGACATCTTAAATTATCTAACTACCTAACTAATACATTAGTCTCTGTTTAATTACTTTCAAATTTTAATCCGTTTCAATTTTATCATTCACGTGAGGTGGATTCATTCATCTCAGGAACAAGTTGAACCATTACATGTATGTATTAATCGCATAAATTTATTAAATAAGAATGAATTATTTAAATTCCCTTCGAATGATCCATTTCTTTTCATGATCATCCCATTCTCAGAATATTAATTTAATGGAAATAATCAATGAATGATATCAATCCCATTACTTTGAGAACTTCTATTTCTTTATCTCTATCTTCAACTGCTGTAAATACCATTGAGACAGTAGAGAATAATAGCACACAATACATACAACACATTAAAATACATGTACTAAGATCGATTAAGATACGCAAATTATCAATTACAAATGTAATTCCTTTTTTAAGTCTATCATAAAATATACAAGAACAGTATGCTATAAGTCCTTGAAAAAGGATACTATCAAAGAATGAACTTCTAGATTCTTCATGGTGTTCTAGTTCAGAAATATTTTTTGAAAAACCCTCTACGATACTATTCTCACGATTTATACTATCCCCAGGTTTAAGATAGACTGTATCTGCCTTTTGAACTTTAATCCAAATAGAACCGTAACGCACCTCCGTTACTCTCCCAGATTTCTTGTTAACCTCAGATGATGTGATGACATCTCCTGACTTGAGACCGCGCTCTAAAAGTTCTCTGTACTTAATCCATTTGCTCACATGGTTGACTGGAGGCTTCGTTCCCCTCGCGAGGAGCATGCCACGCGCTTGTGATGTCTCGAACCCCCGATCGTCCGCAGAGAGGAAAGGTATGTCTTTCATAACAGTGAACTTCAAACAGGGCGCTCGGTCACAATCAGTATAATCTGTCCCTGAAGAACATACGGGTTCGAATCCACACTCATCACAATGTCCGTTATTAGCAGAGGCACAACTGTCGTTCACATTCAGCACCCCATGACTATGTGAGGTTGCTGCAACTCCATCAATGAGAAGGAGTCCGTAAATCATATATGAGATATACATCTTGTGAGTAATTTTTACATTAATTCTTTTAAACTTTTCAAATTTATTATTTAAATTCCCTTCGTATGATCCATTTCTTTTCATGATCATCCCATTCTGCTCCATGTTTTTTAGCAAATTCCTCATTTACAACTGGACGATCAATAAATTTACAAATTAATGGAGCATAATGATCTTTTTTT
>PBEG01000027.1 GCA_002718395.1 Chloroflexota bacterium | reverse complement strand
TGAAATAATAATTGGAATACTACCTTTTAAAATATCCAAAAAAATAACTAAAATTGCAGGTAAAACTCCAATAGTTCGCAAAATATTTGTCGTCCCTGTTTTACCAGAACCATATTGTCTAACATCAATCCCTTTAAATTGCATGCTAATTATCAAACCAATTGGAATCGAACCTAATAAATAAGATAAGCAAATGAATGCGCAACTTAGACCAAGCATATACAGATCCATATTTCCTCTATTCTACTGCTTCTAATAATTCAGAATGTTCTGCTTCTTGTTCATTCTTGTCTTTAAATGACATTCGTATTGCTGTGCCATCAAACCCATATTGCATTCTAATCTTGTTCTCCAAATAACGCTTGTAGGAGAAATGAATATTCGAAGTATCATTAACAAAAAAGATAAAATGTGGAGGATTAATTTCTGCTTGAGTTACATAATAAATTTTTAATCTACGATTATGTAGTAAGCCAGGAGGATTTTCATTAATTGCTTGATTAATAAATCTATTTAATTCTGATGTTTCAATTCTAATTTTTCTTTGTGCTGCTATTTTAACTGCATTTTGTAATAATTCTTCTCTACCAATATTATGTAAAGCTGAAGTCACAACAATTGGAGCCCAGTTAACAAATCTATATTTTCTTCGAATTTGATTAATTGTTATTTGCACTTCATCTGAATCTTCTGCTACATCAGATTTACTTAATGCTAGAATAAGACCTTTATGCGAATCAAGAGCATAACTTGCAACATGGCTATCTTGGGCAACATAAGGATCGTTAATATCAAGTAATAAAATAGTAACATCACTTCTACTAATTGCAGACTGAGCTTGCATAACTGATTTTCTTTCTATTCCTTTTTGAACTTTGCCACGACGTCTAATTCCAGCAGTATCAATTAAATTAAAAAGATTGCCATCAAACTCAAAAGCAATATCAATAGCATCTCTTGTTGTCCCAGCATGATCAGACACTAAAACTCTATCAAAACCTAAAATTGAATTTAGCAAAGATGACTTCCCAACATTAGGTCTGCCAACAATAGAAAGATTAATAAAAGGAGACTCCTCCATAGAAATTTCTTGTGAGGTTTGTAAGTTCAATTTCTTGCTAATTAAATCATTAAGATCATGCATGTTTAATGAATGATAGGCTGAAACAAGTATTTGATCGGCGAAGCCAAATTTAGCATATTCATTAATATTAAAGGTTGATTCTTTCTTATCTGATTTATTGCCAACTAATATAACTTTTGATAAATCATAATTTTTCCTTAAGACATCTACGAGTTCGTAATCTAAAGCAGTGGGATACATTGAAGCATCGACAACAAATAAAATCAAAGAAGCATGTTGAAAAACTTCATGTAAGGAATCTCTAATAGCAACTTGAAACATATCGTCATCTAATTCTAACCATCCACCTGTATCTACAATTTTTACTAATTGGCCATCAATTTCAATTTCGTGTTCCACAAGATCTCTTGTTGTGCCAATAACATCCTCAACAATAGATTGGTTTTTCTTGAGCAAACGATTAAATAATGCAGATTTACCAACATTCGATCTTCCAACTAATGCAATTAATGAATCGTTAGGATGTTTTGTGTTATCAGTCATTAAAATCTTCCCATACTATTCAGCAATATTTATCTTAATTTCATTTGGAGTTGCTGAAACCAAAGATACTTTTGATGGCAAAGTAATTTTAGGAGCAATAATATGTTCTCCAGACTTTAATGCAGAGCAATCAATTTCAACTTTAATTTCATTAATTGAAAGTTGGCCAATAATTTCTAGTGGCCCCCTTACACTAATATCAATACTTTCAAAGTCATCATCAAATTCAATAGAACGATTTAGTTTATCAATAATTTTTGGAATAAGAATTGTCCGACTAGAACCATAAATTGGCACAATAGTGACAGTTGCTTTAATAACCTGATTTTCTAAAACAACAAATTTATCATTTTTAGGAATTAGGATTGCTTTTGATAAAGAAGTAGATCGATTCTTAATATCAAGTGACTCTAATATAACTGAGTTAATATTTTGAAGATCGTTGATTGGACCACTTATTTTTACTACTGATGGTGAAAGTTCTATTCCAGAAATTTTATATCCATAAGATGGTTCTCCAACAAGATTAATTTCTAAAGGAACAGTTTTTATATAATCAGTTTTAATAATTTCAATATCAAAAAAAATAGACTCTGGATTTACTGCAATGCCTTGTATTTCACTCCCGCCAGTACCTCGAGGAGTAACATTAAAAGATTGCTCGAGGCTAACTGTTAGGCCCGTAATATTTATTTCAGCAGCTACAGATTGCACTAATCCAATTAAAGATGCAGGGCCTGCAATATTAGCAACATTATTTTGTGGAACAATTTTTCCTAATTTGTATCCAAGTGGTGGCGAACCTATTGCTCTATATTCAACATTAACTTGTTTTTCTAATAAATTTTCTAAATTAACTGTAACTTTAGGAGGCAAAACTTCAACAACCTTAACTCCTCTAATATTTTCAACATCCACTCTTACAACAACTTCCTGCTCCCTAGCGCCTATGCCATTAAGATCTACGAACGCATTAAAGTTTTTTGATTGCAAGCTTTCTAATTTTTCTTTAGTAGTTGAAACTCTCAATTGTACTTTATCAAGTCGGTTTGCTACTGCTAACTCTGGGCCTATATTGACTGGCTGAACATTAATTGAAACTGGGAAAGTTTCTGTAATGTTTGGATTTTCATTGTCTGTAACAAAAACCCATAAAGATATGCTCATTATTAGAGAAAACAACAACAAGCTAGGAGATTTTTTTAATTCAATATATGAACGAGTAAAAACAATTCTTGTTAGTAAGAAAAAATTAGCTATAAAGTCTTTTGGAACATTAACTTTCATTCTTAACTCCTAATGGATCTTCGACTTCAGTTTCATCATCTATTTTCAAATCAAAGAAATAAAACAATTGTCTTAGAATTGCTGTTTCGTCAACAGCTGGAAATACTTTACCGTTAGAAACTAAAGATACGCGTCCAGTTTCTTCAGACACAACAATTACGACCGCATCAGTGTTCTCAGTAAGACCAATTGCCGCACGATGGCGCATGCCTAAACCAGAAGATATAGTTGAGCTTGTTAGTGGTAAAGTACAACCTGCTGCAATAATTGATTCACCATGAATAATTACTGCTCCGTCATGCAAGGGAGAATTATCTGTAAAAATACTTCCTAGTAATTCAGATGTAATTTTAGAATGAATATAGATTCCGGTATCAGTAATGTCTGCTAGGCCTGTCTCTCTTTCCAAGACAATAAGGGCTCCGACCCTTGATTTACTTAAATTAAATGAAGTTCTAATAATGTTTTCTATTACTGATTTACGATCGGACACTCGCAATACTGAGTGTAATCCTGTTCGTCCTATACGTTCAAAAACCCTTCTAATTTCTGCTTGAAACAGAATAACTAAGCCTAATACTAGACCACCTACCGACTTACTTAAAAGCCAATTTAAAACTGTCAATTCAAAAATTCTTGAGATAAGGAAAACTAGTACAATAAAAAGTCCTGCTCCCCTTAATACGGTCATTGCAGTGGTACCACTAATTATTAATAACAACCAATACAAAGAAATGGTTACTAAAACAATATCAACAATGGCAACCAATCCGAATCTACCAATTATGGTATCAATTGTGTCTGTGATAATTTCAATCAAAATACATTACCTCTAAATTTAATATCCGGTTACTAACTTATTAATTATTGCTTGCTGAATCCATAGTCTATTTTCAGCTTGCTCAAAAACAATCGATTGTTCTGATTCTATTACCTCGTCAGTAATTTCATTGCCTCTTTTAGCAGGCAAACAATGCATGATTAAAGGATTTTTATCTGCATGTTTTAATATTTCTACATTTAGTTGATATGGCAAAAAAATTGGTTTTCTTTCATCAATAGTTTCCTCATCGCCCATAGATGCCCATACATCCGTATACAGTACATCAGCATTTTTAACTGCTAGCACGGGATCATGTTCTATTTGTAAGGAATCTGTATTCAAATTATGAGATTGTTTAATAATTTCATCATTGAGTGAAAAATCACTAGGTCCACAAAAAGTAAAAGACATACCTACTAATGATGAAGCTATGGCAAGAGAATTAGAAACGTTATTTGCATCACCAAGATATGTTAAATTAATATTCTCAAATTTACCAAATTTTTCATAAATTGTCATTAAATCTGCTAATGCCTGACATGGATGCTCTAAATCTGATAGGGCATTAATAACGGGTACAGTGGCAAAGCTAGCAAACTCTTCAATATTACTATGTGAAGCTGTTCGAATAGCAATTATATCTGTCATCTTAGATAACGTTCTAGCAACATCTTTGATTTCTTCACGTTTGCCGATTTGAATTTCATCTTTTGATAAAAAAATTGAACCACCACCAAGATTTTGCATAGCGGCTTCGAAAGAGACTCTTGTGCGTAAAGAAGGTTTTTCAAAGATTAGAGCTAAAAGAAAACCTTTATCTAAATACGTTGGTTCTTCTGCATAACCATCTATCCACGCATCACGGTCATCAAATCCATTGGTCTGCTCATCTTCTTCCATAAAAGACCTAAAATCACTTTTTTTCATAGCAATGGCTAACCGAATCAAGTGAATGATGTCAGCTTTATTAAAATCAGAAACTAATAAAAAATCTTTATTCATTTTTATTCCAAATAACTATTTTGTTCCTATCAATAAATTTGTATTTAATTCATAGATAAAAACCTAATTATTAATAAAAAGAATAGAATAGGAACTATATATTCAAGTAAGAAAAGAGTTTTATAAAAAAACACTTTTGCCTAAATAAGGTTACCTGTTTAATTGTTATATGGCTATCATTAAAAGAAAGTTTTTAAATATCTAAAAAGGGTAGAATAATATGCGAAAAAATGACAGAAAATTATACGAAAAACGTAAATTTGAAATTTTACCAGATTATATCGCAAATGCTGATGGTTCAGTTTTAGCCTCAATGGGAAATACTCGAGTGATTTGTACGGCAACAGTTGAAGATACAGTGCCACGTTTCTTAAAAAATAGTGGAACAGGCTGGTTAACGGCAGAGTATGCAATGATTCCTGCTTCGACAAACACTAGAAAAAGAAGAGAAATTAAATCAGGCAGACAAGACGGTAGAGGTAAAGAAATTGAACGAATAATAGGAAGAAGCCTGCGTACTGCAATTGACTTCTCAGCTTTAGGTGAATATACCATTACTTTAGATTGCGATGTTATAGATGCAGATGGAGGTACGCGAACTACTGCAATCAATGGTGCCTGGGTAGCTACAGCATTGGCGCTTAAAAAGCTAGCACGTGAAACAGATCTAGAATCATTTAATAATGTTTTAATTCATCAGATTGGTGCTATTTCAGCTGGAATAAAAAATGAAGATATTTATGTTGATTTGGATTATGAAGAAGATTCATCAATTGATGCAGACTGCAATATAGTAATAAATGAAAATAAAGATATTGTAGATATACAGGCAACTAGCGAACAAAAAAGCTTTTCTAATGATCTTTTGAATAAATTGATAGAATTATCTACAGAATCTATAGAGGAGATTTTTATACTTCAAAAACAAATCTTGGAAGAAAATTAAAAGGAGAGTAGTATTTCAATTTTTAAGCCACTTAAAGGATTTACATACAATAAAGAAAAGGTTGATATCAAGACAGTTATTGCTCCTCCATATGATGTCATTAATGAAGAACAAAAAGAACAACTATACAAATCATCAGAATATAATATTTGTCATATCGAGCTTCCAAAAGGAGAAGATAGTAACAAATACCTTCATGCAAAAGAATTAATTAATTCATGGATAGACAAAAAAATTCTATTACAGGAAAATGACGAGAATTACTATCTCTATCAACAAACATTTAATCTAGAAGGGCAATTAATTCAAAGAAGGTCGATTCTAGGATTACTAGAAATACATGCATTTGAAGATAGAATCATTCTGCCACACGAGAATACAATGGAAGGACCAAAAAAGGATCGTTACTCACTTTTAGAAGCAACACAAGCAAATATTAGCCCAATATTTTGTATGTGCAATGATGAAACGGGTGACTTATTTCAATTATTAGAAAATTATAGCCAAACTCAACCGACTTTCACAACAAATGACGTCACAGAAACGCAACATGATCTATGGAAAATAAATGATGTTCAAGTAATTCAAAAAATTAATGAACTGGGAGAGAACAAAAAATTTATTATATTAGATGGTCATCACAGATACACCACGGCTTTAAATTATAAAAACAATAATCCAAACGAAAAAAACCATTATGTCTTAACGGCATTAGTGCCTGATTCAGAGCCAGGGCTCAAAATATTACCTATTCATAGAATGTTAACAAGCACATACACCATTGAAGGCGCACTTGCAGTTTTAGAAAAAGATTTTGAAATTAATAAAGTCACTCAAGACAAGATAACAATTCATTCTGCTTACGATACTTTTGAAGAAAATAATAGTCAGCATGGTTTTTTATTGACTGACAACAAGCAATTCTATACATGTATGATAAAGCAAGAAAAATTTGATAAGTTAGCATCTCAATCATTTGAAATGAACTTAGATACGTTTATCGTTGATGAGATGGCTATAAAAAAGATGTTAAATGAGCAAAATATTGACTATCTGCCTGAACAAAATGTCAATTTTGTAACTAACTTTGATGAAATAACATCGATGTTTAATCAAGGATCTAATAATTTATGTTTTTTAGTTCAGCCTCTACCAATTAAAACAATAGTAGATTTTACTGAGCGAAATATGGTTATGCCACATAAAACTACCTATTTATATCCCAAGATAGGATCTGGTTTCGTAATAAATAAATTTTGATTAATTAAAAACGCTAATATCAGCCTGTTCAACGAAATGAATAAATTGTTTTAATTTCAATATTTCTTCGACTTCTTTTGTGTCCAAAATTCTATCAATGCCAACAACCATCATTGCACTGTTATCGACTCCAGGAGAAACATACATAGAATTAATATTTATTCCTAATTTACCCAATATAGTTCCAATTTCTCCTATAGCACCTGGTTCATCATTATTCTTAATAATTAGCATGTTGCTTGATTGCTTAGCAGAAAAATCAACAGTGTACTTATTAACTTGAATGATTCTTAAATCATTGCCAGAGATTGTTGAAACAACTTGATTAGTTGCATCATCAGTAATTAATGTTACGCCAACAGAACTAACATATGAACTTTCATCGACATTTGCAATTTCATTAATTTTCAATCCATGTTGTTCAGCAACTTTTTCTGCATTGACAATAGTAACTGGTACATCATGTACTTGATAATATATTCCTGCTAATATAGCAGCTCGTAATATAGAACAGTCCCTGTGACTAATCTGACCATTAAAATCGATTTTCACTTCTTTAACTACGCCCTGAGATATTTGATTAGCAACTGATGCAGCAAGCATTGCTGCTCCTGCATATTCGCCTGTATAAGCTAAATCTTCTTCATTCATCATAGGTAAGTTAGTTGCATACCTTGCCGCCCCTCCACTTAAAACTGAGTCAACTTCTTCTGCAACTACAATAGCAGCACGGTCC
Source organism: Chloroflexota bacterium (assembly GCA_002718395.1). Lineage (GTDB taxonomy): Bacteria > Chloroflexota > Dehalococcoidia > UBA2979 > UBA2979. Next base: position 6,928 of record PBEG01000027.1, on the reverse strand, counting down.
TGTGCTTCAATTGTAGATGCTCCAAGATGAGGAGTAACAACTATTTGATCAACTTTAGTTAAGGGATCATCAATTGCAGGTTCTTGATCAAAAACATCAATAGCTGCTGCTTTGATTTTATTTGAATCAATTGCATTAATTAAATCTTTAGAATTTATTAAAGGTCCACGTGCAGCATTGATAATAATTAAGTTATCTTTACTCTTTGCAAGTAATTTTTCATTAACTATACCTTTGGTTTGTTCAACTAATGCAGTGTGAAGAGAAATAAAATCAGATCTAGAAAAAATATCTTCAATGTTTGCTAGCTCAACTCCTAAACTCGCCGCCCTGTCGTCTGAGACAAATGGATCATGCGCTAATACTTTCATCTCAAATGCTAAAGCACGCTTTGCTACTTCAGCACCTATTCGACCCAACCCAACCAAACCAAGAGTTTTACCATAGAGTTCTGCCCCCATTAAGTTACTACGTTCCCATTTTCCGTGTTTTAATGATTCATTACCTTGAGGAATGTTTCTAGCAGTTGCAAGCATCAAGCCAAAGGCATGTTCTGCAGCTGAAATTGTATTTGCAGAAGGTGCATTAACTACTATGATCCCTTTTTCTGTAGCTGAATCCAAGTCAATATTATCAATACCGACGCCGGCCCTGCCAATAACCTTAAGTTTGTTTGCAGCATCAATAATCTTTGGAGTTACTTGTGTTTGACTTCGAACTAGCAACGCATCGAAATCATCAATGATATTAATGATTTCATCTTCTGATAAACCAGTCTTAACAACAACTTCATACTTTTCAGACAATAAATCAGTGCCAGCACTACTTAATTTATCTGCGACTAAAATTTTTTTCAAATTTAATTCCTAAAACCAATAGATTCGAGTGACTTAGTTAGAACATCTAAACCATTAGCGATGTCTTCTTCTGTTACAAAACCTAAATGCCCGAATCTAAAGATTTTACCACCTAATGACCCTTGTCCGCCTGCAAATGCAGTATCAAATTCTTCACTAGCAGTTTTTAATAATGCGCTAACATCCAGCCCTTCTGGGGCTTTGATTGCTGTGACCGAGTTAGATTCATAGCCTTTTTGAGCTAAAAGCTCAAAACCCAGATCTTTAATTCCATTCCGAGCTTTTTCAGCGCAGGTTGCATGACGAGCAATTACATTATCCATGCCTTCTGATTTTAATTTATCTAATGATAATTCTAATTGGTAAAATAATGATACGGCAGGTGTCCATGGTGTTTGTCCCTTTTGAAGACTTTCCCTACTTTTTAACAAATCAAAATAAAACCTAGGAGTTTTACATGTTTTCTGCACATCCCATGCCTCCTCACTAAGAGAAATAAATGCTAAGCCTGGAGCCATCATCCAGCCTTTTTGAGAACCTGAGACTACAACATCGAGACCCCAACTGTCAACTTCAACTGGAGTAGCAGTTAAAGATGAAACAGCATCAACAATTGTTAAGCATCCTTTTGCTTTTGCAACTTTAGCAATTTGTTCTATTTGATAATTTGTTGTACCAGTAGAAGTTTCGTTATGCGTCATAACTAAAAAACGAATATTGGGGTTAGCATTTAAAGCATCTTCCACATCATTAACATCGGCAGCTTGACCAAAATCATATTTTAATACTGTTGGTTTAGCACCAACCATCTCTACAAGTTGTAAAAAACGATTACCAAAAACACCTATTGTAACCACTAAAACCTCATCATTTGCAGAAATATGATTTACAACTGCAGCTTCTAAGCCACCTGTGCCAGAAGAAGTTAGAATATGAACTTCATTGTTTGTACCAAAACATATTTTTAAATCATCTGATAACTTTTCCATTAACTCTGCCATTTCAGCACCACGATGATTAATCATGGGCTTGGAACCAATGTTTGCAATATCTTCAGGAACCTCAGTTGGTCCGGGTAATCTAAGCCTCATTATAAACTCCAAAAGGAAAACACTAACATTACGACAATAGTATTATAAGATATTAATATGGGATACGTGAATGAATGAAAAATTGAAAAAAAAATCAGCCAAAATGACAAAAAAAGATGGTTATAAAAATATTCCCTCTGTTGATGAATTAATGTCAATGAAGCAATCAGGTATTCTAATTGAAAAATTTGGAAGAAAATTAGTTTTATATGCTGCGCGAGAACTACAATCAATAATGAGAAGTAACGCTAACACTAATACTAAAGATATATCAAGCTCAATCAATTCATTAGAAGAAATAGTAAACAAATATGTTTTGAAAGATAAAACTATAATCAATGGCACTGGAGTCATTATTCATACAAATTTAGGCCGCGTACCACTTTCTTCAGAATCAATCAAATCAATAAATTCAGTAAATAGTTCATACACAGATCTAGAATTTAATATAAACACTGGGAAAAGAGGCGAGAGGCACAAATTACTAAATGCATATCTCAATATATTAACTGGTTCAGAGGCAAGCTATGCAGTTAACAATAATGCCAGTGCAATTATGTTAGCCATAAAAGACATTGTTGGTAAAGGAGAAATATTAATATCTAGAGGAGAATTAGTTGAAATTGGAGGCGGCTTTAGAATACCTGAAGTTATTCAAGCTTCTGGCGCAAAATTAATAGAAGTAGGCACAACAAATAAAACATATATTCGCGATTATGAAAATGCTATTACAAAAAAAACAAAGGCTATATTAAAAGTGCATTCTTCAAATTTTTCTTTAAAAGGTTTTACATCTATGCCAACAAAAAAAGAAATATCCTTGCTTGCAAAAAAACACAATATTATTTCAATAGAAGATTTAGGATCAGGGTTATTAATTGATACAAAAAAAATGAATTTGCCAAACGAACCAACAATACAAGATTCAATTAAATCAGGAATAGACATTGTAACATTTTCAGGAGATAAATTACTTGGAGGGCCACAAGCAGGAATTATTATTGGGAGAGAAAAATTAATTCATAAAATATCTAAAAATCCTATGGCAAGAGCTCAACGACTAGACAAATCAGCACTCAGCGCTTTAACTACAACATTGAAACATTATATAGAAGATGAACATTTAATAAAAATACCAGTATGGCAAATGATTAATATGCGAGAGAAAGAAATAAAGAAACGCGTAGATGCTATTATTGAAGAAATTCCAAACAATGTTAGAAGAGTTAAAGGTACATCAAAAATTGGTGGGGGAACAATGCCAGAAGCAGAACTACCAACTTGGCTTTTATCGATAAAAATTCCAAACATAAATACTGAAGAATTACTCAAGAACCTAAGAGATTTACCTAAGCCAATTATAGGAAGAATTAATGACAATAATGCACTGATTGATATAAGGACTATTCCTGTAGAGTTTGACAAATACATAATACAAAGCTTGAACAAACTTAATAAAAAATATAAATGATCTTATGAAAAATATTAATGCTGAATTTAAAAATCTTTCACATGCCTTAGAATTTGATAAAATTTTATCTGATATAGCGTCTTATGCAATTATTGAAAAAAATAAGAGCAAGATTCTATCATTTCGACCATTAAATAAATTAGAAGATATAAAAGTTCGACATACAGCAGTCCAAGATGCCCTCAATGTTCTAACAAAAAAAACTAGTTTGCACTTTGTGGAAACCTCTAAAATTTCAAATTATATTCTAAATGCTAAAAAAAACAAAATATTATCAGGAAATGAAATTTTTCAAATAATAGCATTTCTTGAAATACAAAAGAAAAATATAAAAATATTACAACAAGGAAAAACATTAGCGCCTAATCTTAGCAAGGTAGCGCATGATGATGCATTGTTAGATAACTTGCTTAAAGACATTAAAGATTTTTTAGATCAAAAAGGACAAATTAAACCAAATGCTACAAAAACACTAGAGTACTTAAACCTTCAGCTAGAAAATTTATCTAATGACATTAAAAATAAACTAGATGTCATTATGAGCAAATACGCAGACAACAATATAATTCAAGAAGAAATTATTACATTAAGAAATGATAGATTTTGTTTGTCTGTAAAATCGAGCGAAAAAAAATCTATTCCCGGCATAGTTCATAATACGTCAGATTCTGGTCAAACTGTTTTTTTGGAACCATTAGTAACAGTTGATATGGGCAATGATCGACAAGAAATTTTCATTGAAATAAAAAAGGAAATTCAAAGAATTCTTGAAGAAATGACATCAATAATTAGTGATGCGCATAGTGAAATAAAAACAGCAATTAAAAGTCACAATTATTTAGATGAAATTTTTGCAATAGCAAAGTGTGCCAATAACTCAAACAGCCAATCATTAATCACTTATTCAGATAAAAATCCCTTTATAAAAAAGGAAATGGCTCATTTAAAATTCATTAACGCTTGCCATCCATTAATTAAAGATGCAGTGCCATTAAATATTGAAATAGACAGTACAATTAATGCAATAGCAATCACTGGCCCAAATACTGGAGGCAAGACAGTCGTCCTTAAAACTGTTGGCCTGCTTGTTTCAATGGCCCTTTCTGGGTTACCAATTCCTGCACAAACTGGAACAATAATACCATTATATGATTATATATATTGTGATATTGGAGATGAGCAATCAATACAACAATCTCTTTCAACATTTTCAGCACATATCAAATCTATATTAACAGCAATTAATTCTGCAACTAACAAAAGCCTTATACTTATCGATGAACTAGGAGCTGGCACAGATCCAGATGAAGGAGCACGATTAGCAACATCTATCCTAGATCATTTAATTAAAACAAATGCTCATTTAATAGTTACAACTCATCATAGTGAAGTGAAAAAATATGCATATGAAAACAACGATATTATTAATGCATCTATGGAATTTGATTCTAACAACTTAAAGCCAACTTATTTATTAACGCTAGGGTTACCCGGTTCATCAAATGCTTTAATTATTGCAGAAAAATTAGGACTACCAAAAGCAATTATCAAACAAGCAACAAAAAAAATTCCCCAAAATGAACTTAACTACACTACATTAAATCGAAAACTTAAAGCAAGAATAATCAAACTGGAAAATATGCAGATTATTTTGAAAAATTTAAAAATCAGATTGAACAAGCGCGTTCAAGATCTGAATCAGAATTTTAATTCAATAAAAAATTTATCGTCAGAAAAAAATTTACATTTATTAAATGAGTTTAAAAAACAAAACGAACTTTTTTCTAAAAACATAGCTGAACTAGAAAAAAAACATTCTATCGAAAAAAATAAAAAAATTTATGAAGAAGCACAAAAAGTCAAAGAGGAGCTAGAGAAAATTATCTTCAGGAAAACTAATTATTCTATCGATCAATATAAAATTGATGAAGAAGTTTTTGTTCCTAAATTAAAAGTTATTGGCAAAATTACAAAATTACAAACAAATGATAGAATAGAGGTAACTACAGCATCTTCATCAATTAATTTAAAAATTGATGAGATTGATAAAATAGATCAAAATGATAATAAGAGCAAGAAATTTAATAGTATGCAAAAAAATATTAATTTTAATTCAATAGATGATCCTGGAATGGAAGTAGAAATACGCGGTAAGCCGATAGATATAGCTGTTGCTGAAGCAGAGCAATTCCTTGACCGAGCCGTAAGATTTGGTCACAAAAGAGTAAAAATTATTCATGGCAAAGGCAGCGGAAAGTTGAAAAAAATTATTCAAGAAATCTTAGAGCAACATCCACTGATTGAAAGATATGAAAATGCTGCATTTGGTGAAGGAGGCGCAGGAGTGACTATAGTCTATTTAGAAGATATTAATTAGCAGCATCCAAATGACTGCAATCATTTATTTTGAGAATAATGAGACTGTTATTGAAATTATTTGATTGATTATCAATGAGCATTACAGAGGTATTGCTCACTCTAATATGCGGCCTAGTTGTGATATCAAGCCCCATAATACTACATGCAATTCGAGAGACCACTGCCCCATGTGTTACACATATCACATTTTGATCGATGTATTGTTTTTGAATATCAACTAAAAAAGAATCAATTCTTTCAGCAAATAGATTTGGTCCTTCTTCATTGTTTATATCACCGAGCCCCCATGCACCTAATTGAATTCCGTACTTTGTCGTTGCAATTTCCCATGGCTTTCCTTCAGCATCACCATAACAATACTCTTTCAGTCTTTCGTCAAAAATAATTTGCGTTTTAACTTCATTGTTTATAATTTCTGATGTTTGAGTAGCTCTGATTAAAGGGCTTGTAATAATTTTTGTAATGGATTTATCTTTTAAAGTTTTAGATAGATAACCTGCTTGCTCCATGCCTTTTTCAGTTAAGCCTAGATCAAGAGAGCCTTGAATAACACCTTCCACATTACCAATTGACTCACCATGCCTTATAAAATATATCAATTTATTTCTGCCTTACAAGATCAATGAACTCATTAATCACACGTGCTGTCGCTCCAAAAATAAGTTCGTCTTCGACCCTAAATCCTAACTGACTTAACAATCTACTTTGTCCTTGCCAAGTTATCAATGCTTGATTCATGGGATCAAAAAGATAAGATACTGGTATCTCTATCAATCTTTCTACTTCATCTTCTAGCATCGTAAATTCTAAAGCCTTTTCAGGAGAATATCCAACATATGTATGCATCAAATACCCCATTCGTGTTGTAGTGGGATGCAAGTTGCCAATGATTTCAATAGTATTTTTAGCTACGCCAATTTCTTCTTCCGTTTCACGCATAGCAGTGTAAGCAAGATCTACATCAGTCTCCTCGTATCGACCGCCTGGAAAACCTATCTCTCCTGGATGATGTACGTTTTGTGAGCGCTTTTGCAAAATTGTCGACAATATGCCATCTTGATTCTCATACAATAAAATTAATATAGAGGCTTCAATTAAATCAGAGGAGGGATCATCATTAGAAAAATCAT
>PBEG01000026.1 GCA_002718395.1 Chloroflexota bacterium | reverse complement strand
GCCTATGCCTGAATTGACAACCTACCATCATTTAGGTGATAAGCTGAAAGACTTGGATGCAGAGATATTTCCCGTCCTCATTGAAAACATTGTTGAGCCTAGTAATGAAGAAGAAGAAAAGATACATGCCTATTTCCAAAAAAGCTTCAATGCACCTATGCCAGAATTTTGGGCTTTACTTGGCAAGGAAAGCTTAGAAATGCTTGAAGGCTATTTTTTACTACGTAAAGAAACAATGAAACGAGAGGAAGAAGGTGGATTTACACCTAAGATTATTAAAGAGCTTAACGCAGTTGCAATTGATACCCTGCTCCACAATGACTGGGGTGGTACAGCACACCTTCGTGCAGCACTAGTCAATGGTGCAACAATTGAGCAAGTTAGAGAAATTGAAGGATTGGTGATTATGGAAGCAGGCATGGTTGCATATAAAATGTCTGGAGTGGCATTTGTCAAATCAGCAGCTGCATATTTAGAACAACTTCCTCTCATTGAGTAAGCAATGAATTTAGAAGAGACAATCATAGCAATTGTTCGAATAGCAGGATCTCTTCCTGTCCTGTTTTCGCCGTTCTTTGGGGGGCTTGCGGTAATTGCAATTGATTTATCAGATCTTTTTTTAATGCAATCACTGCAATTAGGTGGAGTGTCAAATTATCAACAACTAGATAAAATTCTTGATTGCTTTTACCTAGTAACATTTTTCATTGTTTCACGGCGCTGGAACACAACAACAAAGAACATTCTAGCTGGCTTATTCGTTTACAGGATCATCGGCATGGGTATGTTTGAGATATTTTCAGAACGAATGATTTTGTTCTTTTTCCCTAATTTCTTTGAATTTGCATTTATATTCTTTGCCTACAAATATCAATTTAATAAGTTTAATAATATCAGTAGAAATAGCAAGCTTTTACTCATTGCTATCATTGGAGGCGCAAAAATAATGCATGAATATGTTTTGCATGTTTGGCAAGAGCTTGATAACTACACAGCGATGGAACTACTTAGAAAAATTATTGAGTAATGAACGCTAAGTGTTCATTTGATTACGATGTGTTGACCATACAGTAGCATATAAACCTAGATTATCTTCTGAATAGACCCATGGATTAACTGATTTATGAATTGCCCAACCAGTTTGATTTTCGGCAATAAATGCACACGGTGCAAAATCAGTAATTTCCTGCTGAATCTTAGCATACATATTCATTTTTTCATCGATGATTGCATTTTTAACTGCATTAATCTTTTCAACAAATTCTTCATTGCGAATAAATAATCCTCCCAAGATTCCTATAGGAGGATCGAAGTCATGACAAAGGTCATACACTGGTTCAGTCAATGCATGTCCGCAATCACTGTGATACCACATAGCTGGTCTGCCGTCTTTTAATGGATCTGGCCACTGCAACTGTTTAACTTCTAATTGTATGCCGATTTGACTTAATGCATTCTGCGCAATTTCAGCAAAACGAATTGATTCATTGGTTGGATCTATTTGTAAGGTCGTTGTAAAGCCTTGTGGATATTTACTCTGTTGCATCAATGATTGTGCTCTTGCAACGTCAGTGTCATACTGATTATGTTTTTTTGAATAACCTTGAGAAACGCTTAGAATGGGACTAAAGCTCCTAGTTGCATGTCCTAGATAAGCTTTATCGATAATCTCGTTATAAGGTAATACGTAACAGACTGCTTGACGAACATGTTTGTCATCAAAAGGTTCGGATGTGTAATCAAATTCAAGTTTTGCATGATTGGAACGAACAAGCCCAGTTGTAAAATTATCATTGTCAGCAAATCGTTGAAATTCGTCTGGATAAAGATGTAATAGACAATTTGCATCTCCTTGTTCAAGCGCACGCAAACCTGTTTCCCGGTCGCCAACTCCAAATTGTACTATCTCATCGATTGCAGGCTTCCCAGCCCAATACGATGTATTAGGAATTAGTCTTATCTCATTGTGCCCTTGTTTGTCTAATTGGAAGGCGCCCCAGCCTGCTGGATTTTTAGAAAGCCATTCTGTTGCCCATGGATCATTATCTGTGATATGTTTTTTTGCCTCGGTTGAATCTACAATCACTGTGGTAGAAAAAGAAAGATATTGCGGAAAAGCCTCATTAGGTCTGTTTAAGCTGAACTCTAACGTATGCTCATCTAACACAGAAACATCTTCAGGAAGATAAACTCCACCTACTCTCCTTGTGCGCCATCGACCAACTCGTTTTAATTCAAATGCTCTGAGCCAGCTCCAATACACATCATCTGCTGTTAATTCATTTCCGTAATAATTTTTAATATTTTTACGTAATTGTACGCGCCACCTTTTACCATTGTCGACATTATTCCAATTTTCAGCAAGTCGAGGCAATAGATTGCTTGCAACAGGATATCTAATATTATTCTTATCTACAGCAACACTTGGAAAAGTAAGCGGTTCATAAACCATATATACATTATTATTTGCTGCAACATGCGAGCTATCAGAATCCCATGAATCTTCAACAGTATTTTTTGATTGCGGTATTAGAAGTTTATTATTCATATTTTCAGTATAAAAAGCATATTGCTCCACGAGAAGCAAATATGTGTTATTTCATTGATTTAATTTGTCCAAATGGATCACTTAATCTTGCATCCTTTTCTAATAAAGCATTATATAAAATAGCTGATTCATTACAATTTGAAATAATAGATATAAGATCAGAGTTTTGCTTCCAGTAAAAAGCTCGCTGCCTGCATGCGTTACTGCATGCAGGGTTGCCCTGTCTACCAGGTCGTGAATCTGGAAGAAATTGCAGACATGGAGTAAATTGATTGATGCATGGCATGTAAAAAATTTTATTCTTTAAATGATTTGCAACAATCATCCACATTGCACCGGTCAAATGATTAGGCATTAATGTGTATTCGAAATTACTGTAATGAGATTCCGTATGCGCATTAAGCCTGCTGGCAATAAAGTCATTAATTAGCTTTGTTGCCTCGCCTAATTTCATTGCAGTTGGAAAATTTTCTTCAATGCCAGGTCTAAACAAAACATCAGTCTCTGACGAAAAATTTTTCGTGTTGATTAAATTGCGAATTAAAGAAGAATAAGTAAAAATCCATTCAAATTCCAAGGAGGTTGTTGTCCATTCATCTAGATAAATAGTGGTTTTGTTTGAGAGAAGACCATAGCTTGTAACCCAATTAGAAATTCGTTTAATTAAAAGATCGTTAATTGCCCTTCTTCGTTTCTGAGAAGCATTTTGTGGGTCAATGACTATTGATTTAGAAGATCCAAGCATTTCTCTAGTCGATGGATTTTTCATAGATAAGGCATCACTTATAGAAAAAGAACTTCCATTTGCTAATTCCGCATTCCATAATTTCTTTGTTTTGTCAGTCTGAATACCTAAATGGCGATGCCTTATCGAATAAGCAACATAACCTAATTCATAAGGTGCGTGCTCTGCAGCTAAAAATGGTTGATATAATTGATATTGTCCATTAGGAGTAAAAGAATAACCAACTTGTAGGCCATTATTATTATCTGTAGTTCTCCAATCTGCCCTATAGGACTCAGCTACCTTCCAAATAAATTTTGTTTGCGTATCCATAATACTCCGAAATGAACATCATCTTATAATGGGTATAAGATATAATAACTAATAAAACAAATATTAGTTATTATAAATGATCTTTGTTAATTTTGTATTGAATTTTTTTTTTGAATATTATAATATTTCAGCAATGTAAAATCATTTTAAGGGGGAGAAAATGTCTACATCAACAAAAAGTGACTACATTAAACGTGGCTTTGTGCAAACACCGCACGGCAATATAGAGTATCGAGAATCAGGTCCAGCAGATGGAAAACCATTAATCATGTTGCACCCTACTCCTAGATCATCTTCATTTTATATTGGGGCATTCCCACTTTTAGATGATGAAGTAAGATGTATTGCAATGTCCACTGTAGGCTATGGTGAATCTGACAGGCCTAAAGTTCCATATACAACAATTGAAGAGTTTGCTCAATCTGTTACATGGCTAATGGACGGCCTAGAACTAGACAAATCAAGTGTATTTGGCACTCACACTGGCGCAGTTATAGCAGCTGGAGTAGGTGCTCATCATCAGGATAGAGTTGACAAATTGATTATTGAAGAATGTTTTAATTGGAATACAGAAGCTAGAAGAGCTGTTCATTTACGAATCCATGACAGGCCTGAAAAAGAAGATGGTTCACATTTATCTGAAATGTGGCTTTCTGTGCATCAATCTAATGCAGATGGACAAAAATCAGAAGGTGAAAATACGCCTGAAGCAATTCGATTTGGATTTCTTGACGTCCTTAAGGCAAATATAGGCTCTGTTCCTGACTCATATGGTGGCATGAGCTGGGAAGGTGCTGGTCCATGGTCAATGTGCCACTATGATTTATGGGATAATGCAGCAAACATTACTGCCCCTACTTTGGTCATACATGGAACAAATAGCGAATTAGGTCGTTCGCAAGAAAAATTTCTTGCAACCATTCCTAATTCTACAGGTATCAGAATACCTGCGACAAATAGAATGACGTTTGCTAAAAATCCTGAAATCTGGTCAAAAGAGATTAAAGCATTTTTAAACAAATAGTACTTATTTAATTAACCACTAATTGCAAAAGCAAACTTATTGCATGTAATTTAGTGGTTAATTATTGTTGAATTAATTACTGTTAGGGAAAAAATGGATATATTAAGAGGCTTTGCATACACAAAGCACGGTAATATGGAATATAGAGAATTGGGAAAAGGAGATAAAGTCGTTGTTTTCCTACACCCCACTCCATCATCATCAGCATTTTATAATGAGCTCCTTCCTTTATTAGATCCAGGGAAAAGATACATAGCAATTACAACTATGGGTTATGGTCAATCTGACAGGCCCCCGCAACCTTATGTAACTTTAGAAGAATTTGCTCAAGCAGTTATTTGGACATTGGACGAACTAAATATTGAAAAATTTTCACTTTTTGGAGCTCATACTGGTAGTCAAATAGCAATGGCATTAGCAGCAAAATGGCCAAATAGAATTGATAAATTAATTTTAGAAGAACCGTTTAATTGGAATAACCCAAGAAGAAGAGCTGTACATGAAGCAATTCATAAATATGTCCCAGAATCTTCAGATGGTTCGCATTTGCTTACCTTATGGAAAAAAACAAAAGATTTGCCTGGTCTTGGTGAACCACCGAATGAAACTCATCATCTTCAACTTTTTATTGATCAATTAATATCAAATTCTAATGATGGATGCGAGGAAGTATATGGAGATATGGGCTGGGAAGGTGCTGGACCTTTTGCAATGTGTACTTTTGACACATGGGATGCTGTACCAAATATAAGTGCTAAAACTCTTGTGATTCATGGTACGACTAGCGAACTTGCAAGATCGCATGATAAATTTTTAGATTTAATTCCTAATGTAACTGGAATCAGGCTGCCATCTGAAGGTAACTTCCTTCCACATGATGCTCCTGATCTATGGGCTAAAGAATTAAATAATTTTTTAAATTAACACATTAAGAGGTATTGTTGAGATTTAGTTATTACGTCAATCCGCAGCCAAATAATAATCTTGATAGAAATTTCATCAATGAGCTGCTCGATCAGATTAAGCTAGCTGAAAAGCATGGCTATAGTGATGTATGGTTGACAGAACATCATTTTACTGGATACAACATATACTCTGACCCAATTATTTTGGCATCTGCAATATCTCAAATAGCTCCATCACTCAACATTGGTTTTTCTGTAAACGTTGCACCATTTCATCATCCTGTTCGGTTTGCAACACAAATGAATTTACTTGATCAATTAACAAACGGAAATATTACAATAGGCATTGGTCCAGGAAACTCTACAGATGAATTTGAAGGCTACGGTTTAGATGTCAATGACAGGCACGACATGATGAATGAATTTATGAATGTGCTATTCAAGTGTTGGGAATCATCTGAAGGGTTCTCGTATTCAGGAAAGTTTTATAATGGTGAAGTAAAAGGAAGAATTATCCCTAAGGCAATTCAAAAACCATATCCAAAGATTGCCATCGCTTCAACAACTCCGGAACGCCTTGAATGGATTGGTTCAAATGGTTGGTCAATTTTATTGGGCCCTCAAAATCCAGAAATTGTTGCATCAAGAATTAAGTATTTTTTTGATGGCATGGATAAAGCAAAGCTCTCTGAAAAACAAAAACTAACTGCATGGCAAAATACAGGAGTGCTTCGTCAAATATACATAGCAGAAAAAGGAGAAGATTGGCATGAAACTATAAGTAGTGAAATTGATAACTACATAGAAAGAAGTGCTATGGTCAATACTGGAATAGACGATCTTCCTCAAGAGCAATTTGAAATAAGAAAACAAGCATACTTAGAAGGAGGCTGGTTGATTGGTGGCACTCCGGAAGAAATTTTTAATTATCTAAAACCATTTGCGCAAATGGGCTTAAATAATTTGCTGTGCTGGTTCAATTTTGGAGGTCTTTCTCATGCATCAATTATTAACAGTATGGATATATTCCAAAAAAAAGTTGCTCCAGAATTACAAAAAATAAAAATTGAAAAAGGATTAATAAAAAAAATCACAAAGAAAAAAATTACTTTAAACAAAGGGATCGTAGATATTCCCTAGATGTTGAAAAGTTGTTGATAAGTCACTAAAAATATTCTGGACTTTTCTTTTAGATAATGTAATATAAAGACATGCCTGCGGGGGAGTAGAAAAAAACCACTCAACTGTTAGCTAGGAATCTTTTAAAGCTACCATTTAAAAAATTCATAAAACTAGATAACGGGGTTTGAAATTACAGGTAGACCCATTAAAGGCTAATCGAAAAAGAGTTCGCTCTTAATCGAGAAAAAAAGGAGTGTCGCAAGATGCTCCTTTTTTTTATTTAATTTTTATGCATAATATGAAATCTTGGTATAATATTCAAGTATAAATTTGAATAGGCGTATTAAATGATTCCTGAACATTACATTATTGAAGGAAGAGGCAATCCAAAAAAATTGCTTATGTTGATCCATGGGTATGATGCAAATGAATACCATTTAGCATCCTTAGGTCCATTAATGGACCCTAAAGAACAATATCTAATTGTTACCCCCCGAGCACCAATACAAATTAGTGAACGTGGTGTTTCTTGGTATGATCGAGAAAAAAAAGGAGAAGTGATTCAGCGAATCAATGATTTAGATGAATTAATTAATGAACTTTGTTCAAAGTATAATTTTAATCGTGCTGAATCTATTGTCGGTGGTTTTTCTCAAGGTGCAGGTTTAGCAATTGGCCTATCTATGATAGACAACGATGAAGCACCAATAAATAAATGTATCCCTATCTGTGGATTTTTACCGCCGATTGAAGAATTAGACATCAGCTGGGAGAGAGCTAGAAAAACTCAGTTTTTAGCTCAATTTGGTAATAATGATCCATACATATCGCCTGAAAGATCCGCTGAAATGATTAAATATTTTGAAGATAATAATCTTAACTTAAAAGTAGAAAATTATGAAATGGGTCATGATAATACTATAGACAGCATAATAGGCATTCAAAAATTCTTATAAAATGAATTGAAAATACATGAAAGCAATAACAATTAATCAAACTGGTGATTTAAATCAATTAACAGTAGACGACATCGCTGTTCCTAAGCCTAGCGATACTGACGTTTTAGTAAAAATTCATTATGCAGGTGTGAATTTTATTGACATATACCAACGAATGGGAAAATATCCAGGGCCAATGCCTCAAACTATAGGCTCCGAAGCATCTGGTATAGTAGAGCAAGTTGGCAAAAAAGTAAAACGTTTTTCCCCTGGAGATCGAGTAGCATACTCAATGGTATTTGGCGCATATGCAGAATATGCTGTTGTCCCTGAAAATAAACTTGTTGCTCTGCCTGAAAATATAAGTTTTGAATTGGGTGCAGCAATAATGCTCCAAGGCTTGACAGTTGAATATTTAACTTCGGATTGTTTTAAAGTTGCAAAAGATATGAATGTTTTTATTCATGCAGCTGCTGGAGGCGTTGGGCTACTATTAACACAAATTGTAAAAGCAAAAGGTGCCAAAGTTATAGGAACGACTTCTACTGAAGATAAAGCAGAGCTTGCCTATAAGGCAGGAGCTGATCACGTTATCTTATATACAAAAGATGATTTTCTTGAAAATACAATAAATTACTTAGGTGAAAACCAAATGCATGTTGTTTATGATTCTGTAGGTAAAACAACTTTAATGAAAAGTCTTAGCTTGTTGAGAGAAAGAGGATCGTTAATTTCCTTTGGTCAATCAAGTGGCAATCCGCCTTCTATCAACCCTCTAGATTTACAGAAACAAGGAAGCATTTATTTAACACGACCAACGCTTGCAAGTTACATACGTGAACCTCATGAATTAACAAAAAGAGCAAAGACGCTATTTGAATGGATAGATGAAGGAGCATTAAACATAAGAATAGATAGAAAACTAGATATAGATGATGCTCATGAAGCACATAGACTGCTAGAATCAAGATCCACTGCCGGTAAAATGCTACTCAAGGTTATTTAATATAGCAGAAATTAGAAAATTATGTCATTAAAAATTATTCAGAACGAAAAACTACAAGATCCAATTCTTCTAATTTCATTTAGGGGGTGGAGCGATGCTGGATATGCCGCTTCAAATACTTTGAAATATCTAATCAAGCAAATGGGTGCTAAAAAGATTGCTGTTATTGATTCTGAAGAATTTGTAGATTTCTCTCAAAATCGTCCTTCTGTATTAATGCGAAACAACAAAAGATTTATTAAATGGCCAGATAGTGCATTTTATAGTATTAAAAATCACAATGGTAAAAATGATTTAATTATTTTCCTAGGGCATGAACCCAATTTTATGTGGAATCATTTTAATCAAATACTTCAAGAGTATTGTGAGCAAAATAAAATTGTTGCTGCAATATCTATTGGCTCATTATTAGCAGAAGCATCCCACACTGCAGACATAAAATTAACTGGCAACTCTAGTCATAAAAATTTAACAAAAGAATTAGAATTTCCATTTAGTTCAATGAATCGTTACGAAGGTCCAACTGGGATGCTTGGTATTGTTACAAATAATTTAGTAAATAAAGGAATCCCCCATGGAGCAATATGGGCTAATATTCCCTACTATCTAAACTCCATTACAAATCCAAAAGCATCACAGACTATATTGGAATCGTTAATTGATCTATTAAAAATAAAATGCGACATGCAAGACATGCATCAGCTTGCTTCAAAATTTGATACATATGTAGAAAGTTTATTAAATGATCATCCGGATATATCAATGATTAAGAATAAAATACAAGAACTGGAAAACTTACCAAACCCAGATGACATAATTTCTAATTTAGATGACTACTTCACTGATTATTTTACAAAAAATTAATTTGGCATTTGTAAATTTAATAATAAGGCTAGATTTAACAATTATAAAATGTTAGCATCTTTGAAGTTTAATTAATTTCATGTAGAATGAACGTGGATATGAAATTTAAATATTATTAAGTCTGGTGAAAAAAGTGCCTTAGGGTGCTTTTTTTTTATCTTCTAATAAGAAGAAAGTTTAAGAAAAATATAAATTAGGAAAAAGCAAATTGCCTAGTAATAAAAAGCACTCATGGAAACACAAGCATTTATTAGATGTTGACTCTCTTGCTAGCACAGAATATAAAAGCATTTTTAGTTTAGCGGAAAAATATAACAAACTACTAAATAATAAAAAAATGATTAAAAAAACGCTAAGTAATGTTAATATCTTTAATCTTTTTTATGAACCATCGACTAGAACAAGAGCGTCATTTGAATTAGCTGGAAAGTTATTAGGAGCAAATGTAATTAATATAGCTTCAAATATTTCTGCAACTCAAAAAGGAGAAAGTCTAATTAATACAATAAAAACAATTAATGCAATGCACAGCGATATTATCATCCTCAGGCATGAAGATTCTGGTGCTGCATATTTAGCAAGTCAAAATACAGACAAATCTGTCATTAATGCTGGTGACGGATCTCATGCACACCCTACACAAGCACTTACTGACAGTTACACATTATTAAGAAAGTTTAAAAGCTTAAAAAATATAAAAATAACTATGGTTGGAGACATTAAACATTCTAGAGTTGCAAGATCTAATATTTTATTGCTTACAAAACTTGGAGCTAAAATAACACTTTGTGGACCAAAAGTATTAATTCCAAAAAGTTTTAGTACTGATAATAAAAGTCGATCAAAAGAGTTTAGTTTTAAAAATATCAATATTGAACACGACCTAGACAAAGCTATAAAAAATGCAGATGTCATCATGGCATTAAGAATGCAAACTGAGAGACAGCATTCAAAAAATATACCGTCACTAAAAGAATACGCAAAAAAATATCAAATAACGAATCGACACTTACATTCAATTAATAAAAATTGCTTGTTAATGCACCCAGGTCCAGTAAATGAAGGGGTTGAAATTTCAAAAGAAGTTGCTGAAAGTTCATTATCTCAAATTGAAGAACAAGTATCAAATGGTGTTGCAGTACGTATGGCAATATTAGAATTAATTTATTTGAATAATTAGTATGAAGGAACAATGAAAACATTAATAATCAAAAATGGTACAGTGATTGACCCTAATAGTAGATTGAACAAAAAGATTGATATCGAAATAAAGCAAGGAAAAATCACAAATATGAAGCCTAAGATAATGTTAGAAAAAAAGCATGAAGTTATTAATGCAAAAGGGTTAATTATTGTTCCTGGTTTTGTTGATTTACATGTACATTTAAGAGAGCCAGGATTCACACATAAAGAAACAATTAAAACTGGAAGCTTAGCTGCAGCAAAAGGGGGATATACGACAATTTGTGCAATGCCTAATACAGAACCAGCAATTGATACAGTTAAATCATTAATGAACTTAAATCATATTATAAAGAAAGATGCTGCAATTAATGTTTTGCCTATAGGTGCGATTTCAAAAAAACGATTAGGCAATAAACTAACTCCAGTTGCATCTATGCAAAAAAATGGAATAGTTGCATTGTCTGATGATGGAGATCATCTTGACGATGAATCAATGATGATAGAAGCAATGAAAAAGTCTAAACAATTTTCTATTCCCATTTCGCAACATTGTGAAGAGCAAGCCCTTGTTCATAATGGACACCTGCATGAAGGCTGGGTTTCTGATCACCTAGGTATTAAAGGTCGACCCAGAGAAGCTGAAAGCAACATGGTAAAGAGAGATATAGCAATAGCAGAAAAATTTGGTGGACATTTACACATTGCTCATATTTCTACAAAAGAGAGTGTCAAATTGGTAGAGAAAGCAAAAAAATATAACTTAACTGTTACTGCAGAAGTCACCCCCCATCATTTAGATCTTACTCATGAATCTATAGGAGTGTCTAACATAGGCGCAAAAATACAAGAGCCGCTCTTTAATACAAACATGAAAGTCAACCCTCCGCTTCGAGAAAAGGAAGATGTAGATGCATGCATTGAGGGATTAAATAATGACATTATTGATGCTATAGCTACGGATCATGCTCCTCATTCATTTTCAGAAAAAAGCGTAGTTTTTGAAAAAGCTCCACCAGGAATTTCCGGACTAGAAAGTGCTTTTTCAATTGGAATGCGCTTAGTACAAAAGAAAAAAATTAAATTTGAAAAATTAATTGATAAACTGACTTATGGGCCAGCAAAAGCTTGGAATTTAAATGAAATTAAAGGAATGGAAGGAATTGGAAAAATAAAAATTGGCCATAATGCAGACATAACATTAATTAATAAATCAAAAAAATGGACATATAGTAAACAACAAATAATTTCTATGGGCAAAAACTCGCCTTACATAGATAATGTTTTTCAAGGAAAGGTTGTAATGACATTACGTAGAGGTAAAATCATATTTAATCACAGAAAGCTTGAAGTTTTATGAAGAATTTGTATAAAGCAGTTATTGTACTTGAAGACGGCAAAATATTTAGTGGTTATTCAAGTAAAAAATTTGAGCATATCGGAGAAATTGTATTCACTACGTCAATGACAGGATACCAGAAAGCTTTAACTGATCCTTCTTACTATGATCAAATTTTAGTGATGACATATCCTTTGCAAGGCAACTATGGAACCAATCAAGATCAAAATGAAAGCAATAAAGTGCAGGTTAAAGGCTTTATTATTAAAGAACTTACTGATGTTCCTTCACATTGGAAAAATAAAGGAACATTAAAGTCCTTTTTAAACAAAAATAATATCCCCTTTGTAACAGATGTAGATACTCGAGCACTTACAAAACATTTACGTAGGCAAGGGACTATGATGGGTGCGATTTCAACAGGCAATAATATAAAAACTATTTTAAAACATATTCAAAGTTTCCCAAAATATGGTAGCGAAGATATCGTATCAAAAGTTTCAACAAAAAAAACAAGTGTAAAGAATCATAAATCAAAAGGTGCGCCACGAGTAATTATTGTAGATCTTGGTGTAAAAAATAACATAAAACGTATCTTGGAAAAAAACGGGTGTAACGTAATTGTAGTACCGCATACATTATCATATCAAGAAATTGAATCATTGCATCCAGATGGCATTATTTTGTCTCCTGGACCTGGCGATCCAATGCAGTTACTTGAAATTGCTGGAACAGTCAAACAAATTTCTGAATCATATCCTACTTTAGGTATTTGCCTTGGTCATCAAATCCTTGGTATCGCTTATGGAGCTTCTTCATATAAACTGCCCTATGGAAACAGGGGGTCAAATCATCCAGTCCTTGATACAACATCAAAACAGGTATTTATTACGTCGCAAAATCATGGCTATGCAATAGATCCAAAAGGATTAGAAAAAAATATGAAAGTTTCTCAGGTGAACCTTAATGATGGACATGTAGAAGCATTGAACCACTCTACTCTTCCTGTGTCCTCAATCCAATATCATCCTGAAGCATCACCTGGCCCTCATGATACAGAATTTATTTTTAATAATTTTCTAAATAAAATAAAGAAAGGTTAGTTCTTTGAATAAGCCAGAACAAATTAAAATATCAAACTTTGAGCCCTATTCAACAGTATCTATTCCTAGTAATACATTTAATTCCTCTAAAGAAGAGTACCTGCATCGCATTAATGAAGATTCTCAAAAATTAAACAAATTACATTTAACAGAAAATTTTTGGGAAAATTATGAGCAAAAAACTTTCAGTTGGAAACAGTGGATCGCATTTATGATACCTGTTGGATTAAAAAATAAAGAGTTTGTAGAAAGTTTGAGCGCTGAAATAACTAATATTAGCAATATAGATGGCGCTACTTTATTTCCTGATTCGTATTTATATTTACCAATCAGTTTTATTGGCTACTTAAAGCCCGATGATATTATGTGGTCTCAAGTAGAATCATTCTATGTTAATGCTTCACCTAGAATGCATAGAATTGATCCATTCGAAATAAATGCAATAGAAATAGCTATGGATAAAGATACAATATATGTGGCATTTGATGATGACTACCATTTTAAAGAGATTCGTAAACAACTTATGCTTGGCGTGCCTCATATAAATAAATTATTTAAAAATAATGACAGTCAAGTAGAGCAAGAAAGCGATCATTTTTTACCTAAAATAGATATTGCTTTTTTAAATCAAGCCAATCAAGCCGATATCAAAGTGCAACTAAAAAAAGTTAATTTAAAAAAAACAATTTCATTAACCGTGGACTATGTCTCTTTAGTAAGAATGGCATCTGATCCACAATTAAAAATGTCTGATCCTGACATCATTGCAGAAATTCCTCTCATGGGAAAAGAATACAGAACGGGGTACCATAACTAATGAAGAAACCAAAAAAAGTTCTCATTATAGGTTCAGGACCAATTATCATTGGGCAAGCTGCTGAATTTGATTATGCTGGAACTCAAGCATGTAAAGCGATGTCTGAAGAAGGCATCACTTCGATATTAGTTAACTCTAACCCAGCCACTATAATGACTGACGAAGGAATTGCTGACATTACATATATAGAACCTCTCACCGTGGAAAGCATAACAAGAATTATCAAAAAAGAAAGACCTGATGGACTTCTACCAACACTAGGGGGGCAAACTGGATTAAATTTAGCTGTTGATCTTGCAGAAGCTGGCATTTTAGAAAAGTACAACGTAAGGCTACTCGGAACACCTATAAAATCAATAAAATTAGCTGAAGACAGAGACGAATTTAGGCAATTATTACATTCAATTAATGAGCCAACTCCAGAAAGCTTCATTGTTAATTCTTGGAAAGAAGCAAAAAAACCATTAGAAAAACTTGGGCTTCCTTTAGTAATTAGACCTGCTTATACACTTGGTGGAACAGGTGGAGGAATAGCAAGCACAGAAGCTGAATATGAGCAATATGTTAAATCTGGTGTAACTTTATCTCCAATTAATCAAGTTCTTGTTGAAAAAGCACTCATAGGATGGAAAGAACTAGAGTATGAAGTTATGCGAGATGGGAACAATACATGCATAACTATATGCAACATGGAAAATATGGATCCAATGGGTGTGCATACAGGGGATTCTATTGTTATTGCGCCATCTCAAACATTAACTGATGATGAATATCAAATGTTAAGAACAAGTGCTCTTAAAATCATTCGAGAGCTAGGTATTGAAGGAGGCTGCAACGTACAATTTGCATTAGCACCTAATCTAGAAGTGACAGCTTGGAATTCTGATGAATCAAAGCCAACACCGTACTATGTAATTGAAGTTAATCCAAGAGTTTCGCGATCTTCAGCTCTTGCTTCTAAAGTAACAGGATATCCTATCGCTAGAGTTGCTGCCAAAATTGCTGTAGGTAAAAAGCTTGATGAAATCATTAATTCTGTTACAAAAAAAACTTCTGCGGCTTTTGAGCCTGTTTTAGATTATTGCGTAATTAAAATTCCACGTTGGCCATTTGATAAGTTTCATTCTGGAGACAGAAATCTTGGTACGCAGATGAAAGCAACCGGTGAAATAATGGCTATTGGAAGGGATTTTCCAACTGCTTTTCAAAAAGCTATACGTTCATTAGAGCTTGGTAAAGATTTTTTGTGGAAAAATAGCTCCGATCACAAAAATAACAACTACTTAGGCGGAACAGATTTAAGATTGTGGGAAATAATAAATGAATTAAGAAAAAAGACTTCTACTAAAAAAATAATGGAACAATCATTAATAGATCCTTGGTTTATTACTCAAATCAAAAAAATTGTTGATCATGAAAAAGAAATCAAAGCGATTAATGAATTAAACAAAGACAACTTACTTCGTGCAAAACAATTAGGTTTTTCAGATAAAGTAATAGGATATTTAACAAAAAATCCATCTGAAAAAATTAGGGCGCTAAGGAAGAAATACAACATCAAGCCTATTTATAAAATGGTTGATACTTGTGCTGGTGAATTTGATGCTGCTACTCCATATTTCTATTCATCATATGAACAAGAAAATGAAGCTCAACCAATTAATGGTAAAAGAATGGTTGTCATTGGTTCAGGACCAATAAGGATTGGACAAGGCATTGAATTTGACTACTGTTCTGTGCAAGCTGCACAAACATTGAAAAAATTAGGAGTAGATTCAATAATGGTCAATTCTAACCCGGAAACTGTCTCAACAGATTTTGATACATCGAATCGATTGTACTTTGAACCTTTAGATGATGAATCTATTTTTGATCTTTTAGAAAATGAAAAAAATACAAAAAATTCATACCCAGAGACAATCACACAGTTTGGTGGACAAACTGCAGTTAATCTAGCTAGGCCTTTAACCGAAGCTGGTTATCCAATAGCTGGATCGTCATTTGAAACAATTGATTTAGCAGAAGACCGAGGAAGATTTGAAAAAATTATTAGTGAGCTTGGAATACCTCAACCACCTGGACAAGCAGTAAGTAAACTAGAAGATGCTTTAGCAGTTGCTGATCAAATAGGATATCCAGTATTAGTAAGACCGTCTTATGTACTAGGTGGTCAGGGAATGGAAGTTGTGTCAAACGCAAACCAATTAATTGAATATGTAAAACCAGCAATTAAAGAAACTTCTAGCGTAATACTAATTGATAAATATCTTGAAGGATTAGAGATTGAAGTAGATGCAGTTTGTGATGGTAAAGAAATTCTTATTCCAGGCATAATGGAACATATTGAAAAAGCAGGTGTGCATTCTGGAGATTCTATGGCAGTTTATCCTCCTCAAAATCTTTCAGAGGAAGACATAGCAACAATTGTAAAATACACAACAATGATCGGAAAGAAATTCAATATCAAAGGCTTAATGAACATACAATATGTAGTTGCAAGAAATGAACAAGGTGGCTCAGATGTTTTTATCATAGAACTTAATCCGCGATCATCAAGAACTGTGCCTTTTATATCAAAAGTGACCGGCATTCCTTTAATTGAATTGTCCGTAAATATTATGCGAGGCAAATCATTAAATCAATTGGGTTTTAGCCCGGGTCTATTTAAAGAAAAATCTCTAGTAGCAATAAAAGCTCCTGTCTTTTCTATGTCAAAACTTATTGGTGTTGATAATTATTTAGGACCAGAAATGAAATCAACAGGCGAAGTAATGGGAGTCGATGATAATTTTAGCAAGGCACTGACAAAATCATTAATAGCAGCAAATATATCAGTCAAACCTAAGACTGCATTTTTGCTATCTATATCTAACCAAAAGAAATCAGATGCAATTCCATTAATTAGAGATTTACATAAACTTGATTGTGAATTATATGCAACAAGTGGGACAGCAGAATTAATACATGGATTAGGTATCCCTGTAACAACAGTGAAAAAAATTGAAACTGAAGAAGATATTCAAGATGCCGCTAGAGAAGGCAAACAAAGCGTAGTTGATGTAATTAATGATGGATTAATAGGTGCGGTTATAAATACCTTAGAAGGCAATAGACCACAACATTTAAGAGACGGGTTTCAAATCAGAAAAACGGCAACTGAAAAACAAATACCTTGCTTCACTTCTCTAGATACAGCAATAGCAGCAGTTAGATCATTAAAAAATCCTGGCAATTATTCAATTAAACCCTTGATAGAATATCGAGATAAATAATGAATTCTGAATCATTAGAAATCATTGAAAATTCTAATATCTATGGCAATACTTTCTTATTAACAATGAAACAATCTGACTCAATTAGCAAATCTAGTCCTGGTCAATTTGTAATGGTTTTCCCGTCTGATAAATTTGAACCATTATTAGGTCGGCCAATGTCCATACATAGAGTGAACCCAAATAAGAAAACATTCTCAATTCTTTATCACGTAATAGGACAGGGAACCCTGCTTATTTCTAAGATGCAAAAAGGTGATTATATAAAAATAATTGGTCCTTTAGGTAATCCAATTCCATACAACAGAAAAGCTGATAATTTTTTATTAATTGCTGGTGGCATTGGAATAGCACCCTTAGTGTGGTTTGCAGATCAATTGATTAGCGCAAAGAAAAACGTAGTCTTATTAATTGGTGCACGAGATAAAAACAATCTTTTCCCTCTAAAAAAATTGCAAAAAGAGATTGAAGTTCAAGTTATGACAGATGATGGATCTGAAGGAATAAAGGGTTTTGTTACGGATAAAATAACTAGTTATGAAAATTGGGCAGACGAAATCTGTTTATGTGGGCCAGAAGTAATGTTTGAGTCTGCCAATAAAATTATTAATTCATTTGCTAGTCAAGTACCTGCATATGCTCTCTTCGAAAAAGAAATGGCATGCGGGTTAGGAATATGCTATGGATGCGCAATTAAAGATAATAATAATAAGTCTAGATTAGTATGCACAAAAGGACCTACATTTAATCTTTCTGAAATATACAATAATTAAGCTTGTATTTTATTATATAACTTACTTAAATCAAGATATTC
The DNA here is from genome assembly GCA_002718395.1 of Chloroflexota bacterium. Taxonomy (GTDB): domain Bacteria; phylum Chloroflexota; class Dehalococcoidia; order UBA2979; family UBA2979. The sequence continues at coordinate 8,371 of PBEG01000026.1, read as the reverse complement.
ATCTGCAACTGCTTTCAATTCCACAGAGGTGCTCTTTGGGAATGAAGCCACTTCTACTTTAATCCCTTTTGATTGGGCATATTGGATTGCTTTAAGAAAATCAGCATCTCCAGAAACAAGGACAATCACATCAAGTCTATCTGACATAGTAATCATGTCAACTACTAACTCAATATCAAGATTGCCTTTTACACTCCCATCTGAAAATCTTTTCATGGGCTTAGTAACTATTCTATAGTTATGGGCAACAAATGGTTTTACAAATCTTTGTTCTTGAAGTGGTTCATCTGAATCATCAACAATAGGAGAATAGGCTGTTGCACGAACAAGCTCTCTATCTTTTGCAAGCAAAGCAAGCAAGTTACCCATATCAATTTCTGTGCCATCATCTACATCAACTCCGTATAAAAGATTAGGGACATCAAGAAAAATCCCTACTTTCTGTTTGATCACAGAAGCATCTAGTGATTTTTTAAGAATATTTACCTGGTTAACCAGTTCTTCAATATCTAAATTGGTTTTTATATCTCCTGATGTACTCTTTTCCTTTTTAGATTCCTTTTTTTGTTTAGGCTTGTTATTAGCTGGCGTTCGAGGTTTTTTTACAGACTTATTAGCACTTTTACTTTCATTTTGTTTTAAATCTTTAGAATTATTATCTACTGATTCAGTTGTAGCTGATTTCTTACGCACCTGTATTACGTTATTTGAAGAACTTTCATTTTCAACACTTTCTTCATTCTCATTCTTATTAATTTCATTCACGTGATTAACCTTTCTATTTGTAATTAAGTTAGCTCTCTTTTAACAAAAGAACTCGTTTCATTTTTTATCATTAAACATTTTTCATGAATCGCTTGAGCAATTTCTATATAAGTTCTAGACACAGTATGATCAGAATTTTTTGCGACTATTGGAATGCCAGTGTCACTCCCAACTCTAATATCTTTATCTAATGGAATTGATCCCAAATAATCTAAACCTAATTCATCTGCTGCATTTTTGCCTCCGCCAATACCAAAAATTTCTGAAGACATATTTTCTATTAAGCCTAAAATTGGCACTCCTAACTTATCAAACATCGCGACTGCTTTTCGTGCATCTTCAAGAGAAACTTCTTGAGGAGTTGTAGCAATCACAACTCCCGAAAGCATTACATCTTGAGCTAAAGTCATTGATACGTCGGATGTACCTGGGGGCAAATCTATAACAAGATAATCTAATTCAGACCATTTTACATCAAAAAGCATTTGCTTAAGACCTGATGCAATCATCGGCCCCCTCCATACAACAGGTGTATCAGGAGGTAACACTAATCCAAGGGAAACTGCTTGTACGCCATGTGCTTCAACAGGTCTAAGTTCTTCGCCTTCACTTGCTAAAGATCCTGGCGTGATACCCATCATTCTAGGAATATTAGGTCCTGTAATATCTGCATCAAGTATTCCAACCTTGTTTTCAATTTTATGTAAAGCTATAGATAGATTTGTGGAAATGGTTGATTTTCCTACTCCACCTTTATTTGAAGCAACGGCAATAAGATGCGCAATACCTGGCACTGATCGTTGATTATCTTGTCTATTATTCAATAGTTAACCTTAACTTAAAAAATATTTGAACAATTATTGTAATATATGGTAACTTAAACAGTTTTTATGCGTTCTAAATAATATACAAAAATATTAATTTTATTTTTATTATTCTATAGTTGGAGGAATGATGAAAAAGAAAAAAAGCACTGCTACTAAAACTGTTAATCGTAGATTATGCAAACATCATTGGGTCATATCCCCTCCTCAAGGAAAAGACAGCCGAGGCTTATGTAAACTATGCGGTAAGAAAAAAGTTTTTTCTAATTCATCTGAAAGTATTATGTGGGAAAAAACAAATACTTTAAGAAAAACTGAGATGAATTATTCAAACAATATACCTATTCCAACCACCACTGATAAAAATTTTGAAAATTAATTTACAAAATTTTCTTACTATATCAAATTAATCGATTATAATAGATATTATAAATTTCATTCTACGAAATCTAATATGGTAAATTTATCTATCCCATTAATTGACTCAGGAAAACAAAATCTATCATTAATTAATCCAATACTTGTAGCTTCAGGAACATTTTCTAATGGCCTCGAAATGTCAAAGCATAAAGATATTGAGAAGCTTGGTGGTATTATTTCAAAAGGCACGACTATAAAACCTCGAGAAGGCAATAATACTCCTAGATTAATAGAAACACCGTCTGGGCTTATTAATTCAATAGGATTTCAAAATATTGGAGCAAAAAAATTTATTAAAGAAATAGTGCCCATTTGGCAAAAATGGAAGGTCGCGACAATTGTCAATATTATGGGATATACAATTGAAGAGTACGGCATATTAGCTGAATTGTTTGATGATATTAATGCAATTGATGCATTAGAAATCAATATTTCCTGCCCGAATGTTGAAGCCGGTGGAATTGAGTTTGGTCAAGATCCGCAACTTGCAAAAGAAGTAATGAAAATTATTAGAAAGAAAACTGAAAAACCATGTATCGTTAAATTATCGCCAATAGTCTCAAATATTCAAGAAATTGTATCTGTACTACAAGATAATGGTGCTGATGCTGTCACAATTAGTAATACTTACCCCGCTATGGCAATTGATATTAATAAGCGTCAACCAGTCTTAGGTGCTAAATTTGGAGGTCTTTCTGGTCCAGCAGTAAAATCTATGACCATTCGTAACATATACCTATCCTACAAAATTGCAAAAATTCCTATTATAGCTTCTGGCGGAATCATGAATACAGAAGACGTAATAGAAGCAATGATGGCTGGTGCTGCTGCAGTCCAAATAGGTACCGCAACATACATTGACCCAAATGCTCCATGGCAAATTATTAAGAAACTTGAACATTATTGCAAAGACAACAACATTAATGACATAAGCTCAATTGTTGGAACAGCCGTATCATAAGTAAGCAAAGATTCTCTTTGAACTTAATAAGAAAATCTTATAACATATAACAGTTATGTAATTAACATCGGGGCTTAGCTCAGTTTGGCAGAGTGCTCGGTTTGGGACCGAGAGGTCAGTGGTTCGAATCCACTAGCCCCGACCACTTTACAAGGTATTTGCATGAATAATATTCCACTATATGTTCTCATTTCAAGAATTTTTGCTGTTGTGTGCATGTCTTTTGCAATTGCGTTAGGAATAATTCTATTGCTCGCTGGTTATATTTTACAATCATTGATTGCTTTTGCGTTTTTCTTTCCTGCAATAATGATTATGGCATTCTTAGAAAAAAAAGCTAATGTAAACTGGCGAGAATAACCTACTGTTCAGATATAGTAACCCCAATTATTCGTTCAGCTGGCGCACTACGTGGTACGATATCCGGATTTCTCAAGCGAATTTGACTTAAGACTTCAGAACCACCAACAACTTTTCCAAATGCTGAAAAACCTTGCTGTTTCAAAAAATTAACATCACTTAGCGCAATGAAAAACTGAGATCCACTGACAGTGGACGACTGAGCCATTGCAATAATCCCAGCATCTAAAGGAATATCATTTAATTCTCTTGTTAAGGAATAACCTGGACCTCCAGCACCCGTTCCTGTAGGATCTCCGCCCTGGATGACAAAATCAGCAAGCACCCTATGAAAGGTGAGTCCATCATAAAAATTATTTCTTGCTAAAAAGACAAAGTTATTCACATAGCCTGGTGATTCTTTAGCAAAAAGATCAATGACAATGTTGCCTTTAACTGTCTCAATAGTAGCTTGATATTTTTTATTTACATCAATCATCATTTCTGGTTCTGCATTATATCTTCTTATAATTTTTTTAGTAGTATCTTTCTCTGTATCTTCTACAAGTTCATTTTTTTTCTCTACAGATTGTTCAACAGATTCCTCTGGAGGTAATATTGGTGCAGGGTCAGGAACTAAAGAGAAAATAATTGAAGCGCCTAAGCTCAATACTAAAAATAATATTCCTCCAAGATAAAACCATTTTTGATTATTCTGCATCCAACCCATAAATCCAGTAAATTCAGTTGCTTGGGACTTAGGTCGTGAAGGATAATTTTGCTTTTTTCTTTTTCTGTGTTTACTTTTAGGCAACTTACGCTCCTTTATATTTCTAAAGAGTTTATAACTTGAATAACAAATACACTATTACGTACGACTAACTCTTTCAAGGGTTATTACATCATTAATTACATCTAAATCATAGAACAAATTTGCAAATTCTTTGCCACTGTTAGTTTCCAGAGTCATAAAAATGCTGACTTTATTATCATTGTGTTCATCAGTACTAACTTCAATCATATTTACCCCTGATGATGAAATTACTGTAGTAATATCTCTAAGCAAACCTACCCTGTCAATTGCAGTTAACTTGATTCTTATCGCATTATTTAATGAAAGAAATTCGTTAGTATTTTCAAAAATCTTTTGAACAATTTTTTTATTAGAAACATCACCATATCCTATAGCAGCATATAGATCGTTTAAGTTGTTAAATCCCATTAAATTTGTAAATCCTTTAGGTCTTCTGTTAATTTTTAAGCGTGATAGTTCTCTAGATAAAAATTCTTTCCCTTTGTTGATATTGTGTTCTTTTTCAAGCTTTCTAAACCATTGTTTGACTTTTTGCTTTGAGCTATTAGCTCCAAGAAATCCTGCTGATTCATTTAACCATTCTCTCGGAGGTCCTATTTTTTTATTTGATCGTAATATTTCAACAATATCACCATTTTGCAATGGGTATTTTAATGAAACCGGACTACCATTAACTTTAGCTTCCTTGCAATAAAAACCAAGATCAGTGTGCACTGAGAAAGCAAAATCAACAGGCGTAGAGCCAGAAGGCAGCATTTTTAAATCACTATTTGGAGTATAAACAAACACCTGGTCTTGAAACAAATCATGTTTCAGTGACTCTATGAATTCATCTGTGTCAGTAGATTCTATTTGTCTTTCAAGGATGCTTCTAAGCCAAACTAGCCTTTTTTCAAATCTCGGATCAATATTATCAATGTTCTGGTCTTTATATTTCCAATGTGCAGCAACTCCAATTTCTGCCCTTTCATGCATATCTCCAGTTCTAATTTGCACTTCAAGAGGTTTATTATCTGGGCCAATTACAGTGGTATGAATTGATTGATATAAAGAATCTTTACTATTTGCAATATAGTCATCAAAAGCACCAGGAATAGGTCTCCATGCTTGATGAATCACTCCAAGAGATAAATAGCAATCTTGAATAGAATTTACAATAATCCGAATAGCAAATAAATCATATATTTCACTGATTTTTTTTCCTTCATTGGCATATCGTTGCATCTTTTTATAAATAGAATAAATATGTTTTACTCGCCCTTGTGCCTCAACATCAATTTTGTTAGATTTTAATTCTTCTTCAATTACGCCAACAATTTTTTCGATATAGCCCAGATGATTAGGATGCGAAGCAGCAATCATCGAATCTATTTGATTATAAATATTTGGCTCAAGGTAACTAAAGGCAAGATCTTCTAATTGCCATTTATACTGCCACATACCCAATCTATCAGCAAGGGGCGCAAACACTTCCATCGTTTCTTTTGATATTTCTATTTGTCTTTTCTTTGATAGAAATTGCAAAGTTTGCATATTATGTAATCTGTCTGCAATTTTAATTATGACTACTCGCACATCTTCTGCCATTGCTAAAAACATTTTTTTCATAGTTTCAGACTCAGGTGTAATTTCATTCATGTTCGTTAATTCTATGGCAGTAATCTTCGTTACAGACTCAACGAGACTAGTCACCTCTGAACCAAATAAGCTTTCAATTTCATTGGGTTTGATACCACAATCTTCTAAAGTGTCATGTAAAAGTGATGCTTGAATAGCTTGTATGTCCATTTTTAATTCAGTGAGCAAAAAAGCAACAGCCAATGGATGAGTAATATAATCAACTCCGGATAAACGTTTTTGTTTCTTATGGGCATTGGTAGAAAATTTTATTGTCTCTTTTAATTGTAAAATTTCAGAAGCATCAAGATAAGTACTTGCTTTTTTTACAAGATCACTTGGCTTAATAATAATTTCTTCTTTTGTTGGCATATAATGTATCCTATTTATAAAGAATAATATTAATAACAGTAACTTATTAATTATAATGAGAAAATACAATAGTTAGATATAATATAAATATGAGTAAAATGCAAACACCCCGCGGAATGAAAGATATTGCTCCTGATGAATCAAATCAGTGGAGGCATCTTAGAGGCATTGTAGAGAATGCCATGGATATGATGAACTACAAATTCATTACAACTCCCATTGTTGAAAATGTTGAAGTTTTTACACGAACCGTCGGTGAAGACTCAGATATTTTATCTAAAGAAATGTATATTTTTGAGGATAGAGGGAAAAATACTCTCGCCCTACGCCCTGAAGGTACCGCAAGTGTATGCAGGGCTTACATTGAACACAATATGGCTAATTTAAGCCAACCTGTTAAATTAGCATACTTCGGTCCAATGTTTCGTTATGACAGACCTCAAGCCGGCAGATATAGGCAGCTTTGGCAGTTTGGTGCAGAATCAATAGGTGTTAATAATCCAGAATCAGATGCAGAGTTAATTTATTTACAAAATTATATTTTTAATAATCTTGAAGTAAAAGAAAAAAAATTAAAAATTAATTCACTTGGAGGGCTAGAAACAAGAAGCAAATTTGAAAAAGAATTTAAAGAATTTGTCAAAGATAAATTTAATGATCTATCAGATGAATCAAAGCGACGATATGAAATCAATCCCTTACGAATTTTTGATTCAAAAGAAGACATTGATCAAGAAATCATCAAAAATGCTCCTACAATTTTGAGCTTTTTAAACACAGAAGAAGAATCCCATTTTAAACAAGTTACTAATTTATTAGAAACTATGAAAATTAAATATGAAATTGATCCAAGGATTGTGAGAGGCCTTGATTATTATACTGATACTGTATGGGAATTTGAACCAAAAGAAGAATCGAGTCAATCTACAATTGGTGCAGGAGGAAGATACAATAACCTGATTCAGAAATTAAGTGGAAAAGATATACCTGGAGTTGGCTTTGCGACAGGAGTAGAGAGAACAATCGCTGCAAGTAAAATAAATTATAATGAAGAAGGTTTAGATATTTATCTAGCACCATTATCACAAGAGGCGTCTGAATACTTTTTTAATATACTTAACTCGTTTACAAAATCTTCTTTCTCGTTCACTCTTGGAAACTACAGAAATTCATTACGAAGCCAGTTGAGAACAGCTAACAACATTAATGCAAAGCATGTATTAATTCTGGGAAATAATGAATTAGAGGAGCAATCTATCACAATTAAATCCCTTGAATCTGAAAAAGAAGATATTTCAATTAGCCTAAATAGCTTGTTCGAAACATTATCTGATTTAAAAAATAATATTTAGGATACTAAATGTTTGAAATCTTAGAGCAAATCAGAGAAAAATTTGAAAAATTAACCGATCAATTAGCTGATCCAGAAATTATCAAAGATACTGAGAAAATTAAACATATTGCTAAAGAGCGTTCTTTAATTGAGGAGACTTATAATTTTTACATTCAATTTTTAGATATACAAGAAAAATTGAATGAATTAAATGTTTTAATTAAAGACAACGATCAAGAAATTGCAAATTTAGCAAAAATAGAAAAAGATGAACTAGCAGTTCGTTTTAATGAACTAGAGATCCAAATCAAAGATTCACTTTTACCTAAAGATCCTGCTGATGAAAATGATATTATTCTTGAAATTCGGGCAGGCACTGGAGGGGATGAAGCCTCATTATTTGCAGCAGATTTATTTGAAATGTATAGTAAGTTTGCAATTAATCTTGGTTGGAAGGTAACAATAATCAATTCATCAGGATCTTCATCTGGCGGCTACAAAGAGATCATTGCTGATATAAAAGGGAAAGGCGCATATTCTAAGTTTAAATTTGAATCCGGGGTACATAGAGTTCAAAGAATTCCAGAAACTGAAACTCAAGGAAGAGTGCACACTTCTGCTGCAACAGTTGCTGTTTTGCCTGCTGCTACAGATATAGATATTGAAATTAACTGGGATGATGTACGCGTAGATATATTTCACTCTGGAGGTGCGGGAGGACAAAGCGTGAATAAAGTAGCAACTGCTGTTCGCTTGACTCATGAGCCAAGCGGATTTGTGGTAACGTGTCAAGACGAACGATCTCAATCAAGAAATAAACAAAAAGCAGAATCTGTACTGCGTGCTCGTCTTTATGAATTTGAAAGAGAAAAACAACATGAAGAAAGAGCCAGTGCAAGAAAATCCCAAGTTGGTTCAGGAGGACG
>PBEG01000025.1 GCA_002718395.1 Chloroflexota bacterium | reverse complement strand
GGCTATAACTTTTTTTGTATTAGGTTTTTTCGCCGGAGCTTTTGTGGCTATAACTTTTTTTGTATTAGGTTTTTTCGCCGGAGCTTTTGATTTCTTAGGCATAATATCCTCTTGATTGAATTATTAAATTAGACATTAATTAACAATCGGTAATAAATTAAAAATTTTGTCGACCTTTTTTTCTTTAGAGATTGTATTTAATGCTAAATCAATATTCTTTTGTGAGGCATCATGAGTAATTAATACAATTTGTGCAGTATTTTTCTCAGGATCAGAAGCAGCCTGTATAACAGATGCAATACTAATTGAATGCTCTGACATAATACCGGCAATTGTTGCTAAAACTCCAGGTTCATCAATAACATTAACTCTAATATAGAAACGAGATTGAAAATCACCTATATCATTAATTTGTATCTTATTTAATATTGAATTACTAGATTCTTTCCATGAACTATGGATATTTTTTGCGGTGTCAATGACATCCCCTAAAATGGCACTTGATGTAGCTGAAGCACCTGCACCAGGACCTTCGAAAACAACTTGCCCTACCAAGTTTCCTTTTAATTGAATAGCATTCAGCACACCATCAACTTTTGATAAAGGCTCAGATTTCGGAATAAGAGTTGGGCACACCAAGCATGTGATTCGATTTCCAATTAGATCAGCTTTTGCAAGCAATTTAATTGAATAACCCAGTTCATCTGCATATTTTAAATCTTGTAATTCAATATTTGAAATTCCTTTGCTATAAATCTCAGATGGATCAACATCAACATGAAAAGCCAGGCCACACAGAATTGCGAGTTTATAAGTAGCATCTATTCCTTCAACATCATTAACTGGATTTGGTTCAGCATATCCTAATTTTTGAGCTTGTTCTAATGCATCTTCATAACTAACATCTTCACTTAACATTAATGAGAGCATGTAGTTTGTTGTCCCATTTATAATTGCAGAAATTGAAGAAATTTCATTTGCAAGAAGATCTCGTGAAAGCGGTCCTATAATTGGAATGCCTCCTCCTACTGAGGCTTCATACTTAATTGAGGAATTATTTTGAATGGCTAAGTCATTTAATTCACTGCCGTATTTAGCCATGACATCTTTGTTCGCAGTAACTACGTGTTTGCCTGATTTCAATAATTTAGATAAATAATCTTTCGCAGGACTTTCTCCGCCTATTAATTCAACAACTATTGATGTGTCAGGATCATTAACTATTTGTTCAAAATCTTTTGTAAAATGAATATTTGGTGATTTTTTCTTATGCTTATCAACATCTTGTACAAGTACATAATTTAATTTTAATTTAGTGCCTATTAAATTATTATGCCGTTCAACATCAGCTAATAATGTATCTAAAACCGCAGAACCTACATTTCCTGCTCCTAATAAAGAGATTCCAATACTATCTGACACTTGTACCCCAATCTTGATTTACATTTTCTAAAGCTAGTTCAGCTAATGCTAATCTTAATTTCCCTGCTGCCCTTACTATATAATCGCTCAATGAAGCATCTACATTCAACTCAAGATAATTTATATTTGGAATTTGAAGTTGAATAAAATTATATACTTGCATCTTTGCATAGCTATCTCGAATTGGCTCAGTAACAAGTCCATTGCTATTTAATTCATCAAAGAAATAAAAATAACTATTACGACCATCTTTAATTGATTTAGATAATTGATTTAAATCTAAAGAATTTACTTCAGTAGGAATTTCTGGGCCAACATATCCTTTAACCCTCCAGCCAATTTCTCTAATTTGAATTTTTGCACCATATCTGTCTAGTAATGATTCAATATTTTGACCATCTTTATAATCTTCAGCAAAAGTTATGGCTTCTGCTTCTCCATCAATATCAATACGTTTAAGAAATACAAGTTCGCTAGTTGCGTCTAATTCTTCCGAAAACAATCCTTTTAATCTGTCTTGAATAATTAATGATTTTGCTCTTGATAAAATACTAGCTCTGCTAATTTGACTTTTATCACGAATCGCAGATAACACTTCATCTAAAATAAGTGAATTTTCTCGATAAATATCTTCATTGACCTTCAATAATTTAACAGCTTTAAATCTAATCTCATCTTCACTAATATCACCTACTAGCTGAGAACCAAATTGATTCAAAATATATTCATTTTTCAATACATCAGGTATTCCAGTTAACATCATTTCCAATGGAGTATTCATGTTATTTGTATACACAGCATCAAAGCCAAGTCCTTTAGAAATGTCAACTGCATTATAGTATCTATCATCTATTGATATTAATGTTTCCCTAGGAGGTGAATACATAAACACATAATAACCATAGATTAAAAAACCAGCTAAGAAAGCTAAACAAGAATATGTGAAAATAACAAAAATTCTTTCAGAAAAAAAGCTTTTTTTATTTTGGCTTTGAGAATTATCTAAAGAGCGCCTGGAACGATTTGTCTTGACCAATTCAAAATCCTTAAAGAAATATAATTGAAAATCGAATTAAGAATAATTTTTAGCACTAAATCCAGACAATCGAATATGATCAATAGTATATGGAAGCAGAGCCAAATGTCGAGCACGTTTTATCGCCTGTGCAATTTTTCTTTGGCATTTTGCACATGCACCGGTTTTTTTCCTAATATCAATTTTACCTCTATCATCAATATAATTTGATAAAGTTTTTAAGTTCTTGTAATCAATGATGCTTTTAGCTACATCTTTCTTTTTATTACTACAAAATTCGCAATATCGTCTTCTAGGACGCCTTTGATAATAACCATCTTGATCAGAATCATCATGATTTGATTTTGGATTTGGTGACATTTTCTTCCTTATCTATTAAATAAACTAAAATGGTAAGTCATCTGGATCAATTTCAGGTGGTGGATTAACAGTCTCGTCAACTTGACCACTATTTTCTGAAGCAAAACTTTGTTGTGATTGAGAATCTGGCGGACTAAGAAATTTAACCTGATCAGCAATTAACTCTGTTCTGTACTTTTTTTGACCAGTTGACTGATCTTCCCAAGATCGAGTTGATAACCTGCCTTCAATGTACACTTTTTGTCCCTTAGATAAGTATTGACTGCATGTTTCAGCAGTTCTATTCCATGCAACAATATTAAACCATTCTGTTTCTTCAATTCTCTCCCCATCTGATGAGCGAGTATACTGTCTTGAAGTTGCTACAGAAAATGTAGTTACTGGAGCGCCATTCGCTGTATATCTCATTTCTGGATCAGCACCTAAATTACCTATAATCATACATTTGTTTAACATTTCTAACCCTCTTTAATAACTGTGTCTTTTTGCTTTGTAGGACCGCTAAGCTCACCTATAATTTCGTTAATTATCAAAAATCTCAAAATATCTTCATTAATATTTAGTTTTGACTCAATATCATCTATTGTTGCAGGATCTATATTAACTCGAATAATAAAATAAAAAGCTTCTAAACTATCACCTATTTGATATGCGAGTTTACGTTTACCCCAGTCCATCTCACTAATTAAAGTTCCTTCTTTTCCCAGTATCATGCTTTTAGTTTCATTAAACATAGCATCTAACTCACTTTTAGATAAACGTGGGTTAAAAACAATGACCATCTCATATTCATTCATAAAATCTCTAATCCTTAATATTTTAACCTCTTGGCAATCCTAGGCCGCGAGTTGCGATTACATTTCTTTGAATTTCAGAAGAACCTGCTGCTATGGTACCAGGGATTGATCTTACATAATCTCTAGTAAACATAGTTTCCATAGGACTTCTTGTATCTTCATTATTCCACAGATTTGAATATAATCCAAAAACTTTAGTACCTGTTCGTGCAGTTCTTTGTGCTGCTTCAGATCCAAACATTTTAGCAATTGATGCCTCATAATTAGGCACTTGTCCTGCATCTTGAATTGTAATAATTCGTAAGGAAAAGTTCATCATTACTGCAGATTCTATATATCGATCAGCTACTTCTTGTCGAATGCTATCAACATGATTTATTCTACCTTTAATATTTTCACTTGAACAATAAGTTATCATATCCAAAATTTGTCTTTGCATATTTATTGCCCCAGTAATATTTGATCTTTCATTATCAAGCAATGTCATGCCAACATACCATCCACGATTTTCTTCACCAACTATTTGATCTGAAGGAATGCGAACATCTTCCCAAAAAGTCTCATTAAGATGGTGGCCCCATCCCATATCAATAATTGGATTAACAGATAAACCTGGTGTTTTAATATCCATGACAAGCATAGAAATACCTCTGTGCTTTGGTGCATCAGGGTCAGTTCGAACTAACATAAATACATTGTCTGCATAATGTGCATGAGATGTCCAAATTTTTTGTCCGTTAATTACAAATTCATCTCCATCTCGAACTGCACGAGTAGTTAAAGAAGCTAAATCTGATCCAGCACCAGGTTCTGAGAAACCTTGAGACCAAACCACTTCTCCTTTAAGAATTGGTGGCAAAAATTTACTTTTTTGATCATCGGTACCATGGACAATTAAGGCAGGACCAAGCATACCAATGCCGACATTGCTTCCTACAGTTGGAACGTTAGCTTTTGCCATTTCTGCATTATATATATATTGTTCCATCGGACTAAAACCGCCTCCACCAAATTCTTTTGGCCAATGAGGAGCCACCCATCCTTCTTCTGAAATTGCATCAAACCACTCGCCAGCATCTTTTCTTTCATCTGAATTCTCTGAAACTCTATCTACTGCCCATCTATATGGTGTGGCCTTAAAATGTTCTTTTGACATTCGTCTATATCTCGAAGGAAGTTTTGCTTCAATTACAGATTGCACCTTACTTCGAAAACCAGCTTGTTCTTTATTATCTTCCCAATCCAAAACAGTTCTCCAATCGATTACTGAATAAAGTTAATACATTAATAATATTACAGCAAGAATCATCATACATTAATAAATGATTTAATTTCTATTTAAAATAAAAGATATTAAATATTTATCTTGAAATTAATCCAGGTGCAGGATATTGGTGACACATTTCCAAAACAGATTCAAGAGATTTTTTTACAATAGATTCTTTTTTGGATTGTAAAACATTAACAATGATTTCTCCTACTTTTGTCATTTCTTCGTTGCCAAAACCACGAGATGTCAAAGCAGGAGTGCCTATTCTAATGCCAGAAGAAATTGAAGGTGGTAATTCATCATAAGGGATTGCATTTTTATTGACTACAATTCCACTTGACGCCAGTAGATCTTCAGCTTCTTGCCCATTCAGCCCTAAAGAAGTAACATCAACCAATATTAAATGATTATCTGTGCCTCCTGAAACTAATCTCAAACCACCTTCTTGTAATTTTGATGCAAGAACAGAAGCATTTAAAATAGTATTTTTTTGCAAATTAATAAAATCATCAGACAGAGCTTCTTGATAAGCCACTGCTTTACCAGCAATAACGTGCATTAGTGGACCACCTTGACTACCTGGGAATACGGCCTTGTCAATTTTTTTTGCTACGTTTTCATTGCAAAGAATCATTCCTCCTCTTGGTCCACGTAATGTTTTATGAGTTGACATAGTAACAACATCAGCGATACCTACAGGAGTTGGATGAACGCCTGCTGCCACTAAACCAGAAATATGAGCAATGTCTGCAAGTACATAAGAGCCAACTTCATCAGCTATTTCTTTAACTTTTTTAAAATCTAAATTACGAGGATACGCAGTAGTACCAATAACAATCACTTTTGGTTTTTCTTGTTTTGCTATTTCTTGCATTTGCTCATAATCAATAAGTTCAGAATCTTTATGAACTCCATAATGTGAAAAATTATAAAGTTTTCCAGTTATATTAACTTTATGACCATGAGTAAGATGTCCTCCATGGTCTAATGATAAAGCCAAGGCATTATCACCTACTTTCATTAATGCAGAATAAGCAGCTAAATTTGCCTGAGAGCCTGAATGTGGTTGAACGTTTGCATGATCAGCATTAAATAATTTTTTTGCTCTATCAATTGCTAATTGTTCAACAATATCTGAATTCTCGCAACCACCATAATAACGAGCATTGGGATACCCCTCTGCATATTTATTTGTTAATACACTACCAACAGCTTCCATAACAGCACTACTAGTATAATTTTCAGAAGCAATCATCTCTAAAACGTTAGCTTGTCTTGATTCTTCATTAATTATTGCCTGATATATTTCAGGATCAACATCATATAAAAAATTAAAATTTTTGTTAATTGTAGAAGTCAGAATACTCTCCTCTATTCTCTAATTGATTGCAAATTTATTATAAGCAGGATTATAGTGTTTAGAATATAATGAAAATAAGAAAAATTGATTAAATAATTTTATAGATAAGAATTATGAAAATAAAAATATTAACATTTGCAAACATTAAAAATTACACAGATGATTTTCTCTTAGAAATAGATAATACAGATAACACTACACTAAAAATATTGAAAGAAAAAATTTTAGAAACAAAGCCGTCAATTAAAGAAATAATTGATAATGTTGCTTTTGCAATTAACCAGGAATATTGTACGGATGACGATCATCAGATTAATGATCTAGATGAAGTTGCTTTGATTCCACCAGTATCAGGTGGTTAAGATGAATAAAACTATAAAAATTACTGAGGAAAGATTAGATATTTCTACAATTAGAGAATCTTTTAATAACGTTAATACTGGCGGTATAGTTATATTTGAAGGATTAGTGAGGCAATTTAACAAAGGACTAAAAGTTAAAAAAATTAATTACGAATCATTTGAAGAAATGGCTAAAAAAGAAATAGACAAAATCATCGATGAAGAAATTAATCAAATCAAAAATATAAAAGAAATTCACGATGTTTGTGTTCATCATAGAATAGGTGAATTAACTATTGGAGAAACATCCATTATTGTTGGAATATCTGCTGAACATAGAATTGAAGCATTTAAGCTATGTATGCAAATTATGGATAAAATTAAAAATAGAGTGCCCATATGGAAATATGAAACTACAGAAAATGGAGCCTATTGGATACAATGATTTATTATTTTGTTGAACCAATCCTGTAATCTGGTGCAATAATTTCAAAGTTAGTTGCAAGCTTTAAGTCAGATAATCTTGATTTAATTCTAATGTCGAGATCTACATTGTCTGAGTTTCTTGTAATAATTGTAGGAAGTTTTCTTATATATCTAAAATTAAATAATTGATATAATTTTTCTTCTACCCAAGGGCTAATTTGATGAGCACCAAGATCATCTAAAACTAATAAATTTGAATTCATGATTTTTTTAAAAACGTTATCAAAATTACTATCATTTTTTTCTGAATAACTAGAACGTAATTCATCTAAAAGATCAGGAACACCTGCAAAACAAACTATTTTATTATTTTCAATAAGATGATTACAAATTGCTGCAGCTAAATGTGTTTTACCGCAACCAGGTTTACCGATAAAAACTAGCCACCCTTCAGGGTTTTCTGCCCAACTTTTAGATAAATTCAAAGCATCATTAAGATTATTTTTTGCTTCACCATTAAGGCCATGCCCAATTGGATTAAAATTATTAAACTTATATTCCTGAATTTGCTGCAAAGTCATTGCGCCAATCGATGAAAAATTTTCAATAGACACACTATCTAATTTAATTAAAACTGATTTATTTTCATCATGAAATCTTGTAAAAGCTCGCTCATCTAAATCACCAGGAAGATTAATATAATTAATTACTGTTTTCATATCATGATCAAATCGATAAATTACAATTTGGAGAAATTTCTCCATAGCCCATTTAGAAACATGTTCTAAAACTAAATCATCAATCACTAAAACTTTAATACTTTTTAATTTATTAAAAAAATTATTGTAATGATCTTTATCCTTATCAATTAAGGCAAACATTTCCTCAAATAACTCATTAGAATTATAAAAAAGAACAGGTGTTTTTTTTGAAATGTACTCATTAACAATTGCAGAAGAAAAAATGGTTTTACCGCTCCCTGAAGAACCTTGGATTAATAGAAAAGATTTACTACTAGACATAAATGTTTCAGCTTCACTAATAAGTGCTTTGGAATGCATTTTGTTAAATAATTGATTTTTTATTATAGTTTCAAAATCTAAATTATCTAAATTATTTATTCTTGAAAATTCTAGTAATCTTGATACTGTCTGTTCATGAGTTTCATTTATCGAACATTCACAAGGGACTGCCTTACCAAATTCTGCATCATCAATTGGTAAGCTAATCCTCACAAACTTTGCATCCTGACATAAACTACAATTATAATTCTTTAGATTATTTTTCTCATTTTTTCCAGGATCGCTTGATGACTGATTGATAGGGGTCATTTGCTTTGCTTGATTGGCCAGAAAGCCTTGTAGATTTTGCATCACCTATTCCCTCCTTTCTAGTAAATTCAACATTTTTATTTTTTCTAATTTCTAAATATTTTTGAATATACGTCCAGTTTTTTCTATCATTATCTTTAGCGTCCAATATCGCTTCATGAATCCATTCATAAGAATAAATTTTAGAAGCAATTAATAATTTATCTGTAATTGCATTAGTTAGTAAGCCAATATTTTGTTCATAGTCATGCACGATGCTACTAAAGGAATCTATTTTTTTATTCATTTTACTGCTCTCGTAATATTAAATCGTGAAAAGTCGCAGTTTCTTCATTGAAACGAACAGTTGCATTACCTGTTGGACCATTTCTATGTTTTGCCAAAATAATTTGTGCTAAATTAGATGGATATTGATTGTCTGGCTTTTCAATATTTTTGTCTTGCCAATCTTTAAACTTAGTATAAACATCCTCACGATAGATAAATAAAACAACATCTGCGTCTTGTTCAATGCTTCCTGACTCTCTTAAATCAGACAACATAGGGATATGTGGTGTGCGTTGCTCAACTGCACGTGATAACTGTGCTGCAGCAATGATGGGAACATTTAATTCTCTAGCTAATTCTTTTAATGATCTAGTTATTTCACTAATCTCAGATGTTCTGCTTTCAGTTCTTTTGGTCCCATGTAATAATTGTAAATAATCAATTATTACCAAATCTAATCCGTGATCACCTTGAAGGCGTTTTAATTTGGCGCGTATCTCTGGTACATTAAGCATAGGAGAATCATCTATAAAAATTGATGCTTCTCCTAAAATACCCATTGAATGCATAATTCTTGCTTCTTCTGTTTCTGAATGTGCACCAAAACGTAATCTTGTTGAATTGACATTAGCTTCAGCAGAAAGCAGTCTATTTGCTAGCTGATCTCCTGACATTTCTAAAGAAAAAATTGCAACTGTAGCGCCAGATCCAACACCAGCATTTCTAGAAAAATTTAATAATAATGATGATTTACCTACACCTGTCCTTGCAGCCAAAATAATTAAATCACCTCTTTTAAATCCGCCTAATAATTGATCTAAATCCATAAAACCTGTTCTAACGGATTCATACAATTCACCTTCTTGTTCCGAATCCATATCTTCTAAAAATTTATTTAACAAATTTTTTATAATTGTGAAATCACCACTAAAATCGGAAGATTTAATTCCTAATAATAATCCTTCTGCATACGAAAGAACGTCCTTTACATTTGGTCCACCTTCATATGCTTTCTGAGCAATTTCGGAAGATGCTTGAATAATTTTTCTATAAACTGAATCTCGTGCAACAATTCTTGCATGAGTTTCTACTCCAACAGCAGTAAAAAATTTATTTGAGATATCTACTAAAGTACGTTCACCACCAATAGTGTCCAAATGACCCATTCGCTCTAATTCATGTGCAACAGCAGGAATTGTAATTTCTTCATTACGTTCGCCAACTAATAATTCTGCTTCATAAATCCATTTATTTTTTTCATTAAAAAAATCATCAGGTTCAATAATGGAAATTGTCTTTGCAAATGAATCCTGATCTAAAAAGAGCGCAGCAAGAATTGCTTCTTCAGCTCCAATGTCATTTGGAGGTAGCAAGTTTTCTCGGATTGCTGTAATATTTGCCCTATTTTGCTGAGGTTGGTTAACCACTAAAAATTCACATTCATACTTATTTATTTAACTTGGATAAAATAATAGCTTTTTAAATTTATAAAAATTATTCACTTGTCCAAAATATACCGACATATAATAATAAATTTATCGACATAGATATCTTTATTAGACATATGGCAGGATAACATAGAACATGTGTTCTGTCTAAACACTACTTAAAAAGTTTTTTCGTGGGCAATGTTTAATTCAGATAATTTGATATCTACTGGGCCAAAAATTAATTTTTTTTCATGCTTATCATTATGGAAAGTACCAATTTCTTCACACGGAACAGACAATTGTTTTGCATAATCAAAAATTGCATTTATATTTTCTTCATCCGTGCAAATTAATAATCTTGATTCTTTTTCCCCAAAGAATGTTGCATCAAGTCTGCCTGATAAATCAACATCTTGTGCTGTAAAACCTACGGAGTAATTCATACATAATTCTGCTATAGCTATTAATAATCCTCCATCAGCAATATCTTGCGCATTACTTACCAGTCCTTTTGCAAAAAGGTTTAAAACACAATCCTGAATTTTTTTCTCAAATTGCATATCAATCGATATAACGCCTGAATGAGATTTGGTTTTGCTATAATAATATTCACTTCCTGCTAATGAAGAAAAATCTTGATTTAATTCACTGCCTAATAATAAAAGTTTTTTATTATTACTAATTTTTCTTACAAGCTTTTTGCTTATATTTTCAATAAGACCAACCATGCCAATTACTGGAGTTGGTGCAATAGAGCCATTAATCGTCTCATTATATAAAGAGGCGTTGCCTGAAATCACTGGTGTATCTAAAATATTTGCAGCATCTGCGATTCCTTTAACGGAATTAACAAGTTGGAAAGCAACAACATCATTGTCAGGGTTACCAAAATTCAAACAATCAGTCAATGCTAGAGGTTTTGCGCCTACTGCAACTAGATTTCTAGCTGCTTCTGCTACTGCTATTTGACTACCGGTATATGGATCAATTTGCACTTTTCTCGGGTTGCAATCTGTGGTCATTGCTAATGCTTTATCAGTTCCTGGCACTCGAATAATTGCAGCACCGAAACCAGGTTTTATAATTGTATTATTTTGTACCTGATGATCATATTGTTGAAACGCAAACTGTTTACTAGAAAGATTTGGTAAAGAAAGCATTTCTACTAATGCTTGATTAGGATCTTTCAAATCATCAATAACAGGCATATTAGGATCAGAAAATGGATAATCATTTAAATGTTCTTTATCCAATAAATTATAGGTAGGTGCATCAGTAATAATGTTAATTTTTGAGTCCGCTAGTATTTCGTCTTCATTTTTAATTATTACATTTTCACCGTTAATTACTTTTCCTACAACATTAGCGGATAATTCCCATTTTTTAAAATGATCAATAACATTTTGTTCATGCTCTTTTTTTGCAATAACCAACATTCGTTCTTGTGATTCAGACAACATGATTTCATAACCAGTCATTTTCGACTCTCTTTGAGGTACCTTAGCAATATCAATTTCTACGCCACATCTGCCTCTTTCTGCGGCCTCAAGAGCACTAGATGTCAGTCCAGCTGCACCTAAATCCTGTAATCCAACAATCCATTCTTTATGTTGCTGTGCTAATTCAACACAAGCTTCCATTAATAATTTTTCCATAAATGGATTTCCGACTTGTACTGCTGGTCTATCACTTACACTGTCTTCACTTAAATCAACTGAAGCAAATGTAGCTCCGTGTATTCCATCCCTTCCAGTATCTGAGCCCACAAGAATCAAAGGATTTTCTAATCCTTCAGCAGTTGCTGATATTAAATCATCTTTTTTACCAGTCCCAACACACATCACATTTACTAATGGATTGCCAGTAAAAGAATCATCAAAAAATATCTCGCCACCTACTGTTGGAACTCCCACACAATTACCATAGCCACTTATTCCTGATATAACTCCGTCCAATAAATACTTTGTCCGTCCTTGGGCAAGATCACCAAACCTAAGACTATCAAGCAAAGCAATAGGCCTCATTCCCATAGCAAAAATATCTCTTAAAATACCGCCTACTCCTGTGGCTGCTCCTTCATATGGCTCAACTGCAGAAGGGTGATTATGAGATTCTACTTTAAAAACAGCTACGTCTCCATCACCTAAATCAATTGCTCCAGCATTCTCTTCGCCAGTTTTAGACAACACTCTCTTACCTTCTGTAGGAAAGAATTGAAATAATGGCCTTGTATGTTTATACCCGCAATGTTCTGACCAAAGTGCTGAAAACATACCTAATTCTACATCTGTAGGTTCTCTGTTAAGTCTTTCAACAACTAAGTTATACTCTTCTTCAGACATAGCAATTTTTTCAAGTTGTTCTTTACTAATCATAGTTTATTTCTTTAAGCTTTCTATTACTGATTTCCAAATATAATTACCGTCTTCACCACCAATTAAATTATCGCATGCTCTTTCAGGATGAGGCATCATGCCTAATACATTGCCATGTTCATTTAAAATACCTGCGATATTTGCAATAGAACCATTTGGGTTATAAATACTATCAATAATGCCATTAGGATTAGAGTACTGAAATGCGATTCTATTATTTTTTAATAACGACTTTAATGTAGACTTATCTGCAAAATAATTTCCTGAGCCATGTGAAATTGGAATTTTTAGTGATGGTGATTCATTGATTGAATTCAAAAAAGGTGAATCAATGACATTATCATTTAATTTTAAAAAAGTATCCTGACACCTAAACTGTAGAGAATCATTTCTAATTAAAACACCTGGCAATAAACCTGATTCACATAAAATTTGAAATCCGTTACATATACCAATAACAAGGCCACCGCTTTTCGCATAAGTAATTATGTCTTCCATAATATTCGAAAATCTAGCAATAGCACCACACCTAAGATAGTCTCCGTAAGAAAAACCTCCAGGAATTATTACAAGATCAGGATTGCCGAGTTTTTTTTCAGTATGCCAAACCTTATATGGTTCTGCACCAACTTGTTGCATTGCATAAACACAATCTTCATCACTCCATGTACCAGGAAAAACTACAATTGCTACCTTCATTATCTTCCAAATTTTTTTCAAAATTCAATTATTTTATATTCTCAGATTCATCAATTGAACCAAGGCTTAGTTGTGTACCATCTTTATTCTTATGGTTCTTAGTCTCTTCTTCAACCAATTTAGAATAAATTCCTCTATTTATTAATTCCTGTTTAGATGGCTCTGGGTAATCTACTCGTGGATGAAATACTGCAATTAATGCCGATGCTATAGAATCAGCAGCAATTCTTATTTGTTTAATTGAAAGATCGCATTCATCAAATTGTTCTTCTTCAAATCTTTCACGAATAACTTCATCAACGATTTCAATGATACGTTCACTAGAGTGATCCTTGCTCGCACGAACTGCTGCTTCTGAACTATCTGCCAACATCACAAGCGCTACTTCTTTCGATTGTGGCTTAGGACCAGGATATCGAAAAAGTTCTGGATCAATTTCAGGAGATTTCTCCACTGCCGTACGATAAAAAAATGTTGCTAATCTTGTACCATGATGTTGTTGAACAAAATTTAATATAACATCAGGCAAATTCTCTTTTTTTGCAATTTCAATGCCAGCTGTAACATGTTGGTGAATTACCCTTGTACTTTGAAGAGGGTCCAAAGATTCATGAGGACTTTTTTCACTTAAATTTTCTGCAAAAAAGGCTGGGGATATTAATTTACCTACATCATGATAATACGCCCCAACTCTTGCTAATAATGAATCGGCGTCAATTCTATCAGCAGCTCTCTCAACTAAAGTTCCTACAAGTAAAGAATGTTGAAAGGTTCCGGGTGCTTCATCCTGCAATCTTCTTAATAATTTATTATCGAGTTGAGCTAATTCCATAAGTTTAACTCTTGTCAATATCCCAAAAGGAACACTCAAAAAATTCACTAATCCTAATGCTAGAATGGCGGAAAGTAAACCACCTGCTATTGTGCAAATTGAAATTAAAGATAAATCATAAAATGAAATTGTGGATAAGCTTGCCCAATAAATAATAGAAATTAAAATAGAGACTAAAGAACTGGCTAAAGCAGCATAAATATATTGTTGTTGTCTTTCTGCTTGTCGCAAAACAACGATAGCAATAATAGCACTAGCAAAAAAACTAATCCAATTTCTAGAAAATTCAATACCATTATTTAAAAGAAAAGATGCATTCAATGAATCAAAGGAAATTAATACCGTAGCGAGAACAATTAAAGAGGTAAGTATGAATGCAACACTTAACTCAGTCAAAACAAAAGTCACCATTGGAAAAGTTAATAAAGGAAGCAAGTGAAACAAAAAAGCATTGTCATTATTAAAAAAACCATTATAAAAAATATTTAAAACAGCTACTGAAGTAATTAATATTATTGAAAATAAAATTAACTTTTTCAAAGAATCCAAAGATTTAGGTCTCACAAAATAAAGAAAGATTGTAAACAGAATGGTTATTAATGTACTTTTAAGCATAGATATGATTATTGTGGTGAAAGCAAATCCTTCTTTTAATAGACCTATCTCTCCCAATGTTTCAAAATTTTCATCAGTAACTATTTCACCTTGATTGACAATTACATCACCTTGATTAACAATTATTAATTCAACTGGCTGCATAGCTTTTGCTTGCTCTTTTAAGATAGCAGTTCTTTCTTGATCAACTATTAAAGTTGGCTGAATAAAGGATCGAACAAACTCTGTAACAATAAGCTGACTATCTTTTGACAATTTAGAAGATATATACGTATCAATTCTTTTTTTTATATTTTCAGTTTCTTCTAAAGAAATAGAACCGGTCATAATTTTTGTAAGAATATTTTTAGATTCATCTTCTATCATTTGCCATTCATCATCACTCATTAAAACAATCAAATTTATAGAAATTTTTGAAAGATCTTTTATTTTCAAACTGTTAATTGCAGATTCTTTTACAGAAATTGCTGATATATTATCTGAACGAATTTTATCAATATTATTTAATTGTTTATTCAATAAACTAACTTGAGTATCACGAACATCAGGATTGAGAACAAAAATATCTTCGACTGCTGCTGCTGCTGCCTGTCTGCGATTATTAGTTAACAATTCAGAATTGTAATCCAAACTTGTAGGAGAGATAATCGTATAAGCTGCTGGTTCACCAATAACAATTTGTGATTGTTCTTTCTGCCAAGGAAAAATTACTGCTGAAATAATTAAAGCAAGCATCAAACTATATATGATTATAAATTTTTTAGAAAAAAATGTTGTCATTTACTCAATCTATAGAACTACAATAAATTACGATTCTGATTCTGTGATCTGTTCTTGAGCATCTTCTGTTTCTTCTTTGATTTGGGCTATCTCTTCATCAGGGACATCCGAATCTGCAGTTTTAGATAATTCATCTGAAGAAATTTCATCCAGTTCATCCTCATAAATTATTTCTGAGGCAATATTTTCAGTAATATTTCCAGATTTATAATCATTAATCATCTCTTCAATAGTTTGATCGATGTTCTCAATTTGTTCATCTGCAACTACAACTAACGATTCCTTAACAACATTTTTAGATAAACGAATACCAATCTCATATACTCCACTTTGCCTGATAATCTCTGACATAAGAACCATACGACGATCTATTTTTGAATTTAAATCATCTGAAAGTTTCTGAGCAATATCCGCATTATTGACAGATCCATACAGTCTACCTTGTTGGCCGACAGCAACTTTAAAAATGATAGTATCTTCTACACGGTCTATAATTTCTGAAGCCCAATTATCTCTTTCAGTTTGAATTTCAAGTTCTTTAGCTTGTAGCTCTTCCACATTTTTTAGATTTTTTGGTGTAGCAGGAACAGCAAAACCATTTGGGAATAGATAATTTCTTGCATACCCATTGGCGACATCTTTAATTTCGCCCATAGATGCTGAACCTTCAATGCTTTCTAAAAATAATACTTTCATATTAACTCCAATAAATTATCTTACTGTGATAAAAATTCTTTCAATATTGCACTGACTCTTGAACCATCTGCCTGTCCATTAATTTTTGGCATCAAATCCTTCATAATCTTGCCAAATTCAGACATATCTCTATTTAACCCAGAATCAAACATCTCTTCAATAATTGACTGAATTGCTTCATCAGATAATTCTTCAGGAAGAAATTGTAAAATAACTTCTAATTCGTTCTTTTCTTTTTCTACTAGATCATCCCTGTTTGCTTTTTCAAACTCAACAATTGCTTCACGTCTTTTTTTTGATTCTTTTTTAAAAACAGATATAATTTCTTCTTCAGAAGGATCATGCCCAAGTGAAATTTTTGCATTATTTACTTCGGATATCATCATTCGTAAAGTATCTCGTGATACAGAATCACCAGATTTCATAGCTTTTTTTAAATCATCTTTTACTTGTTCTAAAATAGCCAAAAAAACCTCCAACTACTTTCTGTAGTCAAAATCAGTTTTTCTATTCATTTTTCTGATTTTTCTTATTCTTTGAGCTTCTTTTTTCTTTCTCTTTTCAGAGGGTTTTTCATAATATTCATTTTGCCTAGACTCAGTCAAAATACCATCTGACTGAACCTTACGATTGAATCTTTTTAAAGCAGAATCTAAAGACTCTGAATCATTAACTCTAATTTCTACCAACGAAATCACCAACTT
>PBEG01000024.1 GCA_002718395.1 Chloroflexota bacterium | reverse complement strand
TAAAAGCGTCCTTTTCAATTGAACTTAATTGTTCTTCTGATAATAAGGATAAAACATCTCCATCTTCATATTTTTTAGGTATCTTTTTTTTATCTACCTTAATTCCAGGTGGTAGAGGAATAACCGAACTATTATTTTCAATTGATTTTTGAGACATTATATATACATTTAGAATAGAATATAATTCTAAAAATTGGATAATTACAAGCAAAGAAAACAATAAAATTAAATAATTTCTACTTTATATTAAATGAGTAAAAGAATATACCGTAATCGGAAAAATACTAAAAATAGAAAAAAAAAAGCACAGAGAGGAAGGATGAAAAAAACAACCCTTACTTCTACACAATTTAATAAATCCCGTTTACAATTAAAAAGAATGCTCAAAGATAAAAGTGGATTATACCGCGGAGGATCCTCATCCTCTGATGAATTATCACCAAATACAAATTATCTTTGGAAACGGGCAATTCATCCAATCCCTCGTTTTGAAGATGATTATTTAGGTCCACCTGACGAAGATATTGAACTTATTGCATGCGATCCAGTAAATCGCTTAAAACCGTTGTTTGGTCTTCGGATTTATAAAAATATTAGTGAAAAGGGTAAAATTATTACACCCAATTGGACATTAGACAATGGTACATTTAATCCTGAACAATATGGAAAAGGAGGGCACGTGGATACACGGGGTATGGGGACATTTAAGTTTATTAATCAAAGCAATCTTAATATTACACTTGTTATCAAATCCGGAGAAAGAATTGTACTCCCGAGTCCGAAAATGAGTTCACACTTTCCTGCTCTACCAACTTTCATTGAATTACCTTTTGAAGAAAACCATGGTGGTATTGCAAAAGATGTAATGGGTTCAAGAATAATTAGAATAGTACCCGGAGGGGTGCCCCCTGACTTCTATCAATCAGCATTTAACATCCTCGATTCAGACGGTCCAAATCCATTGTATGTCCTTTATGAAAATAAATAGACTACCTTCTAAAATATTATACAATATATGATTTAAAAAATATTTAGGGTATTAATTCATATTTAGATTTAAATGGATAATATTGTTATATATCTTTCAATTAAACGTGGTTTTATATTTTTAGATGAATGGTTAAGTTATTATCTTTTATATAATTTATTATATTCATCTAATTATTATATGTTTTTTATAGCAAGTATTTTAGCAATCATATTTAATGGATATGGTTATAAATCATATTGGGAAATAGAAGAAAGATACAATGAATATTTAATTAATAAAATTAATAAAATTGATGATAAATAAATAAAAATCGAATTCTTTATTCCTTAACCTTTTTTTAACACTGATTTTCATAATGCCCGGGTCTTCCACACTTATAACATGTAACTGTTTTTTTATTTGATGAACTTTTTTTTTAGTGTCTTTGAATTGGTATAAATTTGATAAATATTTAAAAACCATTGTAAAATAATTAATCATGGAGTATATTGACCCTACAAAATATAATTGTAACTATGAAATTCAATTCGTTCAACTTATGGTAGAGGTTCTCAAACCTTATATTGAGTTTCAATCGTTTGATACAGAAGAAAAACGAATAAATCTTGCGGGTGAATCTGTTCCTAAGAAAGGGTTGCGGATATTTTTAAAAAAAGAGAATGGAATTCAAGAATCAATTGATGAGAACGGTTTTATTCAATTCATCCAAGTAGATTTTTCAACTATTCGTAGCGAACTGAAAAAAAAGTATACTGATGAATTAACTAGTGAACAAGAAAAGAAAAAACAGTTTGATACAATTACAAAAGGAGATATGGGTCCCTATGGTGGACGGTCAAAACCTCACGATATGAGTAAGACAGAGTATGATGAAAAATATAATTATTATGGATATCTGCGCAAGATCACCGTCAAATATCCCCACCCACAGTCTGAATACGAAAAAAAAATTAGATCAATTACTATTAATATTCATAAGTTAGAAGATATCGGGAAAAAATGTTACGAGAGAACAAAAACTATTCAAGATGTCCTTTTATTCCTTAAAAATGTGAAAGACCATTATAATTTCAAACCGATTACATAATTGTACAGCACACGATATAAATTTCTATCTTCTTCTTTGTATCACTTTTTTTCTTTATATTATCTTTTAAATGATAATCTTTTTATGAAGACATACTCTGCATTATTAATTTTGATAAAGGAGAAAACAAATTATCATTTTCTTTTCTCATTTGTTTTGATTCACTGCTTAAATTATCGACATATTTATCCTTTGTTTCTGACCATGTCAATAGTTCATTTTTTATAATATCAAGGATTAAACCGCGTACTTGAAAAGAAACACCGGTTTCATTATAATAATGCAATAATCTATCCTTTTCATAGATGTTTTCTGTATCATTTAAAACATAGGAATATACATTACGATATGTTGTATATGATGATTGGTCACTACATTTAAAATAACTACCTGCTATGGTTTCCCATCTTTCAAAATGATATGTTAAAGTTTCTTTATCTTCCATTTCTTTTGCATTATTTATAATTTTATTGATTATACTGGGTTCATTGATCTTCGTTGACAATAATAAGAATATATATATATCTTTTTTACTATACTTCATTAATAATTCATTAATTTGTTATCATATTCTTAAATCCATTTACATAATTGTACAACACACAATATGAATCTCGATTTTCTTCTTTGTATCATTTTCTTCATTGCTAGTGCTAGTTTCTCGTTTCTTTTTTTTCCCCTGTGTAACATCCTCTGTCCTGATTTCATTCTGTCCCATGATAAACTTTATGATCTTTAGATAAATAAATCAAATTTGATTGTAGTTATAAGGATTAATAAAACATAATATGAAGGATGCCTGAAATCCTTTCTTCGATTATCATAGGATTTATCGTATTCTTTGCTACAATTTGCTGCGGTTGCAGTCCCGGTGCTCCTGCTGCGAGTTCTTGATTTAATCATGGATAAACTCCTAATTGATGTAATAGTTGTCGTATGTATGACATGTTTTATATGCTGTGTAGTCGGTCAAATATTCATATTCTGTATGGATAAAAAAGAAAAAAATGATAAAAAGAATAAAGTTCAACCTATCTAGAAATTAAATCCATTTACATAATTGTACATTTTTTTTCCATGTGTAACATCTTCGGTCATAATTTAGTGCATTCCCATGATACCTTCTTAGTTGATTACATATAACTAGAATTAAATTTGATTATTTAATTTAAGGATATTTTATCAATAAAATAATGGAGCAGATGGCGCAAGGTAGTCCACCTGCCGCAGGAGACAAACGCGGCGGAGCACCCTTCCATGACCTCGCCGCGCCGGGATCCGGGCGGTACGACGGCAGACGCGATGACCGCGGACGGGATCGACGGGGACGGCAAGGAGACGTACCTGCGCAGCGGATGGAACGTGCTGGACGGTACGACGAAAGACGCGATGACCGCGGACGGGATCAACGGGCGCTCGTAGGAGCGTCGGTGGACTACCTTGCGCCATCTCCCGCTCCTGCGCCATCTCCTGCTCCTGCGCCATCTCCTGCTCCTGCGCCAATTGTAATTGCTGAGAATTATAATAAATATCGTTTTATCATTGATAAAGGTTCAGAACCTTCGGAACAAATAAATATTGAACTAAAAATAAATGATATCGATAGATATTCTTATACTATAAGTGAATCTAGTAGTTTCTGGGGTAATATCAAAAGATATTTTCAAGATAATTTTTCATTATTTTTCAATGCCCTTACTCAAACATTGATGCACAGGTCAGGTGAATTTACATATTCAATTACAACTCTGAACTCTGAAAATATAAATATCGAATTAAAATATGAGAATGGTTTACTCAGTTTTAATATCGATATTCCACTTGTAAAAATATTGTCAGAAAATGAAGAACTATTTAAGCAAATTAAGATTCTAAAACAAGAAATAACAAATATCAAACATATCTGTGGATTGGACAGATCTTTGAAAATTAAAAAGATTAATGAAAAAGATATTAGTAACTATTGTCAGTATGATTTTACTCGTAAGAATACGGCGAATCACCTTGTCGCCCGACCTAAACCATACAATTTAGTGATAATTAATAAGACGCAACTTAATTTGGAATACACAAAAAAAAATGAAGAAGATAATTTTCCAAATAATCCATCGATTCCAATAAATTGTTGTGCTTGCCATACTTTTGATAGGGAAAGTTGCGTTCAAAAGGGGGCAGAACCCTACGTAAATTGTACTAGTGAATATGGTCCTTCACATCCACATCCAGGGTCCCATTTACATCTCGATTTGAATTTTAATGGAACAAAGGGCAATATTGACGAGTTTTTCAAGATGAGAATATCTCTACCTAAAATACCAGATACTATGAAAATGGAGCATATTAACTATATTGAGATTGATATTAATAATATGGAAGGTTTTTATATATTGACGTATGGATAAAAACATAGATTATTAATTACAAAGGATAAAATATATAACATTTAGTATGTTTTATGATAAGTAATTTTACATTATTAACCCAGACCAGACATCCTCTGTGCGTTTAGTTCTGGACGAGCAGATGTCCTCCCTAATATATCCCGCCTGTAAGGGTTGACCGCGGATCCAAGATATGGTGTTTCCGGTAGATATGGTGTTTCCGGTGAGGGGCGGTTGATCCACCTTTGTGGAGGGCGTGAAGCACGGGGTGAAGGAGGAGGTGCTCCGCGCGGTTGGTGGGCGGGCGCGGCGTCTATCCCTTCTGGGAGATATGAGCGCGCCTTGATGGCGCCTAATACTTCAACTAATTCATCTTCAGTAAGGGGAATCAATGATTTTACAGGAATATCTGATAATTTTGTAATCTCCTCAACCTTTTCCGCCTTCTCCTTACTTACCTTAGATAAATAAGGTAACGGAGATAATTTTGAAGAGGACCTTGATCTCGAAGAGGATCCCCGTCTAGAAGAGCGTCTTGTTCCCGAAGAGGACCTTGATCTCGAAGAGGATCCCCGTCTAGAAGAGCGTCTTGTCCACGAAGAGGACCTTGATCTTGAAGAGGACCTTGATCTTGAAGAGGACCTTGATCTTGAAGAGGACCTTGATCTTGAAGAGGATCCCCGTCTAGAAGAGGGTCTTGTCCCCGAAGAGGACCTTGATCTTGAAGATGTTTTAGATTTCCTTCTAGAAGGGGGTCTTGGTCTAGAAGGGGTTCTTGGTCTAGAAGGGGGTCTTGGTCTAGAATTAGAAGGGGGTCTCCCCTTAGGCGCTTCCCTATCAGGTAATCCCGCGTTAGCGGGAGTCCCCCTCCCCTTAGGCGCTTCCCTATCAGGTAATCCCGCGTTAGCGAGAGTCCCCCTCCTAAAACCTTTCACTATTGTATCATTTCTTATTATTTGAGCACGCAATTCATCTTTAGATACCCTCCCTTTTTTCTCTTTTTTCCCTTTTCCCCCTTTTTCTGGCATTTATATATAATTACTATATTATTTTTCCTATTTTTTATATTATAATTTCTACATTCCATAGGAAAGGGTTTCTACCCTTATAGATGAATAAAATATAAGGGGGGGGTCCCGAAATGATCTATGTAAATATTATAAACGCGAGTATAATTTTGAAAATGTAGATTTTAGAATATTTAATTTATCATTTGAAGAAGACATATTTATTAATAGACGATCCATTTCTTCGAGGTGGTTGGGGTGATCTCCAATACCAACTGAATTATTAAAATAAATGAGTAAACCCGTCTTACATTCTTGAATTTCTTTTTCATATTTAAGGATCAATGATTGATACATTTCATTACTTAAACTTTTATTCATTATAGATGAACTTTCTTATTTTATCTTTAAATTAATATTTTTATATTTGTGGTATTATTGGATTATTAATGATATCTTTATTATAATGGTATATTTTCATATTTAATTTATAATTAATATAGGAAGATGTCGTTAATATTGAGAATAATGTAACTGTTAAAGGGATCATTTTATAGGACATTTACTAATAGTATTGATAAAAAAAATTTGAAATGAATAAAAAATTATATGAATTTACAGAATCAATATGAATAACCTTAAGATAATAACTTTTAATCCTCCAAATCCAAAGGAAGGAGCATATATAAATTATAGAACTGTACATTTTGTGACATTGTATAATAGTATTTTAGATACATATGGTATCTTCAAGGTTGATAAGGATTGGTCTGATGTTTATTGGACACCACCTTGTTCATATATTCATCCGGTAATTGATTGGGAGAATATATGGAAGGAAATGGATTATTGTAATATGGGATATATTCGTGAATATATATATAGTGAAACTATAAATGGTCCTGAGATATTTTTCTCAAGCAGGTCAAGGTTATAAATGATATATTAATCACATGATTGTACAATAGATGATATAATTTTCTATTTTCTTATTTCTTTCATCATCCCCTTCATTATTTTTATTTCCCCCCCCTTCACTGATAATTTCATTCATCCCATGATACTTATACAATGATTTAAGATGAATCATAAATCCATATTAATTTTTGTAGTAATTAATTAAAAGATAAAAAATAAAGGTATATATCAGGAAAGAAAGGGATTGAAATAAAATATGATTGAATATATATGAAAACAGTTTTAAAGAATATATTAGATGTACTCAAGGCGTTAGTATATTTACAGTATGGAGTTATTACGGATGAATATTTAGAATATAATGGTTTATCATATATGATACCTAAATTATGAGGTGGTAGATACTTTATTATTTTTTCCACAACAACATTGAAGAGTACCTATTACTAAAAGAATAACTAAAGAGATATTAAAATAATCCATCCAGTCCTTATATTTACATTCATGCATTTCTTTATTGAAATCTTCCCTAACATCTATGCAGGGTATCCCTCTACACGGGTCTATATTTGTACAATTAATGCTTACCTCATCTGGTGATGAATAATTAATCCATTTTTCTGAAATTGAGACTTTTCTATTATTAATCACTTCTCTAGCAGCATATGTATCTACATAATATGATATGATATAAACAATACATAGACTGAATGATAATATTATTATTGTTGCACATATATATATGGCGACATAGTTTGGTTCAGCACTATTTAGTTTAGCATTAATGACTCCCCTAACTTCTTCCCTTTTAATATCCCTTTTTTGCTTTAAATTCATTATGGGGTTATTAGTGTTTTTTACCATAGGAGTAGTCTCTTCAGAACTCATATTTTTCATAATGATTATTTATGAAAAATCAACCAAGTAATTCAAATTTTATATGGTCCAAGACCAAGAGTATTTTAGGAAATCATCATTTTTTTCAATGGGTATATGGTTAACATGATTATGGAATATATTCATATGTATATTTTTTTCCATATATAGGAGTGTCATAGCATACTGAAATAATGTCATATATATATAGATAATATGATGCTCTTAAATAGTATACTTATGGAGTAATACATTATTTTTTATTTTAGTTTGTAGTTTAATGAATGGGTGTAATATTTTTATAATAATTTTTTTGTGGGAGTGATTAATAGATATATCAAAAGTAATTAATAAAATATATAAAAATAAAATAAATGAATATTTATAAATAAATGGTAGATGCTTCTAAGTTAGATTTTATAGTTAAGAGTGATAGTAATCATCCTATTTTTAAGTTAATATTGAGTAAGAAATTTTATACATATGGTGGTGATGGATCTGATTTATTCGTTAAATATAATGTCGGACCTACATGTATAACACCATTTTCATTATTAATTGATGATTGGGAGGCGGGATTAGAGGGATTAGATGAAATTGAGTCTACAGAAATAGTATCATTATATTTATTAAACTTGTATAAATTGTTTGATGTATTAAATGATGTAGTAATTTCTGGTATAATAACTGAAGAACAGAGGGAACAGTATGTTAATATGACGATAGTACATGAGAGATTATGTAGTCCTGGTAAGTATGTTATCCCTGTAGTATTAGAAGGGATGTTATTTATACCTGAATATGTGGGGTTAGTAAGTGATAATGGATTTAATTTTAGTAATCGTGAGAAGTATATACTTCCTAATGGAGACGTTAAGGTAGCACCTCAAGTAATATTTCCACCTAAGAGAAGTAACTTACCTCGAAGAACGAATGAATTAGTACCTATGTTATGGAATAAGTTTGATACTAAAATGGGCAGTGTCAGATTTTAAGGGATAATTTGAATGGTGGTGAATGAATGATTTTAGTAATTATTTTCTGGATTGAGAGGGGGATATTTTAGAATAATATCTAATATAGAATATATGGTAAAGATAGGTATATTAGGGGGTAGATTAGGGGAGACAAATCCATCGAGTCCATATCGTAAATGGATGGATAATGTACCGGAGAAATATATTGATAATGATGGTTGGATATTGAATGAAGCATCATTAGTTGCTGCTATTGAGTATCAATATCCTGATGCTGAGGTGAAATATTTGACGAACTTTAATGAAAAGACATTACAGAAGAATGATGTAAACTTTTTAGTGGGTGTAAATCTTTTAAATGCTTGGCATAGTTCCCCAAAAATGTATAAGAAATGGTTATCAATAATGAAGAATAAAGATAATAATATTTATCCACCTTTATCTGAACAGGATTTTTTATATAATAAGGGAAATTATTTATTATATTATCAGAAGAAGGGTATACCAATAGCACCTACATTTTTGATAAAAGGGGAC
The DNA here is from genome assembly GCA_002718395.1 of Chloroflexota bacterium. Taxonomy (GTDB): domain Bacteria; phylum Chloroflexota; class Dehalococcoidia; order UBA2979; family UBA2979. The sequence continues at coordinate 15,138 of PBEG01000024.1, read as the reverse complement.
CGAGATGCTAAGAAGATACTAGCAGAGGTCCGTAAGAATAATTGGAAAGGATTTGTAGTGAAACCTGATTATTCATTTGCAAATATTAAAATATCAAAATATGATTTGGATGATAAGGATGTTGAGAGTAAATTAAGTAAGGATTTAAAAAAAACTAAGAAATTTCCTGGATTAGTGTGTCAAGAGACTATGTTAGGATTTACTAAGAAGTATGAGATCAAGACATTTTGGATAAATGGGGAATATAAGTACCATGTGGCAATCAAATCATCTGGAGATTTATGGGGTGAATCGGAGAGATTTGGTAGAGTGAGTTCAAAAGTAATGGGAACTGTTAAGCGATTAGCAAAACGTGTCCTTGATAATTATCCTGAGACGAAGATAAAGGGTAAAGTTGTGAGACCATTATTATTGCGAATTGATTTGGGATGTTGTCAGGGGAATACATTAGATACGACAAAGTATTTTTTGAACGAAATTGAATATGCTGGATGTGGGACATTTACTGATGTAAAGAATGTATTTCATTATTGGCCTGAAGCGTATTATAAGAAGGCAATTGAGATTTGTGATCTAAGTAATAAATAATCAATGAAATTTATTTATTTATTATAATATAATAGAAATGAATAAATTATATATTTATATACTTGCTATAATTGTATTGCTTTATATTTTAAATAGATATATTAGTACTGAAGAAAAAGTTGTCTTAAAGGATTATTTAGATGGATGTGAAGGAGAAATGTATGGTGAGAATAAAGGTGTATTATCATCCTATAAGACTGCTTGGACTGAAGATGAGATATCAAAAAATACGAAGTATCATACATCAAATATAGAAGGCGAGAAGACGAATGGGGGTGATTTTTTTAAGAATAATATATATGTGGATACAACGACACCTTATTCGAAGGATGTATTACCTGAAGGATGTAGTATGGAGGATGATAATATAGTGTGTAGTTATAATAATCGATTACATAATATACCACCAACTTTGATTGAAGACCCTGGAAATAATCTTGTACTTAATAGTATTGGGGATGATAAGAAAGTAAATACCAATACTGTATCTGAGGAAGTTTATACATTTAATGGGAATAATTATAATGTATGGGAGTATGGGGAAGATGATAAATTAGACGGATATAATCCTGTACCAAATGGTAATCCTTTAGTTATTAAGGATGTTAAGGTAAATTATGCTTTATAAATAGATACAATGTTCATTAATGGGTAATTTATATTTTTGACACCATTCAATTGCTGATTTTATTTGATGATCTGTTGGTTTATTATTATTAAAATTATTTTCTTTAGTACTGATAATTCTTTTGATTGTGGATACTTGTGTATCAATGAACATCCCATTAAAATCCATGATATTATTGATGAAAGATTGTGGTATTTGAATGGTAAATTTATCTGGTGAGTTATAATATTTTTCCATTAATTGTGTTATTTTTTTATCATATGGGGTGAAACCTGTGCATACGATATATTTTTCAGAATTAGAGAGTCTACTTGTAGTTGGTTTATAGATATGTATTTTTTCATAGTTAAGGTATAGTATATATACTAATTGAATGGTTTTATAATTGAATAGATCAAAGAACTTAATAGTGAATGATCCATTAATTTTTTGAACATTTAGTGCGATATAAATTTCTGAAAAAAGAAGTCTATAGGATGATTCTTCTTGTAGATTATAATTCTTGGAGTAATCAAATCCTCCATCAGCAGTGACAATATCACATTTATTTTTAATACTATAGATATAGTAATTTGCATTCCCTATGTTATAGATATCCCCTGTGTTATCTTTTCCATAAGAAAGGGTATTTTTATTATTATTAATGATTAGAGAGTTCCAGAAGGGTATATTTTTATTGGTATTTGAGATGAGGGTTATACCATAAACTTTCATATTTGAGATATCATTAATACAATGTATGAATCCACCCGGACCTTCAGCAATGCATGATGTAATACCTTCCATTTTTAGTCCAATAATATCATGAAATATTTCATAAATTTTAAAATAGGAACGACTGACTGGCGAGACCTTACATATATTTTTATTTTTATTGGAGGAAGTATAGATATATTCAAAATCATTAAGGAACTTTTTTGCTTTTTCCCATTTTTTTGGATTAATGGTATCAATTTTACATTTAATATCCATTAATTCATTTTTTTTTTTATAGATTATTTCCTTATATTTTTCTGTATAAATAAAAAATTTTTCATGATCATTTTTTAAGATATAATCTTTCATAAGATAAGGTTCATTTTATATTTTAAATAGTTATTATTATTTTTTTTGAAAGATGAAATAATTGTTAAATGAACTTAGTGTAGACATTGGATTTATGGAATATGGTGAGTATAGTTCTTTTGCAGCATTATATTTTTCTTTAAAGTCTTTATCTAACCTTTCAATTTCGGGTAATTTTTCAATGATGGCATGGAACGAACCTATATTGTATTGATTGAATAAGTTATTTTTAAAGATGAAGGAGTATTTTTTAATTATATTTTTAGGAATGACGGGTTCAAATCCATTTTCTTTCATAATCTGGATGAAGAAATCAAAATTGACGATATATTCTGGAATAGTTTGTCCAATGGAGTCCATATATACATCAATAACATTACCAAACATATTGGAGTCATCATCTGGGTTAAAATCGAAGTTATCTGATGTATATTTTTTAGTAATACTATAGACAATATTTCCTTTTATATCTTTGAAGGTAATATTATGAGGGTCATCATGATTTGAATTGGTGTATAGTGATTGATCATCTTCTTGTTCTGAGGAATCATTATCTGAGGAGACTAAATCGATATTTTCTTCTTCATCGGAAGGTATATTTTGTGATGCTAATTTTTTTTCTTTTTCTTGGAAGTGGTTAAATATTTTCTGACCATCATAGCATGTTCCAATAAAGTATCCCCCTTTTTTTATATTTTCATTTAGATTTCTTAGGAAACCATTCAAAGTATTCTTTGATTTGAAGTAGTAGTGCATAGAGAATTGCGAACTGATGATATCAAAACCACTGGTTGCTAGACCAAAATATCTTTGTCTTATTTCGGCATATTTTTTTCGGATCGATATATCTTTACCATAGAGTATATTTGTCATTATATCTGTATGTTCTTTATCATTTGTATCGTAATTTTCAAAATCGGAGTAATCAATAGTTTTAATATTTTTGCTAGTATCTCCTCTTAGGAAGACAGTCTTACAACTTTTATTGTAAGTAGAGTAGAATCTTCTACATGCTTCATGTATGTTTGCTGATATATCAATTCCATAGAGGAACTTAACATTATTTGTTTCCATATATTTATCGATATCTCCACCTTGTCCTATGGATAGATCGAGGACTTTTATTTTACCTTTCATGGACGAGCATATACCTGATATGAGTCTTGATTTAATATAATTATGGAACTTCCTTAATGGGAAAGAGTGAACAAGAAGATCATCACTTTTATCCATATAGTAGAGACCACTATTTATGGGGGATGTATCACCTTTAATAATATTGGAACCTGTGATCATTTCTTCTGTGATGGGGTCAATAATTGTTTTCCATATATTATTTGCAGCAATTAGGTATTGAGGTTTTATTTTATCTGTTCTAATTCGAATAGGTTCCCAGAACATTCCTTCTTTTGCATTTGGATTGAATCTCATTTCTACGATATCTTCATCTTTTATTTCAGATTTTTCGAAATTATTACAGAGCATTTTACCATTTTCGAGGGGTATATTTGTTGAGTTATATTTATTTTCATCTGGGGAGTGTATATTAAATTTTTGTATTATATCTTTTGATCGAGAGAAATCTGTGAGTATTTTCATACAATAATTAATATTATCATCATCAGTTTCTTTGTAACCTACGAAGAGGTTTACTTTTTTATATTCGTTTAATGAGTTATCTTCTTTGTTGATATAATTTCTTATGGTTTGTTTAATTTTTCCTTTATGAATATCTGATTCAATTTTAATTTGAAAGTCGATAGTATTTTCTTTGGGTTCTTTCCATTTATAATTATATTTCCATGTACCTGCTATGTTTTTTGCGTTTACATTTTCTGAGGATCCTCTGATTGACAATCTTGTGGGTAGGTAGATGAGACCATCGATACGATATTGATAGTAGTCTTCTTTATTTTTTTGGAGTATATTTTTGGATGCTTTAAAGATTTGAATATATTTATCTTCTGAAAGTGATTGTGAATCAATTTTTTCATTAATACTGGTTGTTTGATATCCAAAATCATAATTTTTAATTTTAATATCAATATGATTTTTTCCTTTTGGTATCCAATCTGCTTTATTGTCTAATAGATTATTGAAGTGATCTAGGATATATTTCCTTGATCTTATATCAAGAGGATCTCTGGATAGAAAAGGTAATGTATGTGCTTCTTTAGGGATACCTACACCTTCAATATTACACCAATATACATCAAAGATCATGAAAAGGTTCATTGGTTCATTGAACTTATCTTTCGTGATATATTCACCATCGAATAACCATTTCCCTTTAATATTTGGAAAATGGTTACCAGTAGCAATTATATTTTTTTGGCATTGATAAGATAACTATTATTATCAATAATAAGAAGTTCATATCTTTCTCCATCTGCTTTTTCAGTGACAGCATAATCTACAAGTATTGAATTAGGATTATTGATATCTATATTTGATTTATTTAGTGATATGGGTTGTGGACCTATAAATGTGAAATATTTTGTTTTTTGATTGGTTAATTTTTTATATTCCTTGAGAATATCTTCTTTGAGTTGATAGGATATTAGTTCATCTGTATTGTATATTATTTTGGAGAGATAAATAACATTATCTTCAAGGATATTGAGTAATTCTGAGACTAACATATTAAGATTATGTTGTTTTTTCTCTTTATCTTCATCTTCTTCCCATGGTAATGTCCTTTCAGGTGTTATGGTATCCATGAAATTAATTTTTATTTTATCATGTTCAATGATAAAATTACCACCGTATAGATATTTGAGAGGTACTAAAACTTCTTTATAATTAGCAATTTCTGGGAAGAAAGAGACCCTAACTTTTGTATCAATATATTTATTTGTTTTTTCATCAATTTCTTCAAAGATTTCAGAAATGGTACCATGAATGATACCTTTTTTGGAGTATTCAACTAGGACAGTATGTAATCGCATATCAATATTATTTTCAAGAAAGTAATCTTTTTTAATGAGAGTGGATTTACCAATTAATTTATGGTAATCTTCTTTAGTATATCTTATGGAGGAGTCTGTAAATCTCATTAATAATTTAGGATTACTATTATCATCAAATCGTGGACTATGTATTTCATATGTATAATCTTGATCTGCATCAATACCTTCAAAAAGTCCTAGATCAATTCCAACATGAAGAGGATCATACATATTATCTATACCTAAGTTTGATTGATCAATACCTCCTTCGTTCATAAATTGATGATATAATTTATCAATGATTTGATTACCTGTTATTTTATCTTTTTTCCAACCAATATATTCAATTTCTAATTCATAGGTTTCTGGATTATTAAGAATATTTGCTTCTTTAAATGTTTTTTGAAAGTCATATTTACCTTTATGGTATTTAGTTGATTTCAGAATTGTTAGATCAATTCTAAATAATTGATCACCCGTAATGAAACTGAACCTTTTTTTATAACGATAGTGTTTCTTTTTTTCTTGATAATTATGATTAAAAGTCTTTACGAAATGGTGATTATCATGTAATTTTTCTTCTGTTTTAATTTTAAGACGTACATTATAGTTTTCATCTTTTAGTCCTTGTTTATCCTTAACTAATTTTTTTTGTAGATATTCTACATTTAGAATATCTTCTAGTGAAGAATCTTTACAATATTTTTTAATGGAATCGAGACCATGTATTGTTGCTCTTACATTAGATGGTTTTCCATAATATTCTGTAGTAATATCTAGATTAATGCTTTCTGACGATCTTTTATATTTCATTTTACATTTTTCAAGGATGTTCATGAATATTTTTTTATCAATTGGGTTCTTATAGGGTGTTGAACCAAATATAATTTCAAGTTCATAATCATTTTCTATAATTGGTTGTTTTAGGTAACTTAGAACCTCACTTGGATGATTTTCAAATAATTTCATTCAATATAATAGGGAGTATTTTTTTTTTTAAATAAACAAAAATATAATAGAATCAAATTTATTGGTAATTTATTTTTTTTATATCTTCGCAGACTTATAATAAATAATCAATGATACATTTTTTTATAGAAATACCATTGTCTATATGAACATCTCCTTTCAGAGAATGTTTACTTAAAGGTCCAATATTATCTCAGTATGGACTCTACAGATAAAAAAAGATATATTATTATTAATTAATTTGCGTTTTAAATATTCAATATTCAAAGGTTTAGATGAAGTAGATTGATTTCATCATATAATTGTTTTTTGAGTTTCTTTTTATTATTTTTGAATAGATCAATTCCTTTATTAATACATAATTGTTCTAGTTCTTTAACTTTGTAGGATGATAATGATTTTAGGTATGGTTTAAAGATCATACAATCTATATCGATGACAAGGATATGTTTTAGATCATTAATATCATGCATAGTATTTATCATGGGAAGGTGATCAATATCATTTTTTTGAAACCATGAATTATTCTTATAGATACATAGTAAGGGAGGGTAATCTTTGAATGATGTTGAATAATATTTCTTTGTATTTTCATTATAGATGATAGTATTAATTTTATAGAATTCATTAAGATATAAAATGGAGGATAAATAATTAATCATTTGTAGACCATTTTGAATGAGTGATGGTGAGAATTTTTTTATATATTTTTCATTTATTGTAATATCATCTGCTATGGATAATTTTTTTTTTTTGATGAAAGATTCAAGATGAGATTTTTCTATTGAGTTATATTCAATTTCATTAGAACCGATAATGATTTCACAGATATCTTTTTTACCTTTTTCTTCAATAAGTAATGATTCACCTTCAGTGAATGGGAATATTTTAATTTTTTTTGAATATGTATTATTTATATTTTTATAATCATTAATTAATTCCATTTATAGTACTTTCTAAAGATATTTTAAATAGTATCAAATTTATAATATATATTTTTTTGATAATTGAATTAATAATTTTTCTTCATTTGAGAACTGAGTATCAAGTATATTTTCATAATTAATTTTTTTTTCTGTTTTATTATTAAATAGTGTAATGATTTCTTCTTTAATAGATTCTTTTTTTATATTAAATTGATTGAATGATTCATTTTCAATTTCATTTTTAAGTTTATAGTATAATTCTTTGAGTACCTTATCATTAATTTTATTAAGATTTACAAAAACACCATTTGAATTTTTAGTATGTGGGCATTTATGAAAATCGATGATACTGATATAGTTATTATGAAAATTGAGTTTTTCAATATTTTCATAAATATATTTTTTTTCTTTATCCATTACAAGTTATAATAAAAATAAAATTATAATTTAACTTAGATCACATGGGTTTACCAATGACTTGTATTCTTTCTGAGTAATATTTTATTCTTGTTCCGACGACAATGATATTTAATGTTTGACCGATATGAATATCATCAAAATTAAGTGTACTTTCATTGAAGTATTCTTTGGGGACCATAATAATGATGGGACTATCTTTTGTATCATCTTCTTTTGATAGTTTAATGTAAGCAATAATACCCATTTTATTAATATTTGAGACATAGCATTGAATTTCATCACCTTCAGTGGGTGAAATAACCATTGCTGTGTATGTGATGGGGTAATTGATTGAACTAATATTATTATTAACTACAATTTTCCCCATACTTTTTTTAATAATTTTGACTGAATCTTTAACAATATATCCATCCTCGAAACATAGACCTTCTATTTGATCTTTTAATTTATTACGAATTGTATTATCAATATTTTTATTAATTTCATTTGAGGATATTGAAAGATTTGTAGTGAGTAATTGTTCATTAATATATGTCATTTAATAATAATATATAATATGTTTTTTTTAAATAATTCAAATTTCATAGAATTGTAATAAGAATAGATCATAATTGAAATACGTATAGTTTGTTCTTAGTGAGTATTCAAACATGAGGGTTATGAAATCTTTTGTAATCATATATTTATATTTTTTATTGCGTTTAATGGAATCAATGACAATTTTAATAATTGAGTCAATAGATTCACCTTGAATTTTTTTGTTAAATATATCTTTTTTTTTAGTAGACATATCTTTTTGAAGGAGCGAAATAAGGTTTTTTATGTAAGGTACAAAATTTCCTTTGAATGTGGAAGAAAAATCTTTGAGTAGGGAGACGGGTTTTACACCTTTATTACCGATAACTTTACCTGGTTCATTATTTTTTTTTCCAATTTGATTATCAACAATTTTAAAGATATGATTATTGTCTTCTTTGAATGAGTAACCCCAAATATCTGATTTTTTGAAGAAAGTATCTTTATTTTTATTTTTTGAGAAGTTATTTTTTAATATTTGTAGACCAACATTATCTAGTAATTTCCATTGATTTTTTTCATAGATATAGAAATCAAAATTATCAAAAACATTTTTATCTCTATGATATTTTTGTGTATTGCATAGAAAGAATCCGATCACTTTACCTTTTTTTTCTAGGATATGATAATTATCATTACTTTCATAGATGAGATTATTTTGAAAGAATGTAAATATAATTTTATCATATTCATCTTGTATTTTTTTTTCATTTGTACTGATGAAACCACAGAGTATTTCTTTTAATAATATAGTTTTATATTCATAATTGAGAGAATCAATATAATGATTAATTAAGACATCATTTTGAATATTGTCAATGAATTTTTTATAGATATTGAAATCTTTTCTTATTGAATTATCGATATTATCTTTTATAATTTCATAGACTGTATTATAATCAAATGAGCAATTAAAGACATTTGTTTTATTGAGAACTATATCCCATTTTATTTTTGGATGATATTTATTTGAATCTGAGTTAATTTTTTTGGAACGATAAAAATAGGGTACATTTTCATCATTAATTGAAAATGGTTGAAATAGATATATAGTATTAATGTTTATAATATAACCGGGAGTATTATTTTTATTCCATATTGTAAGTTTATTATCTTTAATATCTTCTAGAGCATGAAGTATTATTTTTCTATTTGTATCGATTGTATTTTGTATGGTTCGAATGAGTTCTTCAATATCATAACTATTATATTTTTCATATAATTCTTTAATGATTTTATAGATGATTTGAATACTATCGGAAATATCATCCTTTGAAAATGTATCATCATTAATATCTTCATTATTCATTTTTTCGAGTAATTTTAATTTTTCTTTAGAAATATTACAATTTATTTTACAACCATCCTCTTTATTTGGTGAAAAAGAACATACTTTTGTAAATATTTTATCATTAATATCAGTGGTGACATGTTTATTCCATGTTGTAATCATATTGATATCTTTTAATCCACTGATAGAATTAATTTGTTGATTAAGAAAACAATCAACAGCATTTTCTTTTAATATTTTTTCTATTTTTCCAATTTGAAATGCTTTTTCTTCAGCAATACGGTATGTGTTTGTGTCTACTGATTCAATGGTATGTTCTATGGAGGATGTATGTAAATAGACTGTAACATTTTGTTTTTCTTTAGGTTGTAGACTATGTGAGCAATATCTTATTCCTCTTCCAATGATTTGTTCAATTTTGTATAGATGGTACCATGGGTCGAGGACATGAATTTCTCTTATATTTTTGAAATCCATTCCCTCACTTGTAACTGTGTTACCAAGGATAACTTTTATATTTTCTCCATTAATATTATTTTCATGTAAAGATGCCTTCCTTTCTAATTCATTATTATTTGAGAGACTTTTATCACCTGTTAGTATTATATAATTTGCTCTTTTTTTATTTTTTGATTTTCCCATTACTTCAAAGTTATGATCAATAGGTTCATTTTTTGTATTTTCTTTATTAGGTTTCCATTCTGGGTAATCAAGGATATTTTTACCACCAAATTTTTGGAAACCGATATGTTCGAGAGCAATAGCGAGCGGTAGTATCCCTGAATAGATGAAATCTGAATAAATGAAGATAATACCTTTTGTTTTATTTTTTAACATGTTCTCGAGGATATTATTTATTTTACATGAATAGTATTGTATATTTTCAAAGTCTAGGATAGGTTCTTTTGTATTAATATATGAGCATTTTTTCATTTTCTTTTCTATTTTTTCCTTAAAGATCTTATTAAAACCTTGTTTACCAAATGAATCGGTATATTTATCATGATCTGAATTGGTATATGAAATATTTGATAATTGTAGACCTATATTTCTATCTGATAATCGTAATGTTTTTTTTGTTTTTTTCTGAATGGTATTAATAAATGAGATATATATATTTTTTTGAACATCATTCATTAGTGTGTTATATAATTTCATAAATTGGAAAGTATGTATACTTTTTCTTAGAGGGATATGTTCACCTTTAATGCTAAACAATGACAATTTTGGATAATCAATATATTTAACTTGTATTTTTTTACCATTTTTATCTTTTTTATGATGATCTCCACCCATACAATTTAATTCATAATTAATATCTGGATAGAAGCGGATGGGAAAAGAGATTGGGTTTTCCCCTCTTAAATAGGAGAAATAACCTTTACTTTTTTGTTTAATGATTTCAATACCTTCTTCCTTTAGGATATCACCTTTTTTATAACTTTTTTTGAATATATCATCGTAATTAATCGTTGGTCTATTATCGTTTTTTAGTAGTAAATTAAGTAACCAGATAATTTCATTTGATTTATTGAACATGGGTGTTGCTGATAGTAGAATAATTCTGAGTCCTTCACTATAATCAATAACCTTTTCAATTGTTTCTCTTGCTTTTTTATCTTCTTCTTTTAGTTTATTAACATTTTCTGAAGAGACCCTTACAAAATCATCATTTTCTTGATCTCTTAGATAATAATAATAATTACCTTGATCATCTTTTTCTGAGGATATGATTGTTCCAACTTTTAGGACACCCCTTTCATTTTCCCATGAAACGCGTTTACCTTTTTTTAATTTTTTAGTAGTATCTGTTTTACTTGTATCATCATTTTCTTCCCTTAGATTATGTATTTCATCAATGATAAGGATACGATTTGAAAAATGTTTTTTTATAATGGATTGTTCTTTTTTTATTTTTTCTTCTTCTGATAAGATTTGGTTACCGATTTCTTTATTGATGATTTTTCTTACACTATTTGCAAATTTAAGATATCCATGAAATTCATAATAATTTTTTATCATATTTCTTACATCTTTTTTAAGTATATTTTTTTTATCTGAACTATTAATAATATCTTCAAAATTGTCACCTGAACATTGTTCTTTTCCCTTCTTAGGATCATAGATTGTATTTTCCCATCCCCCTCTTATATTTTTAGGTACAAGACATATTATTTTTTCTCTATTTGTCATATAAATATCTCTATAGGAACTACTTATATTAATTGCCGAACATGTTTTTCCAACGCCTACTCCATGGAAGATTACAAGACCTTTATAGGGTGTTTTTTTATTCATAAAATTCTTTAGAAACTGTTGATTATTTGATAATTCAAATTGAAAATCATTTTTATCTTCTGTAAGTTTGGGACATTTATTGGAGATATCTGTTATATTAAATAGAGTTTTCATATGGGCAAATTCTAATTTATTTGATATTTCATAGATGAAATTAGGATTATTATAGTCTGGATAGTTATTATATAATTGATCTTCTTCCTCATATGTTGATATATCAATAGTTTGTTTTATTTTTTGAGTTACATCCGTATCATTTTCAAGGAGAGATGTATAATATTTATCATATTGGACTAAAAAATCATCATTATTCATTATTAATTATAAATATAAAAATATTATTCTATTGTAACTACTTTTTGATAACTTTCAAGATAATTGAAGAAATCAGTAATTACTTTTTTTTTTGGTTTATCATAATTCCTAATATTATGAATACATTCTTCTCTTGTATACCATTTAATGTTTTTTATTTCTGTATATTGATCTTTATTATTCTTATCAATATATAAATCACATCTTTTATCAATTGAACCAATATAGTATACATGTTTATATCTTACACCATTAATTCCAATATATTCTTCAGTAATGGGTATAACATTTTTATATAGACTATAATCATTTGATTTTATATTCGTTTCTTCATTAAATTCTCTCATAGCACAATCTCTATTATTTTCATAGAGTTTTCTTCTTCCTTTTGGTATTTCCCATTCATTATAATCATAGGGAATTTTTACTTTATCTACTAATTTATCTATATTTATTTCTTGTGAACCTTTTAGGAATCCTTTTTTTAGTTTATTAAAGTTTTCTTTACTTTTTTTATATTCTTTTTTTATTCTTTGATTTATGCTTTCGGTATGAATCCATAATCCTTTCCATAGGGTATCAAAATCTTGTCCTTTGATTTTTATTAATTCATGTTTTGAAAAACGACTAAATAATAATTCAATATATTCAATATCAAAAATGGATTTATATTTACCTCTTAGGAATTCAATATATGATAGAGAATCTTTTCGTTCTACCATAATTATTTTGGATGTATCCTCATCCATACTATAAAGAATAATACCATAACTTAATATAGGGTGACGACAATTTGAATATGAATGTCCATAATTCCCACAATTATTACAATAACTTTCTTTCGATCGTTCCATACTACATTATAATTAATTTTGTTTAAATAATATATGTTTTATTATAATACAATGAATCCTAAAGTATGGGGTAGTAGTGCATGGTTATTTTTACATACAATTACTCTTGATTATCCAGATGAACCAACAAAAGAGGATAAAGAAAAGTATAGGGAGTTCTTTACTTCATTATCATATGTTATTCCATGTGAAACATGTAAAGAGCATTATTTAGAGACTATTCGTAAGTTTCCAATTAATCTTGAATCAAAAGAAACTCTAACAAAATGGTTACATAATATACATAATCAAGTTAACCTTCGAAATAATAAAGAGATTTATTCCTATGAAGATTTTATCGAACACTATTCTAGATTATATGATAATAGTACTTCTAATGATACTCAAAGAATAATATATATTATCATTTTTATATTTCTTCTTTTCTTAATTCTTAGGGAATAAATAGCGGTTATTTTATATTTTTTTTCTTTCTCTTAGTTATATGCCAAGACCAAATAAATTAGTAATAAATAAATTATTAAGTGATAATGAAGTTGAAGAATTACAAGGAAAATGGATTGATACTGATTATATAAAATATCCTATTATTGACTATAATTGCGATATATATTATAAAGATGAAAATAATGAGGAAAAATTATTATTAAAGTTCAGGAAAAAATGTATTACAAATACTTTATTAAGAAAGGGTTGGATGTCATATAAAGATCTAGCAAAACCAAGTCGTGGAAGGGGTGCTTCTGCAGGACCAATCGATAAAGATGGAGTCTATTGGAAGAAAAGGAATATAGTAAATACTGGTAAATGGTCTACAGGTTATTTAACACCTGATGGAAATAAATTAAAAGAAGAATTAGATTTACTTACTTTAGAAGAACTAAAGGATAAAGTACTATCATTAAAAATAAAAATTGATGAAAATAATTTGAATGATAAAGATAAATTAATTTATTCAATCATTAAGAAAAATAATGGAATATCAAAAATGAAAGTAAATAATCAAGTTGCTTCAAATCCAATAGGATATTATGAATCTTCTAAAAATTTTGCCCAATTACCATGTCGATTAACACATTTTACTAGGACAAATTATGATAAATATAATGATGGTTTACCATTCTTACAAAGGATCGATGAATTATTCTGTAAATTAATACCTGATGCTTATCAGAAACAACTCAGTAGAGCAAATGAAAAACCACATCTAAAGATTAAGGATACTTCATTCTCAACTGTAACTATTAACCGTAATTTTAGAACAGCATTACATAAAGATGCTGGGGATTTTAAAGAAGGTTTTGGTAATCTAACTGTTATCGAAAGGGGTAATTATAGTGGTGGTTATACTGTATTTCCTCAATTTGGTATAGGTGTTGATGTAAGGTCTGGAGATTTTTTAGCAATGGATGTACATCAATGGCATTCAAATACTCCTATTTATGAGACAGAAGAAGATAAAAAAGTGAATGATACATTAGAGAAAGTATTTAATGATAATCCAGAGGTTGGAACGGTTGGTTTAGATAAAAAATATACTCGATTGACATTTGTATGTTATTTAAGGGAAAAAATCTTACAGTGTCCGGATAATATTGATAAACGTTATTTGGAGTCATCGGGTCCAAGTAAAATAAAATAATTCATATTATATAATGAAAAAAACTGCGTTAATTGAAAACAAAATAGAAAGAATGTTATCCAATACAAGGACCCCTGGTATAGGTATAAAGGAAGAAATACCTACACATACACAATCATCTTTCCCTTGGATCCCTTGGAGTTATATAATCGGGGGGGTAGTATTGGTGTCTTCTTTAGTTATATTGATTATTATTATTTATCATTATTTTGGGGATTCATGTAGTCCAGTAAATGGACAATGTAATGAGGAATTAAAGTGTTGTGAAAACAATACATGTGAGAATAATATATGTATTGCTTCTCCAGGAAATACAATGTGTAATACATTTGAAGGATGTGGGGAACACAAAAAACTTATACAAGATGCTGATGTAATTGAAGGAGATACTGAAGAAGTTTGTTGTAGACCAAGTAATTGTCAAGAATGGAATGAAGAGACAGAAATAGGATGTGAAGAGGGTTCTCAAATCATCGATGAACCATTCGATGTAGATGGATATAGTAGTGAAGAATGCTGTGTTGAACCTTTTACTTAAATAAATTTATATTATATAATATATAATATGGTTAAAAAAAACTTTTTAGGATCATTAAAATTCGATTGTGATACACTTAT
>PBEG01000023.1 GCA_002718395.1 Chloroflexota bacterium | reverse complement strand
TACATTATATAAATCATTAGTAAGTCCTGCTGCAAAAGCAAATTCTGCTGCAACAGCAGATCTTTGCCCTGCTTTACATATGAATAAAACTGGTTTGTCTGTGGCGATTTCAGATATCCTATTGAAGGTTTCCATATGTGGAATATTTATCGAGTTAGGAACATGACCAGATTCATGTTCATCTGATTCCCTGCTGTCAATAATTTGTACATCTTCAGTATCAATCATAGACTTTGCTTCATGAACATCAATTACTTTAAATGCATTATTTTCTTGATCTGTCATTTTTATAAACCCCTTAATCTAATTAATATGTTGAAATTCTAAGATATTTAAATAAAAATAAAAAGTAAAGAAAAAAGGAATTATTTTTTATGAATAAAATTTTTGTTACAAGGCAACTGCCCAATAAAAAATTAATAAACAAGCTCGAAGAATTTTTTATCGTTGATGTTTGGGAAGAAGAAGACCCGCCTTCTAAGAGCAAGCTACAAGAGCGATCAAAGGGGTGTTGGGGTTTGTTGACCATGCTTACAGAAAAAATAGATTTAGATTTAATTTCTAGCAATCCTTCTCTAAAGATTATCGCAAATATGGCAGTAGGTTATGACAATATTGATATAAATGCAGCAAATAAATTTTCGATTCAAGTTACTAATACCCCAGATGTTTTAACAAGATCAACTGCAGAGTTAACCATAGCATTAATTTTTGTGATAGCTAAAAGACTGCAAGAAGGGAATGCAGCAATTAGGAATAGCGAGTGGGGTCCTTGGCACCCTAATTGGATGATAGGAAAAGATTTAAATAATGCTAAAATTGGAATAATTGGCCCTGGCAAAATAGGACAAGAGGTAGCAAAAATTGCTAAAAACTTAAATATGAATGTTATGTACTATGGCAAAAGTCCAAAAAATGGTTTCCCAGGAGAATTTGTTAATTTAAACAAATTATTAAAGAATGCAGACTTTATTTCTGTGCATTTATCTTTAAATGAAGAAACCAAAAATTTCATAAACATGCGCCATTTCACAATTATGAAAAAAGATGCCGTGTTAATAAATACATCAAGAGGTAAAATAATCAATCAAATAGACCTTGAGAATGCGATTAAAAGAAAAATTATTGGCGGAGCAGCATTAGATGTAACAGATCCAGAACCTTTACCTGCTACATCAGAATTATTAAAAATGCAAAATGTTTTTATTTCCCCGCATCTTGGCAGTGCAACAAAAAAAACTAGAACAGACATGGCTGAATTGGCAATAAAAAATCTTATTGAATTCAATGCTGGTCGCATACCGCCCAATGCAATAGATGAAGAAGGAGTATAACTATGGAGCAAACAAGGGACCAGGGCAAATTATGGTTAGTAGATTTATTATGGGATTTAGGTGCAATTGAGCTAGGTATATTCAATTTAGGTAATACAGCGGTTAATTCGCCTATATACATAAATGCAAAAATTCCGTTATTGCGTCCAGGGCCATTAAAAAAAATTGTTAATCTCTTGAATCAAGAAATTGAGCTTATTAAATCACGCAGAGATGACAGCATAGATAATTTTGATATCATAGCAGGCGTGCCTGTAGGAGGACTAATTCTTGCTACAGCACTAGGATTAGAAAAAGGTCAATCTACCATTTATGTAAGGAAAAATTTTAATGCAAACATAGAAGATGTTCAGCAAATAGAAGGAAGTTATTTACCTGGGCAAACAGTTCTTATAATTGATGATTTAACAACAGGAGGACATTCAATTAAAAATTGTATTGAAACTTTAAGGTATAATGGGCTGTATGTTAAAAATGCTATAACTCTTATTGATAGAGCAGAAGGTTCTACGCAACTGCTACAAGCAAATGGCGTAAAAATGCATTCAATCATCAATCTAGAAACCATTGCAGTCTATTTAAGAGAAACTCAAAAGATTTCAAATAAAGAATATGTTCAATTAAGGGATTATATTGAAAAAAGTAAATAAAGGTAGCAAGCTTATAATAAAGTGCCTAAGTGCTTTCTGCCAGGCCTTGGATCATAGTTAGATTTGAAGATTGCCAACTTGTCACGTTTAATTAAGTATTTTCCTGCAAACATAGTGGCTGGTATACGGTTTTTCTTAATTAAACGACGTAAACTTTGCGGATGTATACCAATCTCCCTTGAAGCCTGTACAAGATCAAGGTAATCGTCAAAAGCTTGTTCTGCCATATTGCTCACCCACTTAAAATTAAACTATATTTAGAATATACAAAAAGATTTTTACAGGAAAGACAATTGCTTATACAATATAACAATTAATTTTTTAGACAATTTAAAAACTAATGAGGTAAAACAAGTTTCATTGCTTTAGCCGCATCATTGAAACTATTGAAAACTGGTAGTCCTCTATCAATTGCAAGTTGAGTCACTTCTCTAGAGATGGCTTCACGTGTAACATTTTCGTTATCAGTCATCATAATAGTGCTGGTCAAAGAATGTACCACAATAATAACTGGCATCTTGTAAGTATTTTTGAACTGATTAAGTGCTTCAAGAAATTGAATATATTGTTTTTTAGAATCTCTATATATTCTAGTATTCATATCTATAACTAAAGAGCCAGTAATATTTTTATCTTTGCCAATTATCCTTAGAATTTTATGCAAATTATTTACATCATTGCCGATTGTAGACCCTGCATCAAATGGATTCCTGTATGAGCCACCAATAACGTTAAAAAATTCAGACAATTTTTTATAAGATTGTTTAGTAAGTTGAGGAATCACAAATCCTTGATCTTCAAAAGCATCAGTAATAGCAACAGATTGGCCACCAGTCATTGTAATTAATGCTAAGGAGTTCCCAATCTTGTATTTCTTGTAATTTAATAACATTGCGACATTAGTTAATTCATCTAAGGAAGTTACATTAATACCTCCAGAATCTTCTACTAATTTTTTCCATATAACATAATTAGACGCCATTGAAGCAGTATGAGAAGCAACTGCTCTTGCGCCAGCATTATTCCTGCCTCCTTTCCAAACTAAAACTGGCTTATTAGATTTTTTGATCAAGTTGATAAATCTCGATCCATCCTTAACTCCTTCTAAATAAAAGGCGATAATGTCAGTTTGTTTATCAGTAATTAAATATTCTAAGAGATCGCATTCATTAACAAATAAAGCATTGCCGAATGAAATTGCTCGAGCAACATTGATTCCATTCCTTTGAGCTCCTACCGTCACATTCACTCCATGTGTTCCGCTTTGTGACAAAAAAGATAAATTCTGCTTCCTTAAATTTGGCTTATTTTCAGCTGTATTTTGTGCTGGGTGAAATCTTAAAGAAAGGCTCTTATTATATATCCCCATACAATTTGGTCCAATAACAGGGATGTCAGATTGATTAATTATATCGGTCAATTGATTTTGCAAATCAACACCAATTTTTTCTTTTGTTTCTTCAAATCCAGCAGTAAAAAAATGTATACCTCTTACATTTCTCTTGATTGCTTGTTTGGCAATAAAAGGAGCAATCTGCCTAGGCACTGCAACAATAAGTAAATCAATTTGTCCAGGTATATCATCTAATGATGTAAAATTTTTCACACCCAATTTTTTTATTCCTGGAATTTCTTTTTTGTCAATTTGTACAGAATATAAATTCCCCTTAAAATCTAGTTGAGAAGATAGAAATTGATAATTGGGACCTTTTTCTCCTACTACAACTACTGTTTTTGGATTCAACATTCTGTTTAATTTTTTAAAATTAATTTTCACTTTGTTGCCTGGTGCTTTAGGACAATACGAGCGTCAACTGCAAGCATTTCTTTACTATTAGCAATAACTGGATTAAGATCCACTTCCTCAATTTCTGGATTATCTTGAACAAAATTTGATACATTTAAAATTAATTCTTGTAACTTTATTAAATCGATTTTTGGAAATCCTCTTGCCCCCAGAAGAATTTCTTTTGATTTAATTTCAGATAATATATTCTTTGCATCAACTTTTCTCAAAGGAATTAATTTAAAAGAAACATCCTTCATGAACTCAACAAAGACACCACCCAATCCAAACATTAATACCGGTCCAAATTGTTGATCTGTAGTAACGCCTACTACTAATTCAATTCCATCATCAACCATTGGCTGCATAGCAACTCCCTGTATAACAGCGTGTTTATTGGCTTTTTTAACTGCCCTCATCATAGACTTGTAATTGCTGTCTACTTCTCTTAAACTACTCACTCCCAAGACAACTCCACCTATATCAGATTTATGTGAAATATCATTTGAAACAATTTTCATTACCAATGGAAATTTTAATTTAGATGCAATATCTCTAGCCTCCTTTAGATTAGTAGCCAATTTTGTTGTAACAACAGGGATCTTGTATGACTTAACCAAATTCTTGGATTCAATTTCATTTAATAAATATCTTTTTTCTTTAAGCGCAGCATTAATAATCTTTTGCAATTTATCTTTCCTTAATAAAAACAATATTATGATACCAATTAAACTAAATAATGCCTATCGAATTATTGGAAAAAGGTTTTTTATATGTAATGCCATCTATTTATTGAATTAATCTATAATCTTACTAATGAAAAAAAATAATAACACTTATGCAATAATTGGTCTGGGCAACCCTGGGGCTTCATATGTAAACTCAAGGCATAATTTTGGTCAAAAAATTGTAAGCCAATACGTTGATAAACATAATATAAGATATAAGAAGCAAAATAATCTATTCGTTGCATCAATGCAAATGCAGGAAAAACAAATTTTCTGCTTGCGATCTATGGAATTTCTAAACAATAGC
Source organism: Chloroflexota bacterium (assembly GCA_002718395.1). Lineage (GTDB taxonomy): Bacteria > Chloroflexota > Dehalococcoidia > UBA2979 > UBA2979. The sequence continues at coordinate 38,896 of PBEG01000023.1, read as the reverse complement.
GGCAAAAGCTACTACCAATTTATAAATAAAGAAAATATACAAAATGATAAAATTATTTTAATCGCAGATGATATTGATATTGAAGTAGGTAAATTATCAATTCAAAAAAGTAAAAGCCACGGAGGCAACAATGGCATTAAATCACTATTTACTTATTTGAGCAATGAACCATTGATAAGAATTAGAATTGGTGTGGGCAGGCCAAAAGTTGATGGGAAAGAAAGTTTTGATCCTGATCAAGTCTCAAAGTGGGTTTTAAGTCAACCTTCAAAACAAGAAGAGAAAGATATAGACAAAATTATAAAACAAACAATTTTATCAATAGATTCAATTATTGAATTCGGAATTGATTTTACAATGAACAAATACAATGGTCTAAATCAATAAGGTTGCAAGGTTGTTATTTTGAAACTATATGGGCTAGTAAAATCTCTATTAAAGCAACAATATTTTGAAGCAATAAATCTGGATAAATCTAGATATACTATAGGAATTCCAGATACAGGCAAACATATCTTGTACTCATTATTACATTTGCATTACAAAAAAAATATTGTAATTATCGTAAGCAATCAAGATGTTGCTCAAGAAACCTATGCGTCGATAAAAAATTACACGGACAAAGAAGTGGTTCTCTGTTCAGGAAATTCAAATATGATTTATGAAACAAATCAATTTTCGAATAATATAAATATAGATAAATTGCAATCTCTTGCTGCAATTAATGAAGATAACAAAACTGATAAAATTATTATCTTGTCATGTCTAAGTGCAGTCCAAAAAACAATCAATAAAGCAGAACTTGATAGTCATATAATTGACATACAAATCAATTTAGCAATCAGTATTTTTGAATTAATTGAAAAATTAATCCAAATTGGTTACACATCAACAAACATTGTAAATAATATTGGCGAATTTACAAAGCGAGGTGGTGTAATTGATGTATTCCCAATAAACCAAAAACAAGCAATTCGCATTGAATTTGATGGAAATCAAATTCAATCATTAAGAACCTTTGAAGTAAAATCACAAAGAACACTCAATCAAATTAATCAAGTAAGCTTATATCCAGTCAAAGAATGGATTTTTTCAGAAAAGACAAAAAAAAATACACAGTACAAAAAAATGTTTGAAGAGGCTCCTGAAATATTAGGAGCCTCTTTGTCTAAAACAACAATTTTAGATCATATAAATAAAAATTTCTTACTAGTAATCAACGAGCCTGCAGAAATCATAAATCAAATCAATGAAAATGAAATGAATATAAATCACTCGATTCAACAATCGAATTTTTTCAAAGACAGCAAAATAAATCTTACTAATACAATCATTACCCTTAAAGAATACAATAAAAAAATCGCAGAATTTAATAATCAGCTTTACCTTGATAGATGGGCATTAGAGGGGGTAAATAAAAAAAGAATAGCGATCCACGAACAAGAGATTTTTTTTGAAAACATGCAAGATTTTGTCCAAAAAATTTTGGTCAAAAGTCAGTCAAACGAAATTAGCATTATTGTTAGCCAGCAAGCACAAAGGCTTGCTGAAATATTTCACGAAAACAATCTTAGTTTAGAAGTTCGTGCATCACTAAAATCACAAAATAATATAGAAAAAATAAACCTTGTTCAAGGTGCTCTATCTGAAGGATATTACGTAGAAACTAAAAATAAAATAATTAATGTTTTCACAGATAAAGAGATTTTTGGCGTGAAACAAGTCCGTAGAAATTCTCATAAAAACTTAATAAATATTATAGAAACCTTTAAAGAAGGAGACTTCGTAGTCCATGAAGATTATGGCATTGCTAGATATCAAGGATTAATTAAAAGAAAAGTTGATAATAAGAATGAAGAATATATATTTCTGCAGTTTGCAGAAAACGATAAATTATATTTGCCTGCATCAAGCACAAAAAAAATTACAAAATATATAGCATCCTCTTCCTTTGCGCCTAAGCTAAGTGCATTGAATTCAAATAGATGGATTAACATAAAGAAAAAAGCTCATAATTCAATTGATGTTTTAGCTAATCAATTAATTAATATTTATGCGACAAGAAAGAAAGTGAAAGGGCATAAATTTTCTAAAGATAATGAATGGCAAAAAAATCTTGAATCTTCTTTTGAATATGAAGAAACAGAAGATCAAAAAAAGGCTATTGCAGATGTCAAAAAAGATATGGAGTCTATAACGCCTATGGACAGATTAATCTGCGGAGATGTAGGTTTTGGTAAAACGGAAGTAGCTCTTAGGGCAGCATTTAAAGCAGTTCAGGATGGCTTTCAAGTAGCAATATTGGTTCCAACAACTGTTTTAGCAGAGCAACATTTGAGAACATTTTCTGAAAGATTAGCTGCTTTCCCAATAAACATTGACTCCCTATCGAGATTAAAAAAAAGACAAGAAGTAAATGAGACGATTGAAAAAATAAAAAATAATCAAATTGATATTCTAGTTGGTACACATAAAATACTTTCATCAAATCTAAATTTTAGTAATCTAGGATTAATTATTATAGATGAAGAGCAAAAATTTGGCGTTATTCATAAAGAAAAACTCAAGAAATTCAAATTATCCGTTGATTGTTTAACCATGAGTGCAACTCCAATTCCTCGAACAATGTATATGGGGATTGGAGGAATTAAAGATTTATCATTAATCGAAACTGCCCCACAAGGGAGAATGGGAATTCAAACTTTTGTTAGTGAATATTCAGAAATACTAATTAGACAAGCGATCACAAATGAAATCATGAGAAATGGGCAAATTTATTTTGTGCACAATAAAGTAAATAGCATAGAGCAAAAAAAAATAGAATTACAAAAGTTAATTCCTGATGCAAAGATTACTGTGGCTCATGGGCAAATGCCTGAAAATCATCTAAGTGATGTAATGAAAAATTTTTACAAAAAACAGTTCGATGTTCTATTATGCACAACAATCATTGAATCAGGTATTGATAACCCAAATGTAAACACAATCATTGTAGATGATGCAGATAATTTTGGATTAAGTCAGTTATATCAATTAAGAGGAAGAATTGGTCGTGGAGTTAACCAAGGATATGCATATTTATTTCATAAAAAAAATAAACATTTAACTGCAGATGCCCGAAAAAGATTATCTACAATTTTTGATGCAAATAATTTAGGTGCAGGATTTCAAATTGCACTAAAGGACCTAGAAATTAGAGGTGCTGGTACTATTTTAGGTGCTACGCAAAGTGGTCATATTGCTGCTATAGGATTAGAGTTATATACACAGATGCTATCTGAAGCAATCTCAAAGAAGCAAAGGCAACAAAAAGAAGACGAGCTAATTTTTACACAAATTAAAATAGACTTTAATTTTAATGCATTTATACCAGATGACTATATACAAAGAAGTGAAATTAAAATTGATATATATAAAAAACTCAATTTATGTAACAGCAATAATGAACTTAATAATCTGATCGATGAAATAGAAGACAGGTATGGCAAACCTCCTATAGAAATGCTTAATTTACTTATGAAACAATCAATAATTATAAATGCTAGATTCAATAAAATTGAATTTATTGAAGTAGCAAATAACACATTAACAGTTCAGGCATTAGAAAAAATTAATCAAAAACATGTTAGTAAACACATAAATGAGAAGGTTCTTTTACAAGGCATCAATAAAATTGTGTTCGAATTTATATATGACAACGACCAAAAATTGAGTAAGATGAAAGAAATCATAACAAACTTTAAATAAGATAAAAGAACTAAATCATGAAAAGAGCAATCCTATTTGATTTCGACGGCACTTTAGCATACATGCAACCAAGCCATAATAAACTTTATGAACAAGCAATTAATGAATACAACAAATTGCCTAAACCATTTGCAGTTAATGAAATCAATGTTCAAGATGCCTGGATAAACTGGACAACGGATGAGGGTATAGAGCATTTAAAATATTCTAATTCTGCAACAAATTACAACAAACTAAGAAAAAATATTCACGTTCATAGATTGAAGGCACTAGAAGTTAAAGAGAACATTGAAATAATTTCTGATCGAATTATTGAATTAGAATCAAATGCAAATTTTTACATGCTTTATGAAGATACGATAGAAACACTTTCTATGCTTTTACAAAACAATATTAAGATGGGTATTGTATCTAACCATCTTTGGAATTTAAAAGATATCACAAAATCTTTAGGACTAAATAAGTATTTTCATAGCATTATATCAAGTGCGCAAATAGGTTATCGCAAACCACATCCAGCAATTTATAAAGCAGCACTATCAGCGATAAATGTTTCATCAAAAGATGTGCTTTTTATTGGAGATAATCTTGAAAGTGATTATTATGGCCCTAAAAATGTTGGTTTAAGCGCTATGTTATTAGACAGAAGCGGAACAGGGAAGATAAGTGAATCAATTGAATCCCTTAATTCATTAAGTAAGATATTATGAACGAACAACAATCAAATCGAAATTCAATAAAACATGATATAAGTAATTTAATATCCTGGGATAAGTTAATTGTTTATTTATTGTCACTATTTTTTTTATTCAGTATCGCAATCTACAATTTTTCTTCAATCAGTTGGTCCCTTCCGATTATTGCAATGATAAGCAGTGTTGGCTTCTCAGCTTTATATAATAATTCATCAAAAAATCAAATGAATAAAAATTTAACTTTATTGCCATTTTCTTTGGTTTTAGCATTATATATTTTAATATCACCATTTTTATACTTTTCATTTTTTAATAATATTAATCTCTTTCAAGTATTAATTTTGTATACACCTTTTTTAATTTATGTAACCTCATTTAAATTATTTGACTTCATAAATATTGAAAATAAAAAAGGTTCTGATTTCATAAACTCGTCATTCATATATTGTATTCTTGTCATGTTATTGACAACGTTGCAGCAGTTTTCAATTGAACAAATTAACAGTTTCATTGTTTTAGGAATGTGCTTATTCATGCTTTCTACAAGCTATTTGTTTAATTTCTCAAGAAGGCCAATTGTTAATTTGTTAGCTGCTGTTTCTGTAAGTGCAATTTTTCTTGAATTCTGGATAATAATAGACTATTTTGTCCTAAGCATCCCTACTACTATTCTTGCAGGACTTATTTTTTTCCATTTAATTGCTGGATTAATGGATGCAGAACTCAATAAAAAACTCAATATTAACGTAATATTGGAATATTTTATTCTTGCCGTGGGCAGCGCTACGATTCTAATTTATTTAGAAAATATAAGTTTCTTCCAATAATCAAACTGCGTATTTGTCTTGATTTTTTTTTGAATTTTGTAAAATATCTTGATTGACTAATAATTCATGTACATTATAATTTTCATGTAACTTATAGGATATTTTTGAAGATAGGCTTGTAAAATCAATTGTTCGGTCATAATCATTAAGCGCACCAACAGTTTGAGGGTCCCACTTAATCCCTAAGTCTTTGTAAATTGGAATTAGCATTTCTTTTATGAGATCGCTATTATTAATAGCAATAAAACCTCCGATATAAACTGCTCGATTGACAATACGCTGTGCTATTCCCGCAACTTTTACTTTTTTATCTAAGTTTAAGCTATACTGACCTGAGCAATATTCACCATCTACCTCTCCAACAAAACAATTTAATCCAAAATCATTGATGATACTTTGAAAAAAATTGCTAACAAGCTCAAAATAGTAATGCATTTTCAATCTAGCCTGTAAATCATGGAACATCCAACCAAAAATCAACGTGCCAGGATGAAAGATTACTGCATGCCCACCTGTTAATCGATTAACTGCAGAAAATTTTTTTTTCTTCAGATAGGATACTGCAGAATCATAGCCATCATTTCGTACGTCAGAAGGACCAAAAGCAATTTGTTCAGTTCCTTTATAAACTCGCAGTACTGAAGGGTATTGGTTAAGGGATACTTGGTCTAATAAAGTTCGTGATATAGCAATGTCAAAACCTGGCTTGTTTTTAGAAGAAAAACTTTCATCAGAAAAATAAATGTTTTTACTCTGCATTAAATTTATCCAAAATTATTTGTCTGTCTTTAATTCGCATAAGCCTATCTAAAATAATAGTATCCAAGCTATAGATCAAATCCTGGCACTCTTTGATTGCTAATTCAATGCTTCTGTAAGATTTACTTGACTTATCATCATGTTCGCTTTTTTTAACATTCAAATAATTTAAATATGCCTCTGATTCTTCCAGAAGTAGAAAAATTTTATTTTCCATTTTTAAAACATGCGATCTGTGTTTATTTGGCATTATTTTCTATTCACCTTGAAATGATTCAATTTTTCGTTTCCACCTATATGGCAATTCAAAAATTGTTCCTGGTAATTGAATTATTTCAAAAAGTCTTAACAAATCATGTACTACAATTTTCTGATCATCAATTTTATTTGCTTCACCAATAGGATTACCTAAAGGAAACCTTATATGTGCTGAACGTGGCACCTGTACATAATAAGTGATTTCTGGTTTCATAGTTACTGAAATTGTAGCAATGCCAACATTTTCAATAGAATTTTGGATCAGTCCCACGGACCGATGGCACAACCATCAGCCAGGAGTTAAAATGACATAATCTACCTGTTGACTCAACAAGATGTCGATAATTTTTGGAATTGACTCATTTACCAGTTTTGATGTATTAGAAATACAACCCATCATGCCAATATGATTTTCTGCAACTGAACCAATAATACCACTAGCCCTCAACTGACATAATGGTTCAATAGGAAAAATGCAATTAATATCCAAGTCTGCTGCAGTATGATCGTAATGTAAATGATCAATTTGATATTGAGCATTAGGATTACTAGGTAAAGTTCTAAATGATGAATCAGTATCTTCACAATTAGTTAAGTATGGAGTATCTGTTCGAAGCCTTACTCCAGCTGTAGTTACAAGACCAATCTTACTTAATGCCAAAGGTTTTAAAGGTTGGTGCCAAGCAATTTTATCATTCATAGAAAATTTAAATTCACTATGAACTGAACTTGCCATCATCACCCATCTTGCAAATTTTTCTTCTTTATCACTACTAAAGTTATAGTCAATTGTAAATGGAATTTCAGATTGAGCTTCCAAATTAAGCCAATTTGCTATTTTGTTATCGAGTTCTTCTTGATTAATGTCCAATTACCTCACTAAATCGAATATAATCTAACACTAGCACAATTAACAAACAATGTAATAAATAAATTACACACTCTAGGATAGATTTTAAGGAGAAACATGACTAGCAATATATTACGTTCAAAAGAAATTCCCATTGGCCTCGGCCCATATAGCAATGCAATACATATCAATGACTTTGTTTTTGTATCGGGCACATTAGGATTTAATCGTAATAAAAAAGAGGTAGTAGGTAATAATGCAGGAAAGCCCTCTCTAAAACCGCAAGTAGATCAAATTTTCAATAATATCAACGGCATTAGCAAGGTTTTAAAAGTAGATAATATAGATATGCTTAAAATAAATTCCTATCTATCGTCTTGGGATCAATTTGCGCACCTTGAAGAAGTTTTAACAAAAAACTGTGAGCAGTTACCTGCGATTTCAATGTCTGGCCAAGGATTATTAAATAATAGCTTTTTGATAGAAATTGATTGCATAGGAACTACAAAAAATAATGTTAAAAGAATCAATATTCCTGATTTATCAGGTTTTGGCAATATGCCAGCTATTGTTCAAATCGATGATTATGTCTTTTTATCTGGATTTGCTGGCATCGATAAAAATGGCAAAGTAATAAAAAAAGGTGATATTCAGGCTCAAACACGACAAGCATTAGAATGGGTGCGAATTGGATTGGAACAAGTTGGCGCTACTCCAAGAGATGTAATTAAAAATCATACAACAATTGTTGATTGGAGAGATTTTGATAAATACAACGAGATTTACGCTGAATTTTATGGTCAACCATATCCAACAAGAGCCTCCATTCAAGGGACATTATCAGACCCAGATAGATTGATTGAATTTGATGTTATGGCAATAGTAAACCAAGAAAGAAAGTACGTAGATACTGCAATTACAGGTCAATACCAAACTAAAGCTGATAGACCAAATGTTACTTTAGATGATCGATTAACCCCTGGAGTAGCACCACATTGTGCAGGTATTCGTACTGATGAATTTATCTCTATCTCAGGAATGGTTGCAACAGACCTAGAGGGCAAGTTAGTTGGTCCAGGTGATATTAAAGCTCAAACTAAAGCAATCATGGATGGCATTAGTAATGCCTTAGAAACACTTGGTTCAAGCGCAGATGATATCGTAAAATCAATAGTTACGTTGGTAGACTGGAGACATTACGAAGAATTTAACTCAGTTTATGAATCTTACTTTACACCTCCGTATCCTACGCGAACTACATTTCAAGGAGGCTTAGCACAATATGGGCTATTAATTGAAATTGAAGTTTTCGCAGTGCCGAATGCAAAAGAAAATGGAACATATGTTATTGGAGAATAAAATATGCAGGCACTAACAATTCATGAATGTGGCTCACCGTCTGTATTGCAGATAGAAGAAATACCAGATCCTCAATGTCATCCAAAAGGAATTATCCTCGAAAATAAAGCAATTAGTATTGAAGGTGGAGATCTTAGAGCACGAGCATTAGGTCCTATTGGAAATGTTCCATATGTTATAGGTTATCAGTCTGCTGGTATTATCACTGAAGTAGGTGCTGAAGTAAGTAATTTTTCAATTGGAGAACACGTCGTTGCGATGAGTGGCAATGGCTCTCATGCTGCATTACGATCTGTACCTGCCAAAGCAGCATGGCGTATGCCTGAAAATCTTAGTTTTGAAGAAGCTGCTAGCATACCAGTGACATTTGCAACAGCCCATGATTGCTTATTTGAATTTGGTCATTTAGATAAAGGGCAAATCATTCTAGTGAATGGCATATCTGGCGGTCTCGGCATTGCCATTGCTCAATTTGCTCACCAGCATAAAGCACATATAATCGGAACAGTGTCAGACGAAAAAAAAGTTTCTAAATTAAAAGAAATTGGAGTCAATGATATTATTGTTCATACAAAAAGTAATGTTGTTGATGAGGTAAAAAAAATAACTAATGGTGTAGGCGTTGATTTAGCAATTGATCCAGTTGGTGGACAAGCCTTAGAGCAAGCAATTGATGCTACAAAGTATCGTGGTAAAGTTATTGCTGTTGGTAATGCTAGTAGAAGTGATAATAAGGTTGATATTGGATTGTTGATGAAAAAAAATATATCTTTTAATGGCATGCTATTGGCTTCTGAGCAGTCAAAAAATTTTACTAGAGTATATGACTTAGTAGGTAACATTCTCAAGAATGTTGCTAACAAAGAATTTGCAGTATACATAGACAAGGTGTTTAACTTTAATGAGGCAATTAAAGCACATCAATATGCTGAATCAAGAAAAGCATTTGGCAGAGTCATCATTAAAATATAGCACTAAACTAAAACATTGGTTCAGTAAATGGATCAGTGACTAGTTTGTTTAAAGCAGAAGTTTGTTGATGCAAAAAATTAGGATCCGGCTTAACCTGCCCCCCTTTATCAATATTTTTCTCTTTGATCATCTCGGATGGTTCATACTCTAGCGATGGCTTCTTGTCCCAGGGTTGTAGCGACCTATAAAATTTAGAAAATTCGAACAATTTTTTTTCTTCGTAATGATCAAAAATAAATTGTACACTTGTAGGAAGCCCATCATCATTTAAAGAGTGAGGTAAAGAAATAGTTGGTAGTCCTAACAATGAAGAAACGCGATGCAAGTTATGCCAATTTCCACCTACCTCAAATGGTCGATCTCTCATTGCACTAAATCCATCAACAATATTTGTTGCTACTGTGGCAGTTGTTGGAACAATAATAAAATCTATATCATCAAAAAATCCTTTAACTTCATTATGAATTAATCGTCTCGCTTGCAAAGCCAATAAATAATCTTCAGTTTTGTTATCTTGACCAGCCAACAATAATGCACGCAATGAATCTGAATATTTTTCAGGAGACAATTGCAAAGCATGACTATGTGCTGCTGTGACTTCTGATTTCATCATTACAGATGAAGTCAGTGCTGCAAAATCTAAAGCACTTGACTGTATTTCAATAATTTTTACCCCAGCATCCTGTAATATTTGTACAGCTTCTTTCATTGCAACCATGACATCTTCGTCAACAGAGCCTTCTATATGATCCCACATGATTGCACCAATTAAATTGTTAGATTCACGAGTTAAGTTTTTATTTGAATAGATATCTTGTTGAAGAGAAGTAGGATCTTTGTGATCGTGCCCTGCAATTGCTTCATAAACAATTTGAGCATCATCAACTTCTCTAGTCATAATACCTACATGATCTAATGACCAAGAATTTGGAATAACTCCGTACCTACTAATCCTTCCGTATGTACCAAGCATGCTGACTAAACCGCAAAAAGAAGCAGGTCTTCTCACAGAAGCTCCTGTTTCTGTTCCTATACCGACAGTACTTAATCCTGCTGCTACAGCAGCAGCTGAACCACTTGACGAACCATTAGTTGTTTTAACTTGATCCCATGGATTGCGAGCTGCACCATAACCATCTGACCATAAAGATGCTGCAATAGCATATTCATGTAACATAGTTTTGCCAATCAAAATAGAACCAGCATCTTCAAAGTTTTGCCAACAAGTTGCACTATAATTTGGAATATGTTCTTTGAGTCCTGGTGTTGCAGCAGTTGTTAAAACGCCATTAGTAAAAATATTATCTTTTAAAGCAATTGGTATGCCATGCAACATGCCTTTATAATCTCCAGCCATAATTGCTTTTTCTGCTAGCTCGGCATCCCTATATGCTGATTCATTTGCAATAGTAATAAAGGCTGATAAGGCAGGATTTAATTTTTCAATTTTTTCTAAAAAAATACTGATTAATTCAACTGGCGAAATTTCCTTATCTTTAATTAATCCAGATAAGGTTCTTATATTTGCAAAAGTTATGTCGTTATCAATCATTATGTTATCTTATTTAAATTTATTTAATTTTATTTTAGTATATATAAGGCAAAAATAAATACAAGAAAGACATTACGATGGCAAATAAATTATTAGAGAATAAAATAGCAGTTGTTACAGGAGGAGCTACCGGTATTGGTAAAGAAATTGTTAGAGAGCTAGCAGAAAATGATGCTACAGTAATTCTTGCCGATAGAAATGTCCCTCTTGGTGAAAAAGAAGCTCAGGAATTTCAAGCAAAAAAACTAGATGTTACATTTATGCAGCTTGATATTTCAAAAATTGATGAAGTAAAAGATTTTTTTGATAGTATTAACAAAAAATATTCCAGATTAGACATTCTTGTAAATAATGCAGGCATTAAAATTAATGCTGGTAAAGTAACTGAAACATCAGAATTCGAATGGAATTTAACTTTGGGTACCAACTTAACAGGTACATTTCTCTGTTGTAAATATGGCATACCATTAATGGAAAAGGATGGTGGCTCAGTAATTAATTTCTCATCTGGCTCTGGAATTAAAGGATCATATAACTCTGTAGCATATGGCGTCACTAAAGCAGGAATCATTCATCTTACAAAAACGGCCAGTCTAGAATTTGCAACACAAAATATTAGAATCAATTGTATCGTGCCTGGCCTTATAGATACTCAGCAATCTAGAGGCAGCACTGGTAGCAAAGAATTATTTGAAAAATGGGAAAAGGGCATACCAATGAAACGAGCAGGTCGCCCAGAAGAAATTGCACCTATGGTTGCATTCTTATGCTCTGATCAAGCTTCCTATATAACAGGTTCACTTTTTGAAATTAATGGAGGTAGCTTAGCACAATGAATAATGTAACGATCCAAACAATCATTCAAAGAGCAGTCGCAGATTTTGGTTTCAGGCAAGTCGTCCTTTATGATTTTGAAAATATTAACAATCATATTCAAGAAGAGGAAAAGCTGGATACAGAAATAATTGAGGCAATCAAAGGTATATTGATATCAGAAATGCAGCAATTGCCTATCCCTGTTGAGCCAGATCAACATGAAGAAATTTCAAAGACAATTTATAATAAATTAAATTTAAAATAGCTGTTTCAATGCACCATAATAATCTGATTGAATACCAGGATCATCCTTATAGTGTCCTAGGCCATGCAATGTTTCAATTGTAGTGTGCATATTTTTTACATCATGAACACGAAGTATATCCGCTCCTAACAAAAAGGACAGAATGTTAAATAACATTGTAGCTTCAAGTAATTCATCGCCTTTTTGTGTATTACCCATTCCAATTAATTCTGCCAAAAAACCTTTTCTAGAAGCAGAAATAACTATGGGTAGTTTTAATTTTTTGTACTTTGCAATCGAATGAAATAAAGCAACATTATCTTTAGCAGACTTGCCAAAACCAAAACCTGGATCAATCCAAACATCATTGATTCCATGCTCATTAAGCATTGCATTTTGTTGTTTTAAATAATCAAAAACTTCATTTTGAATTGACAGGTAACTTTGATCAACTTCATAATGTTGCTTTGGATCGCCTCTCATATGCATCGCAAGAGCAATTGCAGAATATTCTTTTGCTATTTGAACCATTACAGGATCTCGAAAACCAGTAACATCATTAACAATGCTGGCTCCTGCTTTTAGTGCAACTTCTGCAATAGCAGGTTTCCATGTATCAATTGAAACAACTATGCCTAGATCGCTTAACTGATTTACGACTAGTTTAATTAGTTCAGCTTCATCTTTGATGTCTATTCCAGATGCCTTAGAACTAGTTGAATCAGCACCTACATCAATAATTGTAGCGCCTTCAAAAATTAATTGTTTAGCCCTGTTCACAGCTTGATCAACTGATGTTACTGATTCAGCAATGGGTGAATCAGTAGAAAGATTTAATATGCCCATAATCAGAGGTTTTTGAGAAGTATCATATTTTTTTGATTTTATGTTTATAATCATGATTTATTAGCTGTTCATTATTTAAAAAATATTATCAAATAAACTATACATTCTATTATATTAAGAATTAACATTGATAAATAAATAAAAAGGAAAAAGTAATGAAAAATGATAATGCTCTTGTAGTAGTAAGCATGCATGAGAATTCAACAGACATTGTACTTGCTGATCAAAATTGCAATATTTCGTTTCAGGAAAATTACGAACTTGACATATCAAAATTAGACCAAGATTCACTGCAATGGGAAATTGGTGGCATGATTGCAAAAACATTTGGCTTAGAAAATAAACAAAGATCAAGTGCAGCAATTGCAATATCGTTCCCAGGTATAGTTGAGCCAATTTCAGGAAAAATTATCAATTGTCCATTAAATTCAAAATTAAATAATCATTCAATGACTGGAACATTAAAAAAGAATATTGATTGCCCAATTGGCATTGAAAATATTGTTAACAATGCTTTAATTGGTGAAAATTGGCAAGGAGTAGCACAAAACATACATAACGCTATCTATGTCGATTTAAAAGAATCATTTTCGACTGCTATTCTAGCAGATAATAAAATTATTTATGGTGCTAATTTCAGTGCAGGCCATTCTTTTGCATTTGAAAGGGAAGAATCACAACACCTTGGTGGGAAAGACTTGGAAAATGTAATAGAACAAATAGCTACTTATGCAATATTTTTAGACACTGAGTTGATTATCTTTAACGCTCTGAAAAAAAGTAGTATGAATTCTATATCTGCATTATTGAATGCTGAAATAAAATCAAGATCAATAAATATCAAAATTGCTGAGCCAAAATTTCCAGATAATAATGAGGTAATTGGTGCGCTAAAGATGGCCCTGACATTAAGTTTTGAACAATAAATATCAAGGTGTGTTTAATTTATATGTCGGGATATCAATCATTTTGTGTTTGTTTTGTTCATAGAATTTTTTAAATATATTAATTGCTTCTTTTTGTGCTTCAGATAATTCTGTTCTATCAATTTCTAATCCCTCTTCCATAACCCATTCAAGTAACTCATAAGAAGTACCAATTTGTTCTTCATCTGTACGTGCATCATCCCATAAACCGTCAGTCGGTGGTGCATCAAGAATCTTTTGATTGACCTTTAATATTTTGCCTAATTCATAAACTTCAGTTTTATATAAATCGGCTATTGGGGCTATATCAACTCCGCCATCTCCATACTTTGTATAAAACCCAATGCCATAATCCTCAACTTTGTTGCCAGTACCAACTACAATTGCATTGTTTAACTGAGCTAAATGATAAAGCGTAAGCATCCTTAACCTTGATCTTGAATTTGCCAAAGCTAGTAAATTATTCGGATTTTTTTTATCAACCAAATGGTTGTCTAGTGTTCCTTGAAGTTGATTAAAAGCATCAGTAAGATTGATCTTAAAAACCTGAACATTAATGAATCTTGAAGATAACTCTTCCATGTGCAAATCAGATAATTTTTCTTGGTGAGCCTTTTGATTAATTGGCATGCCGACAACTATTGTATTTAACCCCGTTAGCGCAGATAAACTTGATGCAACTGCAGAATCAATACCGCCAGACACACCTATGACAAGTGATTGAATATTGTTTTCCTGACAATAACCTTGAAGCCAATGAACAATTTCATTTTTTAATTTGTTATAATCATTAATTCTTTTCAATATTGACTACCTATTGTATTACAGTTGTTTATTTTATTACCGATTTGAAATAGAAGGATCATATATAAACAAAGCGACTAATGCTAGTAAGATACATAGAGCTAATACAAAAGCAAATGTAAAAATTTGTGATAATAATCGATGTTCAAACCTTAAATGCATAAAATATGCCACAACTATAACAAATTTTATTGCAGATAATATTAATAAAATTGGGACAAGTAAAGCACCTAATGCAACATACGAAGCAATTAATTCTACAATTGTAATAATTGTTAACAAAGCACCGATTTTTAAGTACTGTTTAATACTTAAATGATTAGCGTCAGAAGAATGTGTATTTTCCATAATTTCTCCAAATAACCTCTTAATACGGCATTAGATATACGAGTGTAAAAATAACAATCCATACTATATCTACAAAATGCCAATATAGCCCAGCTGTTTCAATATGGAAGCCTGTATCTGGCCCTAAGCTATTTCTTCTAAATGTACCAAACAACAGAGAAATAAGTATGATAACGCCGATGCCAACATGCACTCCATGAAAACCAGTCATCAAATAAAACGATGCCCCAAATTGATTTGTGCTTATGCCTAATCCTTCATGCAAAAAGTGTCTAAATTCATAAACTTGAAATAAAAGAAAAAATATTCCCAAGCCAATTGTAGATATCAGCCAACCCTTCATCATTTTCAAATTATTATTTTGTGCGCCATATACTGCTAATACCATAGCAACACTGCTCATTAATAAAACAAAGGTGCTTGCAGAAGTTAATGGTATATTCAAAAGTCCATGAAAAAATTCTCCATTAACAATTCTGTCAGTTGGATAAGGCGGATTATTGATATTCCCTTTAAATATCATATAAGTAGAAATTAATGCACCAAAAAACAAACAGTCGCTAGCTAAGAAAATCCACATCAATAATTTTCTACTATCTATCCCTGTTACAGAATGTGCTTGTTCGCTCATTATTTATCCTATCTCAAATTATGACGTCGGCTCTAAAACCCAACCCCAGATTGCATAAAACACTAACAGTACTCCAAGAGCAGAAATCATTAAAGTAGTCAACATACCGATGCCTCCTACAAGTAGTCCAATTGAAATCAATAATGGGTAGTACGAAGGTGGCGGTAAATGAATATGTTCATCTTTAGTTTTCTCTCGTGTAATATTATTATCTCTGTCATACCAAAGAGGATCTCGCGCCTCAACTACAGGAACAACATCAAAGTCATGTTCAGGAGGAGGAGATGATGTAGCCCACTCCAATGTAGGTGCATCCCAAGGATTATCAGGAGCATCAGGCTCAGATTTATATGCTTTCCACACAGCGTAAAGGAATACAAGCATACCAACACCAAGAAGATATGATCCTAAAGTAGCAACTATATTCCATGTTTCCCAACCAAGGTCAGCATCATATCGATAAATTCTTCTAGGCATACCTTGTACACCAAGAAAATGCATAGGGAAAAATGTCAAATTCATTCCTATAAAAAATAACCAAAAGTGGATTTGACCTAATTTTTCATCTAAAAATCTACCAAAAAACTTAGGCCACCAATAATAGAATCCTGAGAATATTCCAAAAACAGCACCTCCAAAAAGAACATAGTGAATGTGAGCAACAATAAAGTATGTATCTTGTTGCTGCGTGTCTATTGGAGGCGATGCATGCATGACACCTGATATACCACCGATAGTAAACAATGCAAGAAATCCAATAGAAAACATAGAAGCAGAATTAAACCTAATACTACCGCCCCACATAGTAGCAAGCCAATTAAAAATCTTGACCCCAGTTGGTACGCCAATTGCCATCGTTGATGCAGAAAAAACAATTGAAGGCACCGGACCTAATCCGGTTGTGAACATATGATGACTCCATACTGCAAATCCAAGGACTGCAATTGATAATCCAGCAAATACAATAGCAGAATAACCAAAGATCGGCTTTCTGGAAAATGTCGGTAACACTTCAGACACAATTCCCATAGATGGTAATATTAGAACGTAGACTTCTGGATGACCAAAAATCCAAAATAAATGCTGCCAAAGCAATGGATCTCCCCCACCCATTGGATTAAAGAAATTTGTATCAAAGTTTCTATCAAAATAAATTTGCACTAATCCAATTGTAAGAACAGGCAAAGATAGAATTAAAAGCCAAGCAACTACAAAAATCATCCAAACAAAAACAGGCATCCTAAACCATGACATACCAGGCGCCCGCATATTAATAATTGTCACAACAAAATTCAATGAAGCAACAGTGGAAGCAACTCCAAGCAAAAGCAAGCCGACTGCATAAAAATCCATTGCTTGACCAACTGTGTATGCTTTTTCAGTTAGAGGAGCATACGCAAACCAACCAACATCTGGGGCATCGCCAAATATCCAGCTAGAAGTAAGTAACAAAGCACCACTCAAAAAAGTCCAAAAGGAAAAAGCATTCAATCTTGGAAAAGCAACATCCCTTGCACCAATCATCAATGGCACTAGCCAGTTAAAAAAAGCTGCTCCCATAGGCATCACACCTAGAAAAATCATCATGAGAGCATGCATAGTAAATAATTGATTATAAGTATCTGCGTCAATAATTGTTCCATTAGGCACTGCTAATTGAGTTCTGATCAAAAGTGCTTCAAAGCCAGCAATAATAAAGAAAACAACCCCTGAAACACCATACATTGTACCAATCTTTTTATGATCAACTGTAGTTAACCATGACCATATACCAGAATTTGTTTCTTCTTTCACTGCTAGAGGCAAGGCTGTCGTCATTAATAACTCCCTTTATGTATTAAATTATTGCAGTTCCATTAAATAGGCAACAATTGATTCAATCTGTTCTTCAGATAAATAGTTTTCATACATCGGCATTCCGCCAGTTCTTTCGCTTACTCCAGGTTTCATTTTACTTGGATTCGATATCCATTTAATTAAATTCTCTTTATTATTTTCAAACACACCTGCAGCAATAGTTGATCTACTAGCAATATGTGTCAAATTTGGTGCAAGCATTCCCATAGCAGTTGTGCCTTCAATCTTATGACAAGTTACACATCCAACAGCACTGCCATTTTCAGATATAAAAGCAACATTATTTAATAGTAATGCTTCGCCTTGTTTTGCGAGCTCAGATTGAGCAGGTATGGCAACAGATTGTTGATCATTAACCCATTGATTAAAGTCATCCTGTTCATCCACAAAAACACGAAATAGCATATTTGCATGTGACGTGCCACAAAATTCAGTGCATTGCCCTAAATAAGCTTCTTTTCTTGCTTCTGTTGGAGTAAACCACATTTTATTGGAATGGCCAGGAACCATATCAACTTTTCCACCCAGTTGTGGTATCCAAAAAGCATGAATAACATCTGTTGATTCTAAATTAAAGGCAACGGGTGTATTAACAGGGATATGAATTTCATTTGCGGTAGTAATATTTAATTCAGGATATTTGAATTCAAACCACCATTGTTTACCAACAACATCAATTTGTAATGCATTCGCTGGTGGATCTGATTTCATTTTTGGAATTGCATTAGCCGTTGGAATGAAAATAGTTACGACAATCAATATTGGAATCAAGGTCCATATAATTTCTAATCTTGTATCACCATGAAATTGCTGCGCTTCTACTCCAGGACGCTCTCTGAATTTCCAAGATATATATACAATTGCAAACATAATTACAACAAAAACTATTAACGCTAACCAAGATACCAAGACATACACATCCTGAATTAAATATGCCATGTCAGATTTTGGATTAACAGTTGTTTGCGGATCTGTCTGCCAAGACGAACATGCAGATAAAAAAATTCCTATAATGGCGCTAAATGAGAAAACTGTTTTTCGCTTCATAATACTTAGCATTTTATCCTAATGTACTAACACATACTCAAAATAACTTCTATGATATTTTGAAGGATAAAATTCTACAGGTCAAATGAATTAACTAATGAAATTATAAAATGCAGTATTTGATTCTATTCTCCAAAATCAATTTTTTTCATAAACTATATAAAAAAGGAGTAATAAAATGCTTACAAAAAATAAAGCACTAATATTACTTTACTCTTTTTTGTCCTTAAGTATTCTATTAGTTTTTTGGATTGGCATCTTTGATAATTACGATCCAAATAAAAAAATTAATCAACAAATCAATTCTAGTTTTGCATTTCAAATTGACAATGACCAATATATAACAAATAAGGATTTAAAGCAAAAAAATATACTATTATATTTTTGGGCATCTTGGTGCGATAGTTGCGCAGAAGAAATGAAAATAATTGAAAAACAATGGGAGCAACATAAAATATTGGATTATATTTTTGTTGGTGTCAATATTTTTGATGATTATAGTAATGCTTCAAATTTCATCAGAAAAAATGGTATAACTTTTCCAATTAGTTACAATAACAACAATAAGGCCATAGAGTTTGGATTAATTGGCGTTCCTGAAACAATCTTTATTTCAAAAAATATGCAAATAACCAAAAAAATTATTGGTCCTTTCGATGAAAAAGAGTTAATAGAATTATTAAAAGAAATTAATACACAATGATAAAAAACTATGAAAGATCACGAATATGAAAAAAATTAATTTTTATAATGCGAAAACACAATTAATTTTATTAATGATTATTAGCACTATTCTATTTATTGTTTTTGCAGTTTATTCTGCAAATAATGCATTTACCTATTATCTGACTCCTGAGGAATTTATTCAAAAAGATTACAATCCAAATCTACGAATAAGAGTTGGTGGTAGAGTAGTAGAAAAATCAATTAAATATAACGATCTAGGCATAACAAAGTTTGAGATTTTTGGAGAAAATAATACAAAGATTTCTGTAACTCATGAAGGTATGTTGCCAAGCCTGTTTGGTCCACGAACTTTCATTATTGCTGAGGGTCTTGCTATCAGCAAAGAAGAAATAAGATCGAAGTCAGTAATTGTAAAACATGAGAATGAATTTCTTACAGATTTAGAAGATGCTGATGTATATGTTCCAGATTACCCGAGGTGATCAAATGACCTATTTGATTTCAACAATTGGTTACATTAGTTTATTCTTTAGCTTAATTCTAGCAATTACTATATTTTTATCTTGTTGCTATCAATTTATTAATAAACAAAATAACAAAGTTCAAATTCAAATTACGATTAAATATATTTTTTATTTAATCGCATTGTTAATTTTAGTTAGTAGCATTTTATTGTTTCTTGCAATAATTAATAATGAATTTAATCTTAGCTATGTATATGGCGTGTCATCTACCGATCTAGAACTCAAGTACAAATGGGCATCGTTATATAGTAGTCAAGAAGGCTCTTTGTTATTTTGGTTATTTTTATTAACATCAATGATAGCGATATTTTTACGAACTTCTTTAAGAGTATTTACTAAAATTGCATTTCATATTATGACAATTTTTTCTGCAATATTAATATTTATGCTCATTCCATTAGTTTTCTTTTCACAACCATTCAAAATATCAACAATTGAACAAATCGAAGGATTAGGCTTAAATCCTTTACTTGTAGATCCTGCAATGCTCATTCACCCTCCAATTTTACTAAGCGGTTTAGCTTCAACAGTTATCCCATTTACAATTGCAACCAGCGTAGCAATATCTAGACGTAATAATCTATTGATTGACTGGACATTATTAATTAGAAAATGGATACTGCTAGCAATTTTTTTACTCACCCTTGGCAATCTATTGGGTGCATGGTGGGCATATACTGTTCTTGGCTGGGGTGGTTTTTGGGGATGGGATCCAGTTGAAAACAGTGCAGTACTTGCATTATTACCAATGATTGCATTATTACATATTTCTTATTTTAAAAATCAGAAAAAAGCATTTGCTCATATGAATGTTTTTCTTGGCTCTCTAGGATTTATCCTAGCAATTTTTACCACTTTCAATGTAAGAAGTGGTGCCATAGACTCTGTGCATTCTTTCGCTCAATCCGACACCGGTTTTTATTATTTAATTTATCTCACTTTTTTGGTTCTCTTGAATATTTATGCACTCATGTCTATCAGCCCTATAGAAAAATTAAGGATACCTGGACTATTAAGTAAAGAAAGCACTCTAATCTTTAATGCATTCATTAATTTATTAATTACTTTATCTATTGTTTCGACGCTCATTTTGCCAATAGTATTTGAAATTATTAAGCAAGAAAAAATTATTATTAGCCCAAGTTTTTATAACCAAACAATCGGATCATTGTTATTGTTGCTTATAATTGCACTATCTATTTCGTCAATTCTTCCATCAAAATATGAAAGTAAAAAAAAGAGTTATAAAAGAATAATTTATTTCACAGTAATGTTATTGCCATTTTTATTTATTTCGCTTGCAACAAATTTCAATAAATTCCTACCAATTTTTGGAATTGGCTGCTCCATAATAATCTGCTATGGATCATTGTATTCTATTTATGTAAATTTATTGAAATCAAAAAATAATGTTAAAGCAATTTTCAACAAGCAAGCAAGCCACTTAACACATATTGGTGTTGCAATTTTTACTATCGGAGCAATTAGTGCTACTGCATTTCAAACACATCAACAATTTACTATTAAACCAGGAGATGAATTGCAATTAGGCGAATATAAAATTATCTACAATTCTCTAACTTATGAAGAAATAAATAAAAATGGCATTAATATGGAAGTTAATGCAAATATTGCAATGTTCAAAAAAAATAATATGGTCGCTGAATTAGCTCCAGGCAAAAGATTCTTTACGAATAATCCAACTCAACCGGTGGGTGTTGTAGATATCAAAAGAGGCATCACAAAAGATATCTACTTATTCGTTCAAACTTGGAACGAAGAATTAAGCTCTCAATTTCATATTTACATTAATCCTTTTATTAACTTATTATGGTTTGGCGGCGCACTTTATTTATTTGGAATCGGTATTTCACTTGTTCAATCCAAAGAGACATAAAATGAATAAAAAAATATTTTTGCAATCTATTCCATTGATATTAATAATTACTATCGGATTTGCAATAATTAATACAAGTCAAAATATTCAAAAAAATTCCATTACAAATATCAATACTGATTCGGAGAAAAGAATATCTAATCTAGAAAATCAACTTCGCTGTCCATCATGCGATGGTATAACATTAAAATTATGCGAATTGCCGATATGTAGAGAAATGAAAAAAAGCATAAACGAACAAGTACAATCTGGCAAACAAGATGATGCAATTATCAATTTTTTTAAGACAAGATACGGAAATGAGATTTTAAATGAAACGAATAGAATTATTTACTTTGCATTTAGTTTTATATGTCTAGTATTTACTACTATATCAATTTTTATATTCAACAAATTTAAATTAAGATAAATAATGAAAATTACATTGATATCAATTGCTGTATTTACACTAAGCATGATATTCATATTCCCTGCTGAGAAAATATCAAAAGCGCAAAATAATTTTATAGCGATTTCTGGACAAATAACTCACATAGACGAAAAAAAAATACCAAAAGAATTAGTAATCAATCTCATTACAATACATGAATCTGGAGAACAATCAAAGCAATCGACAATTGCATTAAACGGTTATTATATGTTTTTTACAAACTATCAAGAAAAAGATTTGTATTTTACTGAAACCATTTATCAGAACATAAAGTACATTAGCGACTATTATGATTATTCTGCAAAAATTAATGAATCAATAACAATTGATGTGGCAATTTTTGAAAAGAGCAATAAGTTGCCTCTTATAGAAAACATTGTTACAAAATTTACTTTAAGCAAGATAGACTATTCAAAAAAAGAAATTACATTCATCAGAGAAGATATAATTAGAAATACTCAAAATTGGACATATTTTTTTGACGATCAATTTACTCCAACTTATAAAATGCATCTATTAAATGATACAATTAATGCCGTAGGAAATTTGGGTAATGATCGTTTTTTACAAAATGATAATTTCTTGAATATTGCAATGCCTATTCTCCCAGGGATGAATACAATTTCAACTATCCATACAACAGCTTTATCTAATTCCAATGCATATAGCTTTATTTTTACTAGCATCTATGACACAAACATTATTGAAGTAATCATTCCGACAAGGTTTTCAAAAGAAATAATTCCAATAAAAGACTTCCAAAAAAAAGGTGAACAATTCTTTGAAAAAGAAAGGATGCTGGTATTTCAAGCTGAAAATATATCAAAAGGAACAAAAGCAGAGTTGTTGATAAATAAAATTTTTATAGAAAAAAACTTTTTTCTTGCACAAAACAATATTTTTGCAATTATTTCAATTATTATTATCTCATCAAGTCTTACATTCCTAATTATAAAAGCTAGAGGGAAAAATGAATAAAGCTCCGATATTAATCACAAGCAACCTAAATAAAAACTTTGGAAATCAACCTGTACTGGAAAATATTAATTTTGAAGTTAAAAAAGGAGAAAAAATTGCATTAATTGGTGAAAATGGAACTGGGAAAACAACATTAATCAAAATCATTTCTGGCTTATTAAAGCCAACTTCGGGAATTGTACAAATCGATGAATGTGATATGCACAATAACAACATTGAAAAACCTGCTATAGGCATTTGCATAGATGAGCTAATGCTCGAACAAAGATTATCAGTTTTCGAGAATTTAGAATTTTATGCAAAGTTAATGCCCATTAAAAATCCTACAAATGAAATAGGCAAACTGCTTGAAATATTTGCTTGCAATCATATTGTTAACGCTCAAATTGATTTACTCTCCTCAGGCATGCAACAACGTATAAATTTAATAAGATCCTTATTAAATATCAAAGAGCAAAAAATATTACTTTTAGATGAGCCGACAAAAAATCTAGATCACAATTCAAAAAAAACATTGATGAATAAAATATTTTGCAAAGACGATTTAACAATTATAGTTGCAACGCATGACATAGACAATATAAGTAGTTGGGCTTCAAAAATAATTGAAATAAAGAACAATAAAATTGAAATAAAAGAGATCTAAAAATGAAAAAAATGAGAATACTTTTTAAAAAGGACTTTCTGATAAGCAGAAAAGAATTTAATTCATTATTTTCTGGAATAGCATTTGGATTGACATCAATTATTTTTTATAATCTGACAATTGATTTATTTATGCTGGATGCGAAAACAATACTTCCTGGATTATTATGGATAACCTTCTTATTTTGTGGAATTTTAGTGACAAACAAAAGCTTTGAACAAGAATTAGATAATGGCATAATATATGCTTTAAAAATTTTAAATGTCCCATTCACCTTAATTGCAATAAGTAAAACAACGACAAACTTTTTATTTATTCTTATTATTGAATCTGTATTGTTATTAGCAGCATTATTATTTTTTAATATTCAAATTGTAGATTTTAGAATGATTTTACCAATCATCATTATTTCTTTAGGTATGATTTCTTTACTAACATGTTTGTCGCCTTTAAGCTACAAAAATCAATCTGGAACTTTTTTAACTTACATCATTGTCGTCCCTTTACTAATTCCATTGTTGCTTGCTGCTACTAGAATCACATTTGTTTTAATTGGATTAATCGATGTAGAGCAACATTGGCTTTTATTAGGAACTTTATTTTCTTTTTGGCAAACTATAATGAGCATAATACTATTTCAATTTATAATTGATGAATAATGAATAATTTAGAAACCATTCTTGAAAAATTTCCTTCTTATTTTTTTGTTCAGAAATTACTTCCTGTTATTTCTTTCATATTAATAATCGCTTTTTTAGCTGGAGCATTTTTATATGCCCCTACTGAAGTTGTTGAAGGAGACGTTCAAAGAATTTTTTATTTTCACTTACCGACAGCACTTGCATCATATTTTTGCTTTGGACTCACTTGTTTGTTTTCAGTTTTCTTCCTTTGGAAAAAACAACCAATATATAATCATTGGGCCAAAGCAAGTGCAATCATTGGTATTATATTTACTTGCATATGTTTATGGTCAGGAATGGCATGGGGAAAACCTGTTTGGGGTGTATGGTGGACATGGGATGCTCGGTTAACTAGTACGCTCATTTTATTACTTTTATATGTAGGATATTTGCTCATACATGCCTTAGATCCACTTGGCGAAGGAAGGTATTCAAAAATAGCTGCTTTCATTGGTGCTATATCATTTTTAGACATCCCTCTTATTAATATGTCTGTGAGATGGTGGAGAACCTTGCATCCACAACCTATTGTTTTAGCTCCTGTAAGTGAAGAAAGATTACCTACTGAAATGGTTACTGTTTTATTAATTAGTATCATTGCAATCATCATTTTGGTATTTTGGCTTATTACTATAAATGTACGTATTATAAAAAATCAGTACGAAATAAAAAAAGTTATGACAAAAAAATTAAAGGAGGTTTAATTGAATAACCTGTTCTATCTATTTATTGGTTATACTGGACTTTGGATTATTATTTTCAGCTTATTAATTTATATGAACATAAAAATTAATGAAATTGAAGATGAGATAAAAAACATAACAAATAATAAATAATTTTGAAAAATTTTATGAAAAATTATCAAAGACATCTGCAACTATTACCAAGTTATATTGCCTTAACTAAGCCTGGTATTATTTGGTTGTTACTTGTTACAACAATACCTGCAATGATTCTTGCTGCTAATGAACTACCTGAATTTCAACTGATGTTCTATACGATTTTTGGAGGCAGTCTAGCTGCAGGCGGCGCAAACTCAATGAATCACTATTTAGATAGGGATATTGATAAATTAATGAAAAGAACAAGCAATAGACCACTTCCAAAAAATATTTTACCGGAACAACATGCTTTGATTCTAGGAATAACTTTGAGTTCTATAGCAATAGTGCAGCTATATTTTACGATCAACATGATGGCAGCTTTGATTACTTTGTTTTCTATTTTCTTTTATGCAATTATTTATACGGCTTATTTAAAGAGAAGAACTGTTCAAAATATAGTAATAGGAGGCGCTGCTGGCTCGACTCCACCAATGATCGGCTGGGGTGCTGTTCAAAATCAAATTTCTCTTGAAGCAATTTTACTTTTTTTAATCGTATTTTACTGGACCCCTGCTCATTTTTGGGCATTGGCTTTATTAAAAGAAGATGACTACTCATCTGCAAAAGTACCTATGTTGCCTGTAGTTGTTGGAAAAATTGAAGCATGTAAGCTTATTTTGCTCTATGCAATAGCTTTAGTATGCATTTCGATAATCTTTGGATTAATTGCAGGGCTAAGTTTTATTTATTTTGGATCAGCAATTTTTATTAATATACTATTTATCAAATATGCATTTGAGCTTTACAAAAATTACAGTGACAAACAAGCAAAAAAATTATTCTTATTCTCTATTATATACTTAGTTGTTTTATTCGCAGGCATGGGGATTGATGTACTATTAATTAATTAGTGACGTCAATAATTTTAAATTTAACATCTCCACTTGGTGTTTTAACAATAATTTGATCGCCAACATTTTTATTACTTGCTGCAAGGCCAACAGGAGATTCAATCGATATTTTACCATTCTTAGGATCAACTTCAGACGGGGTAACAAGTTCAAATGAGTGTTCAGATTTTTTTTCTAAGTTTAATAATTTAATTTTTGATCCAATATGTGCAGAAGCTCCCTTATCATCAGCACTGATAATAACAGCGATTCTAATCTGACTCTCAATATTACGAATCTTTGCTTCTAAATGTGCTTGTGCATCACGCGCAGCATCCAGAGGTGCGTTCTCTCTAAAATCTTTATCTTGCATAGCAACGCGTAATGATTCAGCAATGGCAGGTCTTTGGTTTTTTAATTCCACTAAATCTCTTTCTAGCTTCTTAAAACCGTCTTTTGTAACATAATATGCATCTGGGTTCATTGATTCGTTACTACTCATCTTTTTCCATTCAAAATAATTTGAGCTAATGATATGATTACAATATTCAAAAAATATGTATATTTATTATACAAAATAAGTTTTATTGATAACAATGCAAAGAAAGATTTATAGAAGATTAAGATGTACAAACAATTAATCCAAGAATGCGCTTCAGTATTAAAAATATATATAGATGATAACAAATTATCTCTTCTGAGTGATTATTGTACAAGCATTGCATCAGATGGTGTGCAAAAAGGATTTACGAATATTAAAGGCTCAAAAGATATTGTAGATAGACATATAGGTGAATCATTATTTTTAGTACAGTGCATTAATAAATATGCAAATGGAGAGAAAGCCAATTTAATAGATATAGGCACTGGTGCAGGCATACCAGGTATCATTTTAGGTATTATAAATGCAAATTATCAAGTTGATTTGCTAGATGCCAACAAAAAAAAGAGCTTATTTGTTGAGGGCATCATTCAAAGCTTAGAGTTAAGTAATTTCAATTCAATTAATCAACGAGTTGAAGATTTTGCAAAAGAACAAAAGAATATCTATAAATATGCAGTGTCTAAAGCTGTGGCGCCTTTAAGTATTCTTATGGAGTACGCAATGCCTTTATTAACAATCAATGGTTTGCTCTTTTCGCCCAAGGGTTCTGAATCTAGAAATGAAGTTAATAATGTTGAAAATGCTTCTAAAGAATTAGGATGTGAAATTATTGATGTTATTGAATTCCCAAAGAATTTTACAGAAAATAATCAAGCTATAATTATAGTCAAAAAATTTAAAAAAACTCCTAACCGTTTCCCAAGAAAATCAGGAATAGCAATTAAAAGACCGTTATAATGCTAATTGCTTTTTTTTCATATAAATATAAGATAGTATTTTAAAATGGGCCTGTAGCTCAGCTGGGAGAGCGCTACACTGGCAGTGTAGAGGTCGGGGGTTCGAGCCCCCCCAGGTCCACCAAAGATCCAATCTGAAAACAGTGATGAATTTAGCTGTACGTACTCCTATCAGGTGGTTCAGTAATAACCCGAATAGGCTTATTCATTATATATGCCTCAATATTTTCTAAAATTTGGTTAAAAAATTTGGTCATTAATTCTTTTGTTCCATAACCTAAATGCGGTGATAGAACTACATTATTTAATTTTCTGAATGCATGGTTTTTAGGCAAAGGCTCGTTATCATAAACATCTAACCCAGCTCCTGCTATAACTTGACTCTTGAGAGCCTTAATTAGGTCAATTTCATTTATTATAGGCCCTCTAGAAGTATTAATTATAAAGGCATCACTACGCATTATTGAAAATTCTTTAGCTGTAATTAAATTAATTGTGCGTTCAGATAGTCTCACATGCAAAGAAAGTACGTCACTAATTTCACATATCTCTTCTTTGGATTTAATAAAATTGATTCCGTTTTGTTCTGCGTAATCTTTAGTTAAATTTTGGCTCCACGCAAAAACATTCATGCCAAACGCAAATCCAATCTTTGCAACTTCCAGACCAATTCTACCAAGACCAATAATGCCTAGATTTTTTTGATTCAATTCTGTGGCTAAGGATTGTTGCCATAGACCATCAACCATATGATTATGTTCCGATACAATATTGTGTGTTAAAGCAAGGATTAAAGCCCACGTCTGCTCAGTGGTTGAAATACCACTAGATTCGGTACCACAAATCAGCACTTTGTTTTCTTTGGCAGCAGAAAAATCAATTGCTGCATTATACATCCCTGATGTAATAATCATTTGTAAATTCGGTAATGCAGTAATGAGGTCGCTGGAAATTAGAGTTCTTTCTCTCATTACAACTAAAATTTCATACTCAATTAACCTTGCAATTAATTCTTTTAAATCAGTGATGTGCTCTTGAAAAAAATCTACTCTATAATTATCTGGTAAACGTGTCCAGTCTGCTAATGCAGATGCATCAGAAGTATAATCATCAATTATTGCTATCTTAATCATGCTATTCCAATTTCTCAATTACTATAATGTGTTCAGAGCATCTGGTGCTTTAGTTTCCATTGAATTGTCTTCCAAAAGTTTTTCTATATAAATAGGATCAGTTTCAACATCAGTCAAACGAGGCATAACATGTTTAATGAACCTTTGTAAGCTGCCCATAACTTGATCATTAGACAGCATTCCAAAATCAAACCAGCACATTAAATGCCTGATACCTAATTTTGCTAGTGGTTCTAGTTTTTTAAAAATTTCATCTGCTGTACCAGCATATAGCCAACCGCCATTGGTATATCTATTGTATCGATCATCATATTCTTCTTGAGTTAATGAATATTTCCCTTCATCCCCTCTAGCTGAAATTCTAATCCAATGGTCAATATTTGGCGCAAGAGACTCACGCCAATTTTCGCCTTCCTCGCAAATATATAACTGCCTACCTACACCTGTATATTTCCAAGCTTTTTCGATGTGTTTTTTATTTAAATTAGAATTATTTAATCCTTTTTTATACATATGCATTCGGACTGCTAAATATTGTGGCTCTCTTGGTCCCATTAACAACGACCAACCCTTTTGCCCAGTAAAGGTTAATCTTTCAGGAGTGCCAGTTCCTACAGCTAAATGTGGATAAGGCTCTTGTACAGGCTGCGGAATAATTCTTCCTTGAATTCTGCCGTTAAAATATTTGCCATTATATTTTAATTCTCCTTTTTTGTGGACCCAAGCTTTTTCACATATAGACATGAATTCATCCATGATTTCATGTCTATTGTCAACATCAATCCCGTAACCAGCAAATTCTGATGGAGAGTTGCCAGCACCTACACCCACAGTTAAATTGCCATTTGTCAATTGATCAAGAAGATTCATTTGGGTAACAAACCTTATTGGATGCATAAGCGGAACAACATTTAAAGCAAAACCAATATGTGTACCGGGAAATCTTTGTGTAACCGCACCAGCCATGATAATTGCATCAGAGAATGCACTATAACCGGTAAAATTATGATCAGTAATCCAAATATCAGTAAATCCATTTTTAATAGCATAACCAGTGTGGTTTAACATCTCATTAATAATTTGCCTGTCATCTTCAGGCTCAATAGTCTGCGGATTTAAATAATAACTAAATCTCAAAACTTGCTCCAGTAAATAATTGTCGCATCTTGATTAATCAATGGGAGTGCCAGAAATTAATCCCATCATTCCATTTAACTCTTTTGGATGAACAAATATTTGTTGGGTAATTGGGCTTCCTTCTCCAGGATCATTAATTAAATTAAGACCCATTGCCCTTAGGTCATTAACAGTCTGTGCAGGATCATCATTATCCATAGCAATTAAGTGTACGCCTTCACCAAATTTATCTAACGCTTTTTGAACAGGACTTGAATCACCTAGCGGTGAAATGATTTCTATAAAAGTATCATTATTATATTCAATTACAGAAGTATCAAAACCTAAATCTTCAAATTTATGCCTTTGGACCAACTTACCACCAAATACTTTTAAATACTTATCGGTAGCATCTTCAATATTGTTCACGCGAATAAATACGCCTTTGATTCCATTAAACATTTTTCAAACCTTCCCGCAGAAATTAAATATTTTCTGGTGGTTCTACTCTAACATCTGGAATCCAATTTAACCAACTAGGAAAGTACCAATTCCATTTATCTACAAGAGCCATAGAGGCTGGAACAAAAATCATTCTTATAACCGTAGCGTCTATGAATACGGCAATACCCGTTCCGAATCCCATTTGTTGAAACATAGTTAATTCACCCATTGCAAATCCACTAAAAACAACGATCATGATCCCAGCAGCTCCGGTAATTAATTTACCTGTCCTTTTGATACCATGTGCGACAGCTTCAGCATTATTACCGTTAGCATCAAAATGTTCACGAATCCTACTTAATAAGAAAACTTCATAATCCATTGATAGCCCAAAAACAATTGTAAACAAAAATAATGGTACCCAGGCTTCAATACTCTCAACTTGTTGAAACCCAAAAAAACTTGCTGCATATCCTTTTTCAAAAACAAGATACATAAGACCATATGCTGTTCCTACGCCTAACATGTTCATAATCACTGCTTTTATAGGAACAAAAATGGATCTAAATACAACCAGTAGAAGCAAAAAGCTTGTGGATAAGACGAAAATAAATACTATTGGAGTATATTGATCAACTAAGAGATAGAAATCTTTATAACCAGCACTTTGGCCACCTACAAGAACTTTGTTATCATTGACTCCAAAAGATTTGGGAATTAATGAGTTACGTAACAAATCAACAGAATCAGTTGCAGCGCCACTAGTTGCTGAGCTTTTTGGTGCAACCTGCAAGGCATACGCAGAACCTGAATTACTAGTTTCAAATCCTAAAATTGGTCCAAAAGCATTACTTGCATTAATTTCATTATTTAACTGCTCAAAACCACTCAGCATGTTGGATTGCTCATCATTATTGCTCTCTGCAACGATAATAATTGGCGTGGCAATGCCTCCAGATAAGAAAGTTGATTCTAAAATTTCATAGGCTTTACGTGCTCGGTTTTCTTCAGGAAGAGTTTCAACGCCACTAGCCCCAATAGTGATATTAAAATATTGTGAACTTATAAGCACTAGTACAACAGCAGGGACGATAACCCCTACAATCTTGTATTTCATAACATTAAAAGCGATAGCAGACCAAAATTTACTTTCTTCTTTAGTGCTTGTCTGAATAAATGGAATTTTAAGCCGATTAATGCTATCACCTAGAATTGCTAATATGGCAGGCAATAAAGTCAATGATGACACTATAGAAACTACAACAACTATAATTGCACCTAATCCTAAACTTCGAAAAATATCTGTTGGAACAATAAACATTCCTAGAAGGGACAACATTACAGTAAAACCTGAGAATAACACTGCACGAGAAGATGTAGAGCCCGCTTTAGTTATTGCATTAATTTTTTCAAGACCCTTCGATCTTTCTTCTCTAAAACGGTCCATAATAAATAATGCATAATCGATTCCGACAGCTAGCCCAATTGTCAATACGATATTTGTAACAAATATATTTAGTGGATAAATTCGGCTAATTAATGCACAAATTCCAATTGCGATTACAATGGCCACTAGTCCTAAAAGAATTGGAATGACTGAGGCAACTAAAGCTCCAAACACAAATAATAAAACTAGTAAAGCAATGGGCATTACTTGAATTTCACTAGCAAGATCGTCTTCTGCAACTTCGACAAAGTTTAAATCTATTGAAGCAAAACCAGATGTTAGTATATCAAAATTGTTATGTTCAGAATCTAGTTCATGAATCAATTCCACATAAGGACGAGCAGTTAAAGCAGAATTTTCAAAGGTTCCTTTTAAATCAACTGGGATTAATGTAATTTTTTGATCTTGAGAAACTAAATTAGACATATTAGTTTCATAAAAATTAGTAGCAAATGCAACGCTAGATTCTAAAGCTCTTATTTTACTCGTTACATCACTGACTATGGACTGAAATTCAGTATCATTGATGGTCTGATTATCAAGAGATTTTATAATAATATTTTCACTCAAAGAAACTATAGAGTCTGAAGAAAATTCTTTATTGTACAGAGCAAGAGCTTTTTCAGATTCTGGTTCAGTCACAAAACCTTGATCATTCTCTGTATGATCGTTTATTCCAGCAGCAAAGTAGCCACCTATAAGAAATAATACAATCCAAACAAATAAAACTGCGAATCTATATTTTGTTGATGCTTTGGCTATAGTCCCTGTAAAACCAAGATTTGTCATAACGCTCCTCAATGAATTAATTCTAAATCCTCTTCGAATATAAATTAAACATAAATTTAAGTTATAAATAATAACAATTTTTTTTTATCATGGATTTAATTTTAAAATGTTAAATGATTACTTAATTAACATCTTAATTTATTTCATAAACTAAAAAATAAACATTTTTATAAATGATTTAGTGTTATAAAATAACTTAATATAATCATTTATAAAAAGAAAAAAAACTAATGCAAAATTCAGAAAAAATAGAAGAATACAATCCAAATGCTATTGAAAAAAAATGGCAGAAAAAATGGGATAAAGACAAGCTATACAATACACCAAATAAGGATTCTAAGAAAAAGAATCGCTATCATCTCACCATGTTTCCTTATACTTCTGGAGATCTACATATTGGTCATTGGTATGCAATGGCGCCATCTGACTCACTAGCAAGATATTACAGTATGAAAGGGAATAATGTCCTATTCCCAATGGGTTTTGATGCATTCGGTTTACCTGCCGAAAATGCAGCAATTAAAGGCAAAACCCACCCTAAAGATTGGACAGATGGAAATATTGAAAGGATGAGAAAACAACTAAAAAAAATGGGGGCAATGTTTGATTGGAATAGAGAAGTTAATACAAGTGCTGATGATTATTATAAATGGACACAATGGTGGTTTTTACAACTCTATAATAATGACTTAGCTTATAGAGGCAAGGCTTTAGTTAATTGGGACCCAATTGATGAAACTACTTTAGCAAATGAACAAGTCATAGATGGTAAATCTGATAGATCTGGTGCATTGGTTGAGCAAAGAGAAATGGAGCAGTGGTTTTTTCGCATTACTGATTATGCAGATGAACTACTAGATAACGATCAAATGGATTGGCCGTCATCAGTTAAATCAATGCAAAAAAACTGGATTGGCAAATCCGTAGGAGCAGAAATTGATTTTTCCATCCTTGACTCAGAGATGAATACTACTGAATTAAAAATCAATGTCTTTACGACAAGACCAGACACTTTATTCGGTGTATCATTTATGGTCCTTGCACCAGAACATCCTCTAGTTGATAAAATAACAACTCAAGAACAAAAAAATGAAGTAAAGCAATATCAAGATTCAACAAAATTAAAATCAGAAATTGAACGAGAATCTCTTTTAAAAGAAAAGACTGGCGTCTTTACTGGCGCATATTGTTTGCACCCACTCAATGAAAAGAAGATTCAAATATGGATAGCAGACTATGTCTCACCTACATATGGAACTGGCGCTGTAATGGGTGTGCCTGCTCATGATCAAAGAGATTTTGATTTTGCTACTAAATTCTCATTAGAAATTATTCAAGTAATTAGTAATTCGCTAAATAATAAGCAAGAATTAATTGAGGCCTTTACTGAAGATGGCACTCTAATTAATTCTGAGCAATTCAATGGGAAAGATACAAAAACTGCAATAAATGAAATTACTGATTACTTAGATAAAGAGAAAATAGGCAAACTGAAAATTCAATATCGTATGCGAGATTGGTTAATCTCTAGGCAAAGATATTGGGGTGCCCCAATACCGATAATTTATTGTGAAAATAATGAATGTGGCATAGTTCCAGTCCCAGAAAATGATTTACCAATTAAACTACCTTATGATGTTGAATTTTTACCTACGGGCAAATCACCTTTGTCATTGAGTGAAGAGTTTGTAAACACAACTTGCCCAAAATGCAAAGGTCCAGCAAAACGTGAAACCGATACAATGGATACCTTTATGTGTTCATCATGGTACTACATAAGATATGCAGATTCAAAAAATAAAAATGCAGTAATCAGTTCAGATTCTGAAAATTCATGGCTTCCTGTAGATCAATATACTGGAGGCGCAGAACACGCAACAATGCATCTTTTATATTCAAGATTTTTTTACAAAGCAGCAAGAGATATGGGTGTTTTGAAGGACGATGAACCATTTACTCGTTATTTTAGTCAAGGTCAGATATTAGGTACTGATGGTCAAAGAATGTCAAAATCAAGAGGAAACGTTGTTGCTCCAGATAGTCAAGTTGAAAAATGGGGCGCTGATGCATTTAGATCATATTTAATGTTTTTGGGTCCTTGGGATCAAGGTGGGCCATATGATTTATCAGGTGTTGTTGGTACTCATAGATGGTTAAATCGATTATGGAATCTTGTTTTAACCCGACCAACAATAACGACTATTGAAGAAAAATCAACGATGATAAAAAAAATAAGTCACTCTACGTTAAAAAAAGCTACTTATGATATTGAAAATTTTCGATTCAATACAATGATTGCATCATTAATGGAAATGACAAATGCGCTGATAGCAATTGATGAAATCAATAAAAATGATTTAAAATCCTGGGATGAAGCAATTGAATTTCTATGCCTAATGATTGCTCCACTTTGCCCTCATATCAGTGAAGAACTTTGGATGCAAATAGGCAAAGAATATTCTATCCATAAAATGAGTTGGCCTGAGTATATTGATGAGTTAACAATATCTGACACACAAGAAATACCGATTCAAATTAATGGTAAATTACGTGTATCACTAGATATTATGGTTGGTGCTGATGAGCCTACAGTCCTTCAACAAGCAAAAGAAAACGAAAAAATTGCAACATATTTAAATCAAAAAGAAATTATTAAAGTGATATACATACAAGATAAACTATTAAATATAGTCATAAAATAATTTAATTTATTACAAACTATTTTCGTTCGTCAAAATCATCTAACGAGAAATCATCAACAATTTTTTCTGTTGTATTATTAGAATCGATAATTTGTTCTAAATTTTCATTAGAAAGTTCTAAATTATTTTCAGATTCTGAAGTTGTATCTATAACTATCTCCTCTTCAAGTTCCATTGACTGAGAATCACCTAAATCAATATTATTAGTATCCAGAGTATCCTCATTGACAATTTGCTCCACATTTTGAACTCTATCTAATTGTTCTAACCCATTATGTACAGATGAAGTAAATGCTTGAAGTTGTCGATCTTGTCTTTCAAGTAATTGTTTAGCATAATTATCGGCAGCTCCCATTTCTTGTTGAGCCAAAACCCTAGAATCTTCTATTCGCTTGGTTATCTCTTGATTTGCTTGATTAATTCTTTCCTTAAGATTATTTTCACCTTGTTGAATAATTTGATCTGCTTTTAATCTAGCACTTTGAACAATTTCATGTTCGTCCATCAAAGTGCTTGCTTTAGATTCAGCAGCTGAAATTACAAGCTTAGCTTCTTCTTCTGCTGATCGTAAAAGAGATGACTTATTTAAAACAAGTTCTTCGGCTTCACGAACATCATTAGGAATAGCAATACGCAACTCATCAATAATTTCTAATATCCGATCATAAGGAAGCATTATCCTATTACCAAGAGGCACCTTCTTAGAATCAGCTACCAATTCTTCTAATTTATCAACAAGGTGAAGTAAATCCATTATTCCTCTTTATGAATTAAATTTTTTTGTAAGTTCTTTAGAAACAATATCTGGAACATATTGATCAACATTTACACCATAACTAGCTAGTTCCCTAACTCGACTAGCACTCAAAAATAAATTACCCAAATCTGTAATAAAAAATATTGATTCAATCTCTTGTTCCATGTCTCGGTTCATTAATGCCATGTCAAATTCAGTTGTAAAATCTGTTACAGCTCGCAGCCCTCTAATTAATACATTCACGTTTAAATTTCGTGCTGTATCTATTGTTAGCCCATCAAAAATTTCGACAGATATATTGTCATATTGAGCAGTTGATTTTTTAAACAATTCTGCACGTTCTTCGGCAGAAAATAAATTGGTCTTTACGTCCCCTGCAGCAATACCAATAATCAAATGATCAAAAATTTTAGAAGCTCGATCAACTATATCCAAATGTCCATTTGTTACTGGATCAAATCTTCCAGGGTACATTGCAACTACCATTTTTATCCTCAATCAATTCCTAAACTATTTAGATTTTATAAAAACTTATTATAGAATCTCCATGTCTCCTTGAACGAAATTTATTAATTCCACAAATAAATTCTGGAGCATCATCTTTATGAAAATGTTCAATGACCAAAATCAAATCTTTGTAAAATGAAAGATCTCCCAAAGATTTTTCTATCTTAATCCATTTAAGCTCATCATTAAAGGGGGGATCAACCAAGATTAATGTAGGCTCATTATTTACACTAACTTTCCATTTCCCAACAGATGCATTAAGAACTTCTGATTTACTGATTAAATTAGTCGATTTAAGATTGTTTTTAATGATTTTGCATATATTTTTATTTGATTCGATAAAAATACAGCTATCAGCACCTCGAGATAAAGCTTCAATTCCAAGCATTCCGCTCCCAGCATACAAATCAAAAACTATCTTGAAGTCAATTCCAAAATTCTCAATTATAGCAAAGAGTGCTTCGCGCATTTTTTGGGAAGTTGGTCTTGTAATCTTTTCATCTGGCAATTTAAGTTTAGTGCCCTTTGCAATGCCACCAGTGACAATTAGCAACTATAACTCCTTAAATTCATATTAATTGCCAGCGGGTCCAGGTGGGCCAATAGGCATAGGGCGGTATTCAACAATTGAAACATTTTTTACGATCTCTTTACTTTGGTCTTTATCTGTTTTAGTCACTTCTTCGATGAGAGGTTTCTTGATTTCATTTTGAACAACACTAATAAATTCAATATTTATATTTGGCAAAGTTTTGGTTAATTGAGTAATCAAAGATGCAGTATTCTTAGCAGCAACAACATTAATTACTAGCTCTGTTGATAAGAAAACCTCACCGTCAGAGGCACTGAGTTGAATGCTATAGGCTCCTGCATCTTTGGGTGAGCGCCAAGTAATTGACTCACCGCTATTATTTTCAAAGACGCCTCCTGACGCATTCCAATTCAAACGTACATAATCATCAAAGGGCTTTAATAATTCAATTTCTGCGCTAGTTAAATATTTATTAAATATTTCCCAATATTCTTTAGTATGTTGATCTAATTGATTTGCATTAACAACAACACCTGCAAATTTATTTTTTTCTGCAAAATAAATTTGAAAACGTAATGAAAAGCTATTCTGAATCCAAATTGTTCTTTCGCTTCCATTACTGATATACCTAAAGGATACGGACTTAGATATATCATCCCAGCTTAATTTATTATTGCCAGTATTAAGAGTATTTAAATTTAATGCATCTAAAGTAATTGGGGAATCTGTAGTAACTGCTTTTTCATTAAGTTTAACAGAAAAATCACTGGCTATTTTCAATGCATCTACTCGAGAAATTGCATCAATCCCATCCATAGATCTTTCTCTAGCGATGGAATTAATTACTAAATGCATTTTTGAATTATCTAAATCTAATTTTTCAGACATTTCAGATAAATGATCTAACTCTTTATACAATTTTGATCCATCTTCAGATGGATGCACCCATACCCTTTGAGCAACATCAAAAATCTTTTGCCAATCATATGAATCGTTTTCAAGATCGTCTGAAACAGGCAATGAGACAATTAATTGACCTAAGTTTTGAGTAGCAAGAACATCAGATAACCTATTGATAAAACTAGTAAATAATTTCTTGTTTTCTAATTTAATATTTTGATAGTTGATATGTATTCCAGCTGTTTTAATTTGTTTTATTTCCGCAATAATATTTTGGATATGTTCATCAATTCTATTTGAATCCTCAAGAATGTAATTAATAATTTCAGATGTTCGTTTATCGTTAGCTTCAATCCCATAGAAGAAATTAGAACTAGACAATGTATTAATATCTACTGTGTCTATTTTTCTTAAAGTAATTTTTCCATCAATTCCTGTTAAATCTGGGCTAGCAAATATAATGCTATCACTATTTGATATAGCATGTTCACTTGTATCACATTCAAGGCAACTGATATAACTTAACTGTCTAATTCTATCCGGCGCAGAAACAACCATAATATTACTAGGCAGTTTCGCTATTTGTCCTGATGCAATTGTGCCTTCTAAATTGGTCGTTGCTTGAGACAGTCTATGCCATGTACCATACAATGAATCATAATAATAAAAAAAAGTCTTATCGTTTTCTCGTATTGGTTCAGTTAGTTTTAAACTAATTGATATTTTTTTACCAATTATATCTGGATCAATAATGTCAATGTCATAGAAATTAGAAACTGGCATAAATTCAGATGGAAGTTTTTCAGGCATATTTTTTTTAGCAACTTTATATTGACGAATCTCTTCTTGAGTATTGTTTTCGTTTGAGTTACTAGATGGAAAAAAATAATAGATTACAAATGCAATCAAAGCAATGAATAAAATAGGTTTTATTGGGAGGCCTTTTTTTGATTTGGGAGAAGCACCAAGAGTGTAGTCATCAAAAATATCTTTATTTATTGGAAAATCATCATTGCCATCAAAGCCATTATCCATCGAAATCCTCAATTATATTCAAAAAAACTAGTTCGTTTCAATATTTTAAGCTTGTTTACATTCAAATGCATATAGGGTTACTATACATTAATAAAC
>PBEG01000022.1 GCA_002718395.1 Chloroflexota bacterium | reverse complement strand
GTTTATTAGTGGTTCAACTGATAACAAAGTTCTTAATAAAAATAAAGTTACTATTTGGAATGGTAATTCATCGAAAGAATATATGGAAAGGATTGGATTATCACATTATAAGGATGGTGATTTAGGACCAATCTATGGTTTTCAATGGAGACATTTCGGTGCTAAATATATAGATTGTGACAATGATTATAAAGGTGAAGGTATTGATCAGTTATCTTATATTATTAATGAAATAAAGAATAACCCTACAAGTCGAAGAATCATATTAAGTTCATGGAATCCTATGGATATAAATAAAATGGCATTACCACCATGTCATGTAATGGTTCAATTCTATGTAGATACTAAAAATAAATATTTAGATGCTAAATTAATTCAAAGGTCAGGTGATATGTTCTTAGGTATTCCATTTAATATAGCGTCATATTCAATATTAATGCATATTATAGGTAATCTAACTGGATATAATCCTCGATATTTTATACATGATATAGGTGATGCACATATCTATGATAAACATAGATCAGCAATTGATATACAATTAAAACGTAAGACATTTAATTTCCCTCAATTAATTATTAAGAGGAACTTTAAGGATATTGATGATATCAATGAGGAAGATTTTGAAATTAAAGATTATAAATACTATCCATTTATAAAGGCAGAAATGATTGCTTAAAAAAAAAAATATATAGCAGTATAATAATAATAATGACCGAATGTAATTGTGATGATAAGGATAACTCATTATTGAAGGAAAAGGGTGATACAAATATATATCTTATTATCTTTCTAGTACTCATAGGTCTATTTTTAATTTATAATAAATGTAAATAATTATTCGATTTTATCTTTTTCTATTTCTTCATCAACGATATTAATACTAATATCATCGATAGGTGTTACTTGTACTGATTTTGTATTTGATTCTATATCATCAACTATACCATCAATAAACATTTTTATATCCTTTTCTTCATTATCATGTGAAGTATCCTTAATAGTGATATCTCCATCAACCATTTTCCCATCATCACCTCCTTCATCAAAATTCCTATTTTCTTCTTCATTCTCTCCTTCATTTCCTTCTTCATTTTCTTCTTCATTTTCTTCTTCATTTTCTTCTTCATTTTCTCCTTCATTTTCTCCTTTCTCAATATCTCCACTATTGCCATCTTCATCACCTTCATCACCTTCCTCTCCCTCTTCCTTTTTATCATGTACGGGTTCTGGATCTAATCCATGTTCCATTCCTTTATCATCATCATCATTATCATCTATTTTTTTCATAATAGATTTTAATTCATGAATATGTGTTCCTCCCTCGTTGTCTTTATTAATCATTTCTTTAAAGTTTTTCACCTTACCAATTGATTTTAATGAATCAAGTTCCTTCTTACTTTCAAAATTACTTACATTACTCTTTATAGGGGGTTTAGGTATTCCTTTTTTTCCATCCATGTCCCACTTCTTACTATTTAATCGATTCACTAATTTATTCCCAGCAGAAGCAATAATTTCAGCAACCTTCTCTTCTTTTTTAGGTTCATAAATGATAACCTTATGTAGACCATTACATACATGGGGGTGATCAATATCCTTATGATTCTTGAATTTATGATTATATTGTTTTATAATACTATCATCAATTGTTGGAGACTGTTCAATCAGTCTATCATATTCAGCACGACATATAGTCAAAAAATCAAATGCTGGTTTTCTCATTTTTGGTTCTAATGCTAATTCAACTGATATTTCACGACTAAATTTGGACCAACTAACTTCAGCAACACGATGACCTTCCATTAATTCTGCATAACGAAGGAAGTTTTGTAATGTACTTAAAATTCCAGCAAAAATATTTACACCACCAACACATGCCATTGCCATTTGCTTATGTTCTTCGGGGACAAAAGAATCCATGGCAAAATTAGCAGTCCCAGTTAATGTACTTAGAATGATCACAGGTATCGTAAAAGCATAATTACATTTTCTATATTTCTTTTCAGAACGCGTATGTAACCACCTATATCCTGCTGCCTTTTCAGACCATGATGCTAATAATTTTTCTTGTTCGGGTGTCCAAGGTTGATTCTTATCTTCTTTTTCTTTTTTTTTCTTTTCCATTTATTGTAAACTGCTAAAAAAAGTAAGGGAAAAAAACTTAATTATTAACATTAAAAATATAAAACTAATTAATTCATTATCCGTTTTATTTTACTAACTAATTTTGGATCGTGATTCATAGTACCATTCTCAAATTTATTAATCATCTGGACGGGGACAGCGAGTTTATTAGCAATATCTTTCTGAGTAAATCCACGTGAATTACGCCATTTCTTAAATTCTTCTTTAAGATCGTTCGATATCTTCTTATGTTTTAATTTTCCTTCTTCAATTTGACTATTAAGTTTGTCTTCTTTATTATAATAATTATGTCGCTTTTTTTTACTGTTATTTTGTTTCTTTACATTTGTCGCATTACCCATTTTACAATGTACTATATGTGTTTCCCAATCTTGATGTTCCATAGTATATTATTTACAAGGAAATAAATTATTTTTTTCAAATTTATTTTATGGATAAATAAAATATTTATTAGTACACTTACTTTCAATAGGATTCTTAAAATCTTCAATTCCATCACATACTCTTTCTCCTAATTTATTAAAATCAATGATAATATTTTTATCTATTTTTTCATACTCCTTAATTTTGTGAATATTTACATTTTTACATAGACCACATTCAACATAAATCTCAATATGGTCATCTTCAAATATAATCATTTTAATGATTCGATTCATCATATACTCTATAGTATTACATCATCCTTAAATAATACTTGAATTATTTTTCTACATTATTAAATTATTTTTATATTATATAGTATAATATGATATCAAATGATAAAAACCATAATATACATAATTCTCTTATAGAAGGGTTCCCGGGTGATAGTTCATCGACTTCTACTTCAACAACTACAAATTGTAGAGATGGAGACTGTACTGTTGTACAAAGAGATTGTGTTGATGGTAATTGTCAAACAAGTCGTACAGAAGATGGAGGCGTACCCATCAGGGAGCAAACATCACCCATCAGGCAACAGGAAGTGCGGGAAATATCTGATTCAGATTCTGATACAAGTGAAGATTGTGAGTGTTCAGAACCAGTATTTACTACAATCATTATCTTTTTAATCATTATATCTATATTGTCTATAGTTTTTGCGGCATTATATGCATTCAAATAATAAATAAAATTTGAATGATATTAAAGATATACTATTTATTAAATACAT
This sequence comes from Chloroflexota bacterium, assembly GCA_002718395.1. Lineage (GTDB taxonomy): Bacteria > Chloroflexota > Dehalococcoidia > UBA2979 > UBA2979. Next base: position 12,836 of record PBEG01000022.1, on the reverse strand, counting down.
AATAAATAATGGATCCAAAACATATTACTAGAACTAGTTTCTGTAATAAGGAAGTTGATAATGTTACAGATAACTCAATGAAAAAATATATATTAGATAATCTTAATATTAAAACAGGTATTAAATATGATTCGAGATATGCAAAAGTATATAATGAACAATTTAAAAAAAACTTAAATAATCCACACATTTTTTGCTTAAAGAGTTCAGGGACACCTTACTTACTTTTTTGCTCCCAAATTAATGATGTAAACTATTCTTTTTTGATTGATAAAAAAATTAAAGATGGTTATGAATATCCAAAAATATTCATAGTTCATTATAGATTCGATATCAAATTATTTCAAGGGACTCTTTTTGAAGTTGAACTTACAAGGGATAAGGATAATAAATGGTGTATTCTATTAGGGGATATTTATTATACCTCCGGAATATCAACTAAAAATATGCAAATACATGAAAGGATAAATCATTGTAATGATATACTAAAATCAAATTATATTAATGATGAATTTTGTAATATATGTCCTTTAGTTATTAAAAGATATTTTGACATACAAGAAGTACATTATGTTATCAATGATTTCATACCTAAATTATCATATAAAATAAAAGGATTCTACTTTGTACCTTTAAAAACTAGTTATTCAAAAATACTTTATTTATTAAAAGATAAGGATTATAAAAAGGTAAATTTTGTTAATAAATCACTTATATCATTTCGAATTATTAAAACAATTAAATCTGATATATATGAACTCTATCTTTATAATGAACAAAAAAATAATCTAATTAAACATTCATACGCTTCAATCCCTAATATATCTACTTCAAAATGGTTGAAAGATTTAACAGATAAAAAAGAGGAATGCATTGTAGTGTGTCAATTTAATATGGACTTTAAAAAATGGACACCAATAAAAGAGGGTACTACTATTGATACTATAGTTAATATTAAAGACCCTTCATGAATCAAATGTAATTAAACCGTTTAATTGACTCTCCACATGACCTAAAGGATGATCACAATGTAATTAAACCTTTTAATTGACTCTCCACATGACGTAAAGGATGATCACCATATAATATATATATAAGTTTTTTAATATCAAGGGCAATAATTTTTTTGTGGTCCAGTCCCTGGAAATTCTGGTTAGTCTTTATTTTATTACTGGAATCAGTCAATAATGAAATAATACATGATCTCCCTATATTTTGGAAAGATTTGACAGCATCATTCACACTCACACCTCTACCTGTACCTTCAATACCCTTATCTCCTAAGTATTGTTCAATTACTCCTCCACCTATAACACCAGTAGTAATAGTATTCAAAAATGAAAGACCCGTAGTAGGGTCATCTTCAAGTATTCCATTAATCAATGTCTTAATAGGATGATCTACATCTACAGAAGTATTGGTTCTAGACGAGTCGTCGGTGCTGGGAACTAGTTCTGGAAATATAAGAGAACAATATTTATCCCTTTCAGTATTAATAGTAATAGGGTCAATACTGTCAATACTGTCAATATTGTCTACTTTTAGTTCTAGATTTTTCTTTATACCTTGTAATTTTTCAATTGTGAGTTTCTCTTTAAAAGAACGCACTGGACAGTGTATTTTCCATAATACAATAATACTTTGGAGCACATCTTCGAAAACGTTGGACTCGATCCTTCTGAACTGGGACAATATTTCCTTATAGTATTTAGAAAATGAACTTATTTCCTTCACACCATCAGAACCGCCTTCCGGATAATTCACTGTGAAATAAATCCCTTTAGCATTCTTAGTACTTTGTTGTATAGTAATTTTGTATTCAACATCCCCTTTTGTTTTTTTAAGAATAATTTGACCTCCATTTCCGGAAGTATTCAAACATAATAGAAAATCACGTACTTTCTTCTTCATTTCCGGATTCATTGCTGCTTCGCTTTTACCGTTTTCATCAATGTATTGAATATATTTTATGTCATCAAAAAGTGTTTTATATATATCCTTTATTTCACCCGTTATTTCTTCTGATAGTGAAGTACTAGATTCTCCTACTAATTCAATGTAGTGTTTTTCACCGTCACTTTTTGAAATATTCTGTAAATCAATACAAAGAATTACGTTTTGAATCCAAAGTATCATATTATCATCATTATAATTGAATTTTATACCTATTTCTTCAGGAATACCATTACAAATATCTATACTACAATCAGAATCAGAAGAAGTACTACCCGGACTCGGGGGGCAAGACCATGCTGATCCACTACCACAACTGTCCTGTGCTTGTAATTCATTAGGATCCTCCATTAAGTAACTTATGATATATATTATATATATTTTTTATTTAAGAATTAGGAACTATACCCATATGATGATATGTCGAAATTAACAAAAAATGGATATATAATAAGAAAAAAAGACTATAGTCTTAAAGAAATAAAAGAGATTAAGGATGAATTATTTGTAAAACCCTATACATATAATAAAACAAAGGATATAGGATTTCATGTATATATGGAGAGTCCTAAAAAACTCTATCTACCTAGATTTTATGGTAATAATAGGTATGGAAATGTCGAAAAGGATGAAATAGAAGAAGGAACAAATATTAATATTGTATTTAGGGGTGATTTACGTGATGAACAAAAACCGATTGAAGAGGTATACTTAAAAAAAGCACATGAAAGAGGTGGTGGAATAATATCATTACGATGTGGTGGGGGAAAGACTGTTTTAGCATTACATATTGCCTCTATTCTGAAAAAGAAAACAATTGTTGTTGTACATAAAGATTTTTTAATGACACAATGGAGGGATCGTATTATTGAATTCTTACCAAATGCTCGGATAGGAAAAGTTCAACAGGATACGATAGATATAGAGAATAAAGATATTGTCTTAGCAATGGTACAGAGTCTTTCTATGAAAGAGTATGAAGAAGGTATATTTGATTCATTTGGATTAGCAATCTTCGATGAATGTCATCATTTAGGGGCAGAAGTTTTTTTCCGTTCTATGAGGAAGGTAGCATCAAAATATATGCTTGGTTTATCTGCAACACCTAAAAGAAAGGATGGTCTCTCAAAAGTATTTGAGTGGTTTATTGGTGATATTGTTTATTATCAAAAAAGCAAAAATGAGGATTATGCCGAGGTTCAATTGATTGATTGTAATTTTTCTGATGAAAAATATGATAAGGAGGAACTTAATTACAGAAAAGAACCTTGTATGCCTTTAATGGTAAATAATATATGTGAATATATACCTAGGACTGAATTGATAATTGAATTGACGAAGAAATATAGGGGGGAAGGACGTAATATTCTTATTTTAACAGATCGTAGGGGTCATTTAGAGTGTATATTTAATTATTTGGATGGTTATTCAAAGGGTTATTATATTGGGGGTATGAAACCAGATCAATTACGTGAATCACAAGAGAAGGATATAATTTTAGCAACATTTTCAATGGCATCTGAAGGTATGGATATTCCAAAATTAGACACTGTAATACTTGCCTCTCCTAAATCAGATGTTGAACAGTCAATTGGTCGTATTTTTCGAAAAAAAGAATGTGATCGTAATTATCATCCTTTAATTATTGATTTTCAAGATAATTTTTCAATGTTTAAAAATCAGTGTAATAAAAGGTTATCACTTTATCGAAAGATGAACTTTACAATATATCATAATGGAGAAGAAATAAAAAAAAAATCTCATAAAAAAAAAGGGAAGGAAAAAGATAAGGTTCCTGAATTTAGTTTAATAGATGATTAAATAATTTAAAGTATAGATATATGAATATAATTAATATGGACCCCTTTGAGAAAATACCTTCTGAAGAAATACAATATTTTAAAGAGAAAGTCCAATTATGGGTGAAAATTGATACACAGATAGTTGATCTAGAGAAGAAATTAAAGGAATTAAAAAAGGTACGTTCAAAAGAACTTGAACCCGAAATCTGTACATTTATGAATAAAAATAATATTAGTGATTTAAATACTGAGAATGGTAAACTTCGATGTAAAGAAAAAAAAACAAAACAAGCATTAAATAAGGAAAACATACGTAATAACTTATCAAAGTATATAGGTAATGATAAAATAGATCTAGCAATCAATGATATGTGGAATAATCGAGAAGAAAAGGTTACTTACCAGATTCAGAAAATGAAGAAATAGTCCATTGGATGGGATTACTTTCTTCTTCTCTTTGGAGGTAGAATACCATATTTCGGAGTATATTTTCAATTTTATTAACGGAACCTACAATAGTTCTATATCTTTGATACATATTATTGAGTTTATTTAATTCATCTTTGTATTGATCTCCTTTTTTTGTATAGTATTCTACCTTTATTTTATCTAATATCTTTTTTTTAGAGCATTCAATTTCATCTGGAATAGTATAATGGAGTAGGTAGAATAATTCACTCTTGGATACTACTTTTGTGGGTTGTCCATTAATTCCTTTTCTATGAATCATAAGTTTTTTTGTATTTATGGTTCTTCTATCGGAGATGAACGATTCTGTATCTGATAATTGGAATATAATTGTATCCTTTAGTAGGTCATATAGATAACCGGCATGTTGTAAATCATAATCAAAATTATAATTATTTGTATTGGTGAACATTTTAAATAAAAAATGATAAAAATATTCAAATTTATAAAAATGGATGATTCATTTTCTAGACGATAACTTATGGATTATATTATCATGTTTTTTATTTAGATATAAGATACTACTTTCTAGTAGTTGTTTTTTAGATGCATCAAACCAATCTCCATGGTTAGTAGTGTAACCTTTCCCTTGAATTGTCCATTCAATTCTAAATTCTGGCATTTTTAAGATAGAGTATTTATATATTCAAATTTATTTAATTTTCAAAATAACATAATAATTTATGGGATAGATACATACCTAATCCTATGGAGAGGGAACAAATTATTTTTCTATTCCCTCCCCACCAATGAATTAAAGGTATAATACATCTCTTTTTTTTTTTATCTTGATAATAGATATCAAATCTGTTATAGGTATTCATATTATAATATATTTTAGATGGAAATCTTTAATATGGTTTGTAATTTATCTAATTATTTATTCATTTAATTTTATTCTTATATCGATATTAATATTATTTAATACGTTGGAACTTTATAAATTTAAATCTTAATAGATTCTATATAAATGAATTCTTATTCACAGTTGAATCAAGATTTAAATGTAATTTCTTTTTTTAATAATAAAAAGGATATGTATAAGAATAAATTTATAGTTTAAATGGTCGATGATGTGGATGAATCATTAATATGCTCTATTTTGGAATTGGATGGTTGGAATACTCCATGTGTTCCTGGTATTCCTCGATCCATAATAGCGTAATGTGGATTATATTGTTCAGTATTTTGTTTTTCAATTGTTCTTCTTTTATGGATTGTATTTAGTATTTTACTCATTTTTTGTTCTGACATGGGGTAATATTTATCTGAAAGAAAATAGAGTACTTTATTAATAATATCGAGTGGGATATCTTGTATTAATGAATCATTGTGTGAGATAGCGTGTCCAAGGACTAACCTTTTTTCAGTAGATAGATGATCATTATGGATATCTCCAATAAGTGCTTGTCTCCTTAGACTATTACTTATGTCTTTAGGTAGTGGTGATTGTTTATTCATCATTCCAATTAATGTTCTTTCATCCATATTAAAAAAGGAAGAGGGATCTCTATTACCAAGTGCTAAGTTTAATCTTTTTTCTGATAGATGTAGATTTCTTATATCATCCCAGGTTTGTTTGAGTAAGGGTCTACATAGATCATAATACGTAGCAGCACCGCCTATATTTAATTCTTGTTGTATATGTTGTAGACCATATGCTATTGTAGGCCAATCCGAGAGTAGATTCTTACCATCATATGCTGTTCCTCTATGAAGTCCAATAATATCAAATCTTACTCCTCCAATAATTTGTTTAGTAGGTAATAAACCCGATTTAATAAGTAATTCCATGAGTATAGAACTATATTTATATTTTACTCTATCATATAGAGGGAAATCTGTATTTACCTCATTAAGGTTTGCATGTAATATGATATTTACGATTGCATTTATATTGCATCTATGATTAATTTCATTGATATCAAATAATTCGGCAAGAATTATTTTCATTATTTCGGTAGAGTTATTGTAGATGCTATCATATGTTTTTTTTGTCATTTGAACCATATCATCGTGTATACTTGGTACAAATTCTCCCCATCGATCGATAGGGTTTATTTTAGTTTTATGGTGATGTGAATGATTCATATCTTCCATTTCTCTCCATCCTTCATTATGTAGAACATGATGATCTTCATCAATCATTGTAAATATTGTATATAATGGATTTGAATAATATAGGAGTTCTTTGGATGCTTCATTTTTATCATCATCATCATCATCAATTCCAACAATATCATTGAGTTGTAATATACCTTGATTTCCTGGTGTAATTGTTTTTATTAGATCAATTAGTTCTGATTTATAATGTATTAAATAGGTGATGAGTTCATCTCTATCAAGATAACTTATTTCATCTTTTGTTTCTTTATAAATTTCATTTTTTGCATAATACCTTATAAGTTCAATTTCATCATAATCTGAGATACCTCGATCAATACCTTCTTTTTTTAATGCGGATTTAATATTTGATATAGTATATTCTTTCTTTTCAATTTTTGTAATTATTGAATCGATTCTTTCTAATAATTTTTCTTTTTGCCATCCTGCGATACTATAGTTAAGTATCCTTTTATTTAATTCCACTAGTAATTCCCAATTTTTCGGTAATATAGTTCTTGCTTTTTCATATCTTGAAGGTAATTCCATATATTATAGTTATAGATATTTTATATTCTTTGGGAGAAGAATATTAAATATCTTTTTAATATTTTATTCCCTGAGATTATAAATGTAAAACGGATTAAAACAGTATAAATTTGATAGTACATATGATCAATGGTAAGTAAATATATATATATAGGAGATGGTTGATCCTCTTCCTAACTGGTCACCTGAACTATTTAGTGATTGGAGGTCTGATGAGGAAGAAAATGAAATCTGGGATAAATGTGAAATAGAACTTTTATTGAATGATCTAATTAGAGAGGTTTTCATTCAATCATTGGAATATTTCCATCCCATACCAGAACCGCTTCCTTGTATAGAAGATATCTGTATGGAATGTACTATGTCAAGGGATTTTATTAAAAATAGAGTAAATAATATATATGAGAATCCACCTGATACACTTCATTTAATGAATTATGGGGAGGGACATATATGTGCCTCATGTTGTCTTGATGGTAATAAGTGTAATGAATGTGGGATATCTCAGAAATTAATTAAGATTAAGTGTGATAGAAATGTTAAGTTTTATAATTATATTCGTTCTTATCCAACTACAGATAATCGTATGATATGTACAACGGAAATATATTGTCCTGATTGTATTGAAACTATGGAAGAACTCCCGCCGTGTCAATACTGTGGAGGGGTCCATGAACCTTGGAATTGTCCTAGTGGTGATTGGGATATATACGGTAATGAATATGAAATAGATACAGAAGGGGATCAATCTCTTGTTGAAGAATTGGAAGAAGGTGTATGTGATTTTAAAGATCTTAAGGAAGATATTAAAGAATTAATGGATATTTCTTTTGAATTAAGTGAGAATATTCCGAATGGTCCTTATGTTTCAATGATGAATAAGATGAAGGCAATTTATAATAGGATCTAAATGAACGAATATGTAATCTTTTTTTTGGAGATTATAATAGTACTTAAGATTATTTATTGAATGTGTATGAATAACATGGAACCCCAGATGATAGATTATTACAATCAGATACCTTCGATTGTTTCTGTAATTGATTCAATGAATAAAGAATTAAATGATATTCAGGAAAAATATAGTGAATTATATCATTTACATATGGAATATGTGAGAACACATAGTGAAAAAACATATTGTATGCCTAAGATAAAGTTAGATTCTTTAGAAGAATTACGTATATATGCTAGAAAAATATATGATTCTGTTGAAGATTTTACTACGATTATATATGATTTTTTGAATCATTGTGGTTGGATACTACAGTACGATGTACCTAATCGAAGGGGTATGTGTCTAATGGGATATTCTGGTTGTGGGTATTGGGATACATGGGAAGATTGTATTTTAAATTGGGGGGATACGACAGCACAAGAGTTTTATTATGGTGAATTAATTCATGTAAATTACAATATATATCTTCGTTGCAAGTTATTAGAAACATTGTATAATTTATTTCCCGAATATAAGGAGAGAGGTGAAGGATGGTTTCATAAAATAATTAATGAATCATTTAATACAATTGAGGTTACGATTAGTACTCTTTTAGAATATAATAATCAATTGAATCAAGATGAACTTCATGATATAATATATCGTATTATTATTGAAAAATTATTCGGATGGGGTAGTGATTCTAATACTGATAATTTACCGGGTGTATTCCCATTGGAATATATGAATGAAGATTATATTCAAAATATTATTTATTATCAATGTGATAAATGTAAAAAAATATTCCATGGTGAGGATGCAATGGATATTAAAGAAGGTGATGAATATATTACATGGTTCACAGAAGAGGGTAATTTATGTAGTTCACCATGTATATGTAATTTTACATAGTGTTTCTTGTGAATGTTTTTATTCTCTGTTTTGTGGATTTATACTATTTGTTTGGAGGGAATTAATTTTTACTTTATCTTCTTGTTTCGGGGGAATAGTATCTAATAATGGGTAAGAGACATCCCATTCTTCCCAATTATTTTTACCCATTGCTTGATTACATTTTGAGCAAATGGGTCTTAGGTTAATTACTTCTGTTATACCTCCATTAGATTCTGATTGAATATGACCACATTGAAACCCATTCTTAACACCTCTTTTTAATGTTTTATCACAGAATGAAATTGGACATATTCCTGTTTCATTATCACCATATTCCTTTCTCCATACTGCTTTTCTCTTATAAGGACTTATATTTGCCTTTATAGTTCTTGTATTATGATAGGGTTCTTTTGTTTTATTATCTAACCATTCTATAAAATTATTCCTTTTTAAAGAAAAAATGATCTTATCATTGATCACTTTTTTTTCAAGAGAATAATATATTGTTGGATTTTTTTCTAAATTAATGGAGTACCTATTTACCTTAAAAAATTCATTATTATCTTTCCTTAGAGAATCATATGCTTCTTGTGAATTAGAGAAGTTTTCAAAGAATCGAATTGTATCTAGTTCGATTACGAATTCTTCAATTGTTTTTAGATGACCAGTCTCAGTTTTCCTTTTCGCAAAATGTGTTTTATTGTATTCCTTTAATTTACCTATAAATTCTTCTTTGATAATTTGTTGAATGTCATTATTACTTATATAATATTGATTCTTTAGGGAATCTATATTTACTGATTTAAATATATCCTTCATAATTTCCTCATTATTACAAATATACCAACAAAATACAAGGTGATCATTTATTTCATAATTGCTATATAATATTTTTGCCATTTCAATACGATGTTGACCATCAATAATATACCAATTATTTTTTAAACAACCTATGATAATATGATTTTTAAACTTTAATAACAATGGGTTTTTAAGATATTCCTCTGCCATGGTTTCAACTTTATCCTCTACAAGTGACCCTTGATAATTTGGTTTTCTGATCCTATCCATTTTAGGATTATTAAATATGTCTTCAAAGGTTACATTTGTTTGAATATAATTTTCTTTCTTATCAACTTGTTTTCCAATGAATTGATGTCTTGGCATTCTAGTATTTTACTTATATTTAATGATATCTTTCATTTTAAGTATTTTTTCTTAATTATATTTTATTTTCATAATAAAGGGTAAAATGGTGATAGATAATTATACTGATGTGGAACAATTAATTACTTTACATATATCATTAATTAGTACTTTTATTTCTTGTACATAATGAATATTTTCGGGAGTATTTAATATATTATTAATATCTTTAATAGCAGAGTACATTAATATATTAAATGTAATTAATGGAGTGTATAATAATAGACTACCTAGTAAATAATATTTATAATTATTAGTATTTCGAATAAATAAGTGTTTCTGCATAGTATAACTTTATAGAATAAAAAAAATGGTAAATGTTATCTTATTAATTATTTTTTATTATATCATATTCTTTTTGGAAAATCCTTTTTTTTAGGAAGATCATTTTTTCATCTTTTTCTAGGATTCGATTGAATAGATTTATTACAAAATGATATCTTTCTTTGGACCATTCTTTATTATATTCATTTTCTTTATAGTGCGTTATCCTAATTAGATGTTTGAATATTTTTTTTCTATCAGTGAGTTGTTCAATTTTTTTTTTATAGTCTTCATTTTTATGGATTGTGATTGCAATACTAATTAGTTCTAATTTTGATAAATTAATAAAATCCATTATTAATATTATTTACATTATTTTAAATGTGTTTAAAGGAATATAGATAATATAGAAATAGGGTGGGATGTTTTTGGTAATTCAAGAACAATTGATATTATTTATATGTTTCCATATATTTATGTATATCTTTTTTCCGAATAAGAAAAAGGAAGATAAAATTAAATTAGTAAATATATTTTTAAGGACTATTCATGGTATAGGGTGTATTTATTATATCTTACCAATTATTTATACAAATAATTTTTTATTAACAGATATAAATTATGAGGGACCATATGATGAGAATGAATATATAATAACACGTTCAATAAAATATTTTGTATGGGATATTTTGGCATTATTTATTGAAGAAGAGGAAGAAAAAAATATGTATATATATCATCATATATTAAGTATAATTGCTATTTATTCTGGTATGATCTGTCGTATGAATAATTATAATATTGTAATGGGGTTATTTATTGGTGAAATAACCAATCCTATACAACAGGTGATTGATATCTTTAAAGTAATCAAGTATCGTAATATTCCAATAGAGGTTATTTTTTTAGTAATATTTACATTTGTAAGAGGAATTATTGGATCTAGAACCTTATTATTAATTATTGGGGAAATAAATACAATAGTAATGTCGGATCTAATGATAGACTATGGATGTATATTTTCCTATTTAATAACTGTATTCACATATATATTACTTATTCCAGTGAGTATGCATTGGTCCTATAGGAAATATTTTTCTATATATAAGTACTCTGATAAGAAAATGTTAATCTAAGATAATATATTTTTGTAAATAATTGTGAATAAAGTTATCACGAAGATATAGTTTACATCCAATAATTTAATATTCCATAAGAATAGATTATGGAGTGGATTAAATAGATAATAAATAATATTTGACAGGTGTAAATGTTTTAGACCTGAAGAATCGATACGATATACAATATTACCAACTGAATATTCTGTATATATTATGAATAATATGGTTACAATAAGAAGGTATATAATGAAATCCATATATACTGTAATTATATTTTATTTGATATTTTTAAATAGAGTGAGTGATTCATTTGAAAATAAAAAATGTAAATGGAATAATTAACAAAATATAGACTATAGTATATAGTAATGGATAATTATATAGTACGTAAAATATCGAAGAGGAAAGGAAAAAAGTATTATCATAAATACTATGATAAGAATGGTAATTTATTGAAAGATAAAAAATATATTGAAAATGTAACCAAAGGAGTATATATAGCACCAGCATATGATAATGTAAAAATTAATCTTAGAAAAAAAGATAAAGTTTTAGCGATTGGTAGAGATGATAAAGGTCGTAGTCAATATGTATATAACAAAGAACATACTAAATCTCAGAGTATAAAGAAATTTAATCGAATGATTGATTTCGGAAAACATTTTAAGAAGATTAATGAAAAAATTAATGAGGATTTTTATAGTGTTAAGGATTCTAAGAATAAACAGATATCAATTATATTAAAATTAATTATTGAATGTCATTTTAGAGTTGGTAATGATGTTTATTCACGAAAAAATAATTCTTATGGAACGACTACATTAAAAGGTGAACATATTCGTATAAAGAATAAGAGTGAGATGGTTATTGATTTTAATGGTAAAAAAAATGTCAGAAACGTATGTACCATTCGGAATAAGAAGATGATTCAAACATTAAGACAGAAGAAACGTACATTAAATAAAGAAGACCGTATTTTTTCATATCGTAGGGGAGAGAAATATTATAATATAAAATCATCTGATGTGAATAAGTATTTAAAACAGTTTGGTAAGTTTACTGCAAAAGATTTTCGAACATGGGGAGCAAATATAGAACTTATTAAACAATTAATGAAAAATAAGAATTCAGATATGAAGAAATGTATAAAAATAGTATCTAATAAGTTACATAATACACCCGCTATATGTAAGAGTAATTATTTGGATCCTGAATTAATTGAATTCTATAAGAATGATAAAGAGGGATTTTGTGATTATTTTAAATATAAGACAGAACAGACATTATACAATCAATATATTCACTTTTTAGAAGATTTATAGATATTTTTTTTACCATCTTTTAATTCTCCCACTTTTGTACCTAATTCTCCATTTTCAATAGCGTAAATGTATTGTGGAGATTCATTAACAATAATATAATATTCTTTTTTATAGTGTGTAATGATATCTATTTCAACTTCTTCTTCTTCTTCTTCTTCTTCTTCTTCTTCTTCTTCTTCTTCATCCTTTTCATCCTTTTCATCCTTTTCATCCTTTT
>PBEG01000021.1 GCA_002718395.1 Chloroflexota bacterium | reverse complement strand
CTAAAGGTACTTTTTTATTAGGAGTGAAAGCGGTTATTGCAAAGAGTTATGAAAGAATTCATAGAAGTAATCTTGTTGGCATGGGAGTACTGCCATTAGAATTTGTTGACGAAGATGATGTTGATAGCTTAAATCTAAATGGGTCAGAAATCATTTCTATTACAGGCATTGATGATAACTTAAAACCAAAACAGCGTATTGAAGTTAATATTCAAGATGAGCAGGGAAAAATTCGTTCTATTGAGACGTTATTGAGAATTGATACACCAATTGAAATTGAATATTATAAAAGTGGAGGCATTCTCAACTACGTCATTTTAGAGTTAATGAAAAAAGGATAAAATGAATTGGTTAGATAACAGTCAACAAGCAGAATTTCGAAACAAAGTCAAAGAGTTTTTAAATAATTCAATACCATCTTATTATACCAATGTGACACCAGATAGAATTGCAGAAGGTCATACTGGTGGCTGGCAATATGACCTTAAAGTTGGCAGCGATGATGCAAGGTATGCTGCACGAGAATGGGTTACATCTTTAGCTAAACATGATTGGGTAGCACCGCATTGGCCAGAAGAATATGGTGGTGGCGGACTTACACCAATGGAACAATTTATTTTAAGATCTGAATTTGCATGGTATGGCGTACCACCAGTTGCTGGTCCTGGAGTTAATATGTTAGGTCCAACTATTATATTGCATGGTACAGAAAAACAAAAAAAAGAACTACTACCATCTATTTTATCTGGAGAAGTTACTTGGGCTCAGGGATATTCAGAGCCAGGAGCAGGATCAGATCTCGCTTCTTTACAAACACAAGCAGTTAAAGACGGGGATAATTATGTGATCAATGGACAAAAAATCTGGACTTCATCGGCACATAAGGCTGATTGGATTTTTATACTAGTTCGCACAGATAACGAAGCTCCAAAGCATAGAGGTATTTCATTTATTTATACAAACATCAATCAAACTGGGATAGATGTGAGGCCAATTATTAGCGGTGGTTGGGAGCATGCGACAAATGAAACATTTTATCAAGAAGTCAGTGTGCCTATTGAAAATAGGATAGGTGAAGAAAATAGATGCTGGTATGTAGCCATGACTTTACTTGATCATGAGCGTTCAAATATTACTGGAGCTATTGAAAAAAAGAAAACGATTCAATCTCTTATTCAATATATCGTGAATGATAGCGTGTTCTCTAAGCAATTGTCTCGTAAAGCAGTTAGAAATGAAATCGTAGATAGATTTATTGAATGTGAAGTAGGTTATAATTTCTCATTGAGAATTATTTCAATGCAAGATGCTGGATTAGTACCCAATCAAGAAGCATCGACATCCAAGTTATTTAATTCCGAACTTACTCAAAGACTTAACCAGACAGGTATGAAACCCTTTGGTTTATTTGCAAATTTATGGGATCCCAACGATAACCGTTCACCTATGAATGCTCAATTTACACAAAAACATGTACATCAAATTTCAGCTACCATAGCTGGAGGAACATCTGAAATACAAAGAAATATCATTGCTACGAGAGGTTTAGGTTTGCCAAGAGGTTAATTGCAAACATTAATCATCACTAAATTTTGGCTCTCTGTGTTCCAGCCAAGCAGACCGTGCCTCTTGTTGATCTTCACTTCCACGCATTCTGGCCATGACAGGTTGTTCAATTTTATGTGCCATCTTTATATCTGGCATTGCAAGTTCCATAAGATTAAGCGCTTCTTTAGCAGCTTTTGTACCTGCTGGTAGTTTTGTTGCTAATTTTTTTGCTTCTTCTAATGCACGATCCATTAATTTGTCTGGCTTGACTAATTCATTTAATGCTCCAACTTGGTACGCTCTTTCAGCGTCAATGTACTCACCAGTATATTGCATGCTTCTAGCAAGGCCTTGAGGGAAAATACGAAATGCATGCCCTCCGCCTCCTAATCCACCCATCCAAATTTGAGGTAGGCCAAATTGTGCTTTTGTGCTTCCAATAAGATAATCACAACATGCAGCCATAACTAATCCACCTCCTAAAGCAGGGCCATTAATTGCACCAATGACTGGCACTCTACAGTCCCATATTGCATCTGCAGCACCACCATCTGCTCCTCTATCTCTTGGATCTTTATATTCGCCATAATCGCCACCACGATCACCTCCACGTTTATAATCTAGCCCGGCACAAAATGCTTTTTCACCAGCTCCAGTTAAAACTGCAACTCTAATGCCATCATTGGCTCCTAATGCTAAAAAATGATCCATTAAGCTCATAACATCTTCACGAGCTAGAGCATTTACAGGTGGATTGTTGATTGTCACAACTGATATATGATTTTTATTTTCTATTTCTAATGGCATTTCTCTCTCCAAAAAATTTTTATGTAAATAATAGTTGAATTTTTTTTTCAAATTTTAGTATAATACTCTTGCAATAAGTTTTGGGGTAAATGTTCTGTCACTTTTTGAGGAGCTAAGCAATTAGCAAGTTACGTATATCTTTCTCCTAATTTTATAATTTTAAGATATTTTTATCTATTAAGCATTTTGTTAATGCTATTCGTGTTTTTTTGAAAGGGGACTATATGGATAAATTAAATAATATTAAAGGCAGTTCTATGAATCGCCGTAGTTTTTTGCGTGCTAGTGCTGCAGGAACATTGGGTCTTGCAACAGCAGCGGTAATCGGATGTAGTGATGATGGTGACAATAAGTCATCTTCTTCTGCTCCAGCTGCTCCAGCTGCTCCAGCGGCTGCACCAAAAGCACCTGCTGCAACACATTTAACATTTGGTAAGGGCTCTTTGGGTGAAACGATGAATCCAAACTTGGCCTCTAGGCGTTCTGTTGAATGGGCTGCATGTTATGAAAATGTGTGCACCACTTATCAAGGACCAGACGGACCTTATTTGAAACCTTATCTTGCTACTTCTTGGGAAGTAGATCCAAAGGATAGTTCATGGGTTTTCAATTTGAGAGATTCAGAATGGTCAGATGGTAAAAAGGTGACAGCTGATGATGTTGGTTTTACGATTAAATATGCTGCTAATCCAGAAAATAAATCTCGATTAATTTCAAGAGTTAATACATTTGATAGCTACGAAGTTATTGATGATAAAACTGTTAGATTCAGGACTAAAAAGCCTGATGCGACTTGGGCTAACAGAATGTCTCTTGCATTTATTCAGCCAAGGCATATTTATGAAGATGCTACCAAAGGTCCTAATGAACAAGCAGTTAGGCCAGTAGGTAGTGGTCCGTATCTTATTACTAACTATGTAAAAGATGCTCTAATCGAAGGAGTGGAATCTCCATCTTCTTGGAAAGGGAACGTAGGCATAAAATCATGGAAAATGAATGTTATCAAAGAGCACACAACTCGTGTAGCTGCCTTTGAAACAGGCGAAGTTGATTGGATTGATACAGTTCCTTTGCAGGAAGTTGATCGTGTTACAGCAATGGATGGAGTACAAGTTCAAAGTAGTACGCCATACGGTACTGCCGGTTATCATATTAGTGGTTGGCAAAGTGAAGGCTATCCTACTAATGATGTTCGAGTTCGTAAGGCATACAACTTAGCTACTGATATTGATGCTATTGGTAAGGAAATTTATTCTGGTTACTTTGCATCTGCAAAGGGTCAACCTACTGTAACTGATGTACTTGGTCATGAACCAAATATTTCGGATTATGGATATGATCCAGATGCAGCGCGTCAGCTTATGAAAGATGCTGGTATGCCAAATGGATTTAAGCAAAAATATGACACTCATTCTCTGAATAGTGAAGCTGTACCTATGGCTACTTCGGTTGCAGGTTTCTTAGATGAGAATATTGGTGTTAAATCAGAGCTTCAGACAATTGATATTAGTACTTGGCGTGATGGTCTTTATGGTCGCGCACCTCGAACTCCTATCTTTGCAAATACATGGCATTCAACATCCATGTTTGATGCTGGTTTTTGTTTTACTTGGTATTTAAGTAACAATGCTGCTAAATATTATAACAATAAAGAGTTTGACAAAAATTATGAAGAATCTTTGACTGTATTCGATCCTGCTGCACGAGCAGAAGTTTATAAGAAGAACGTTAAAATGTTGCATGATGATGCAGTTGGTTTATTTGTAGTTGACACAAGTCGATTTATGGCTTGGAGACCTGCAGTTATTCCTAGTTATGAGATCAGAGAAGATCCACAACTTATCTTGCATGAAACAACATTAGCGTAATTTTTTTTCATTCAGTTTAAAAATAAATGAGGGTTTAACCCTCATTTATTTTTATGTGTTGCAATAATTTTATTTTTATGCAAAAGATTTATTATATTTTCTTTATAGCCCAACTCAGTTAGAATTTTTTTAGTATTTTGACCAGCTGTTATTTGTATTCCTTCTCTATGTAAAAATGTGCTAAATTTAGCTAATGTTGCATGTCTGCGAATTTTTTTCCATATTGGATTAGAAACTTCGATTGTTAATTGATTTTCTGCAACATGTTTGTCCTGATGCCAAAAAGTTCCTGGCAGATATTGACTTGCTTCAACGCATCCGATACTTTTTTTTGAAAGTTCCTTTTCCCATTTAGCTGCTGTTTGAAGTAGGAAAATTTTTTCTAAAATTTGTGAATCTTTCTTCTTTAAATTAATTAAATTTTCAGGAAGATTGAAGTTGTTTTTTTTATTAAATTTTTTGTTATTGATGTGATGAATAAAGTTAGCCCAGTCTTTTTTATTTTGACAAGCAAAAAATACCCAACCCTTTTTTGTTTTGTAAAGTCTATATAATGCACCTAAACCTGTCATTGTTTTGTCAATTTTATTTTTATTGTTGATAGTTTTGTAATCAATAAAATAATCAAAATTTGCGTATGCATTTGCAGCTAACATATTACAATCAATTTCTTGACCGATTCCATTCTTGCGTTGTGCGTATAATCCCATAATTGCTGATGATGCAATAACATGAGCTGCATTATAATCTGAGCTACCAGGATTTGCAGTATAGATTTTTATTGCTGCTTCGATACTTTTAGATAAATTATTTTTATAAGTTTTTGGAAGAGCGCCTCCAAACTGTTTTAATGCACCTCCCATTGCAGCACCAACACCTGGCGCAGCAGTTGGTCGATGTGCATATGGTCCAGATTTTCCATAACCCCATGCTGATACGTATACAATTTTTGAGTTTAATTTTTTTACTGTTTTATAATCGATCTCAAGCTTTTCTGTTACGCCTGGTCTGTAGTTGTGGAGCATTCCATTTGCTTTTTTTATAAGCTTATGAGCAATTTTAATGCCTTCTTTAGATTTTAAATTCAAACAAATACTTTCTTTGTTTGAGGTAGTTTTGATTGCGCCTAACCCTCTTATTTGTCTTCCTGTTCCAGGATTAGCACCAACCCTAAAGTTATCACCTTCTAATGGTTCAATTTTAATAACACGTGCACCTAATTCGCCAAGAATTGCACATGCGTAAGGAGCAGCTATAATTGATGCAAATTCTAAAAATATTAAACCATCTAATGGTCCTTTGGTTATTTTTTTCTTTTTTGCTTGCGTGTTCTTAATTTTTCTTTTTGGCCAAGCATATTTATAATGCTGATTAATTTTTGGTTTTCCACCAGGGTGCTGTGCTTTATTTTTACTAAAATGTGCAAGTGGACCTAGTTGCTTGATCAGTCCTAATTTTTTGTCTTTATGTCCCCATACATCTTTATTATGTATGATTTGAGGATGGCGCATTGACGCTAGGGTACTTTTCCATTCTTCAGCTGCAACATTTCCATTTTCTATAAATAGTTTCATCCATTGAGTTGAATTTTTTTTCATTGTTCTTGCTGCTATGATTTTTGCCAATTGATATTTATAAGTTTGAGGCATATCTCTAAGCTCTAAAAAATTAGGATTATTATAAATCGTGTCTAATCCTGTTACATCTATGAATGAATGAAACAAATGACTTACTAATCCTGCCAATTGTATCCATTTCCCATCTTTTGTAGGAACAGGATGATAGCCCAATGCTGGCAGCATGCCAAATTCTGGATCTACTGCTTTTGGTAATTTATTTTTTAATCTTTCGCGAATTTGAGTAACAAATAAACCTGCAGTATCAATTGGAATCATCCCACGTAGTAAACTAGTCTCTATATACTCTCCTTTACCCGTGTTCTCTTTATTTATCAACGCGGCAGTAATAGACTGCAAGGCAATTTGCGAAGCTGCATGAGTTGCAAGTAATACAGCTGAATACACAGGTCCAGTTCGATATTTTTTATTAGTCTTATCTTTCCCTATCCCTTCAAACGTCATCATATATCCAGATTTTGCTGCAATTAATCCTTCATACCCCGGCACATCAGCCAAGCTTCCATTACGTTCAAACCCCGTAATTGAACAATGAATGATATTACTTTTGATTGCTCGAATGGATTTATCATCTATGTGAAGTATCTTTGCTTTTGATGGTCGACTATTGGTTAGAATTATATCTGCATAGGAAATTAATTCCTTTAATTGACTTTGCCCATTTTGAGTTTTTAAGTCAACTACACGACTTTTTTTGCCACGTAACCAACTTTCACTAGAGGGCATTGATCTAAAAGGATCACCTTTAGGTGGTTCTATTTTTATAACCTTAGCACCAAAATCTGCCATAACCATTGTAGTTAGGCCACCAGCGGGACCTATGGTCAGATCTAAAACATTTAACCCTTTAAATATACTCATTTAGTGATATTAACATATTTAAGGAATGATTTAGTTGCGATAAATATGAATCATTCCGAATAAGCCCATAATAAAAAAACAAGACCATGTAAATGCATACCCCAAATGAAAAACATCATTTTTTATAATGATGTTTTCATGATCTGGAAAAAATTTTGGCATAGTCATATAACGCTCATATGAACCAGTAGTTTTTATTTCAGCTCCTTCAATAATCATCCATTCAACAAGTTTATAATTAAGTTGATTATTTATATTGGGAATTGAGACTCCTAACCAGTCTCCATTACTCAATTTTTTTGCATCACTGTTATAGGGAATAAATATTCTCCCTTTTATATTGTTGTTGTTTGTTGCTTGAAGCGATTTAGTAGTTTCTTCAATTAATTCTTCTGGAGCCCAGCCTGTATTTATTAGTACATTAATTCCATTTGTCATCCTTAAAGGAATAAGGATATTCTTTCCTTTAATGCCATACTTTATAATATTGTGTATATATTGAATATTTGAGAAATCCAATCGGCCACTTAAAATAACTTCTTCATAAACATGTTTTTTGTAATCTTTATTGAGCATTGCAAAATCATTTGCTGGTTTTGCATTTTTTGTCAGAATTTGATTTGTAAGTTTTGACTGGGTTTGATGTTTGTTAATTTGCCAATTTGCAAGCAATAGAGAAATAAGCATAAAAATAAAAATCAACAATAAAGAAATAATTTTTTTGGTCATAATTTTAACATCCATTAATGATTTGTCATCAATCTTATAACATTTCATATCTGACTTCATGTCGTGGGAAATAAAATAGGTTAGTTTCTGGATTGCATTTTTTTGTTTCAATGTGCTATAAATAATTGTTACGGTATAGTTTTGATTTGCTAGGAGTTGTTTATGATTGGCCCAGTAATGGCTAAAAGAGTATTTCAATCAGCGATTGTTTTATTTCTTCTAGTAACTGTTTTATTTTTTGTTTCAAGAATGTCTGGAGATCCAGTTCTAATGTTAACTGAAGGAGCAATTGAGCCTGAAGAAATTGACAAACTAAGAAAAGCTTATGGATTTGACAAACCTCTTTATATACAGTTTGGTCGCTTTCTAAGTGAGATAGCTCAAGGAGATTTTGGAAATTCAGTTCGAACTTTTGAGCCTGCAACTGACATGGTTAAGCAACGCGTAGGAATTTCAGTTAAAATGGTTGTTCCTGCATTTTTGACATATATTTTTCTATCTATACCAATAGGCTGTTTGGCTGCTGTGAAACGTGGTGCTATCGGAGCATTTGCAATGGTAGTTTCTTTAATCGGCCAGTCAGTTCCATCCTTCTTTTTAGGAATCCTTTACATTTATTTCTTTGCAGTAACATTAAGATGGCTGCCAGTATTTGGTAGTGGTAGTTGGGAACATTACATATTGCCTATAGCAACTTTGTGTGGGTATCCTCTAGCAAAATATACAAGATTAGTTCGAGCACAAGTTTCTGAGACATTAACTATGGAATTTGTTCGAACAGCACGAGCAAAAGGTTTGCATGAAGTTAATGTTATTCGTAGGCATGTTTTGAGAAATGCACTCTTGCCTGTTATCACTACAATGGGTGTAGACGTAGGTACTTTAATTGGAAGCGCGCTTATTGTAGAAGCAATATTTGCTTGGCCAGGATTTGGTACATTAGTTGTAGAAGCTGCTAAAACTCGTGATTATCCATTAATTCAAACATGCGGCTTACTTATTGGTACGCTTGTTTTGACAGGTAGCATTATTGCTGACTTTGCTTACGGTTTAATTGACCCAAGAATTAGACGAGGTTCCTAATTTATATTTTTTTGAAAGGAAAACATCATGGCAGATGAAGAAAACAATGATTCACAATCCGGTGATTTTGGTGCATCGGAATCAGTAATAATTGCAGCACAGCGTTCAACTTGGCAAAAAATTTGGAATCATAGAATGGTTATGGGTTTTGTTAGATATCCCCCAGCATTTGTTGCATTGATTATTGCAACTTTTTTTCTCTTCTTTGCTTTGTTTGCACCATTTATTGTTTCTTGGGATCCAAATAAGCCTGTACTGGCAGATACCTTACAACCACCTGAATGGGGTATAATGTTTAACTCGGTACATGTCCTAGGGACAGATACTGTAGGTCGAGATATATTTACAAGGACATTGATGGGCGGAAGAACGTCTATACTATTAGGATTTACTGGTGCTACAGGTGCGCTGAGTATCGGTGTTGTCTTGGGAATGATTGCGGGATGGAAGCGTGGCATTGTTGGTGCGACAATTATGAGATGGGCTGATTTACAAATAGCATTACCTTTACTTTTGATGGCGCTAACTGTTGCAGCTGTTTTTGGTCCCGGCTTACACATTCTATTAATACTTTTCTCTCTATGGTTTTGGGGCCCTTATGCTAGAATTTCAGAAGGATTGACTTTATCTTTGAAAAATAGGGAGTTTGTTGAAGCAGCACGTTCAATCGGTGCTACTCCAGGTAGAATTGTATTTAGGCATGTGCTGCCACACTTATTTTCTCCATTATTAGTTCTATGGTCATTTTCTTGTGCGATTTTAATCATTATTGAAGCTTCATTAAGTTTTTTGGGTGTAGGTATTCCTCCTCCAACTGCTTCTTGGGGAGGTATGCTGGCCGAAGGCAGGCAATATTTACATAGGGCATATTGGCTGGCTATGATACCAGGTGCTGCCATATCTATGATGGTTTGGTCCATTAACACATTAGGGGACAGATTGCGTGATGTTATTGACCAACGTCAGTACCTATAAATTAATTATTTGAAAAAAATTAATACCTATGAACCTTTGTTAGAATGCAAATTTCATAGGTATTTTTTTCGTTTAGGGAGAAAATTATGAGTAAAAAAAATCTAAGTTCCTATGAATCTAATGAGCCTTATGAAGCAATAAGCGTTGAATTAGAAGATAAAATTGCGACGGTAACACTCAATAGGCCTGAAAATGGAAATGCTTTAAATGCTCAGATGCATGCAGAGTTAGCTGATTTTTGGCAGGGTGCTCGTGATGACGATAGTGTATGGGCAGTTATATTGACCGGTGCAGGTGATAGACATTTTTGTACGGGCGCTGATATGCGTGAAGCGGCAAGTGGATCTGAAGGCAGACTTGGACAACGAAGAATTTTTGGTCTACCTTGGCAATTTAAGTTTTTTAAACCGATTATTCTTGCGCTAAATGGTTTAACTGCAGGTGGCGGATTAATTTTTATGTGGGAATCGCATATTGTTATTGCAGCTGATCATGTTAAATTTTTAGAACCACATTTGTCAGTCGGTCAAGTTCCTGCAAGTGAGATTTATGGCTTAGCCAATGGAGGATTGCCTTGGAATATTGGTTTAAGAATGGCATTACTAGGTACAACTGGTGAAAGAGTTGATGCAGAACGAATGCATCAACTAGGAGCGATATCAGAGATTGTTCCTAAGGAAGAACTACAAAACCGCGCTAAAGATATTGCAAATAAGGTACTACAAGTTTCTCCACTTGCAACTAGAGCATTCCTAGAAGGAGCTTGGAATTTACGAGAAAAAGGAATCGGGATTTCTGAAGGAAGTAATTATGGCCATGATCTTGGCCATGCTTTAAAGGATACTGAAGATTATAGTGAAGGTCCTCGTTCGTTTGTTGAAAAAAGGAAACCTGAATGGAAGGCAAAATAAACAACAAGACTTATATTGTGATTGAGTTAGGTAGCACTATTGCATCTGCTCAAGCATGCTTGATATTAAAACGCATGGGTGCTCAGGTCCTTAAGGTCAATTCTGGCAATCTTAATCTTAATGAATGGGAACGACTTTCAGAGCTAGAAGAATGCTTAAGTTTCGGCAAAGATTATTTAAACACTAGTGAATTAAATGCAGAATTTATTGATCAATTAATTGATTTTGCTGACATAATCATAGACGATCATTTACCAAGTTTTTGGCTTGAAAAAGGGATTGATTTAAGGCAACGATATTCTCGTAATAACAATCGTGCGCATTGGTGTAGTATAACTCCTTATGGAATTTATGGCTCACACGTTGACGTGCCAGCATCTGAACTGACTGCACAAGCTAGCGGCCCTTTTATGACCAGAATAGGTGAGAAAGGACGTTCTCCATTACCGATGAAAGGTCCGCAAGCTTATATTTCTGCAGCTTGGCATGCCGCTTTGGTAAGTTCAGCATATATATTCAACAATTATAATGAAAATAAAAATATTGGTTCTTTAATTGATATTTCTATACAAGAGTCTATGTATATGCATTCTGAATTAGGATCATCAAACTGGCATTTTAATCAAGTAGAGTTAATGCAAGTATTGAATGCTTCTTCAACTGCGCAATCTTCTGGGTTTCAGACTGCAGATGGCAAAATAGTAAATATGTTATTTCATGATAGAGAATGGCCACGTGTTGCACGTATGATTGGTAGAGAAGACTTAGAGCGTGATGAGCGATTTATGGCACGTTTTAATCGTGCACAAAATATGGATGATCTTGAAGCTTTGTTGGTCCCATGGTTTTTTTCAAAAACTGCAATGGAGATTGTTGAGTTAGGGCAAGAATCAGGAATGCCAATATCTGTTACTCGATTACCTGAAGAAGTTCTATCGGATCCACAGCTTATTGACAGAAATGCATTTGAAGAGATTGCCATAGGCAAAAAAATTATAAATTATCCAGTTGGTGTAGGTAGGTTTTCAACAAATGAAGATCTGCCTGTAAAGAGGAATGTTGCAGGAAAAGAGTTTATAAATTTTAATGAATACATTGAAACATATAATTTAAAGCAAGTGAATTTTACAACAGATAATATTGCAGATTCAATCACTACTAAACCATTGAGAGGGATTAGAGTTTTAGATTTAACTAATACCTGGGCTGCACCAAAAGGAGCAACCTTATTGGGTGATTTAGGTGCCGAAGTAATTAAAATTGAAGGAATTGAATGGATGGATATGTTGCGTGGATGGACAACTCCACCTGAGGGTAGTTCATCATATCCACATTATACACCAGGAGAAAAACCTTGGGACAGATATATTATGTGGCTTGGCTTAGCACGTAATAAGTTATCGGCCGGGATAGAACTTTCTACAAATGAAGGTATGGCTATAATGACTGATTTGGTAAAAAAAAGTGATGTTGTTTTGACAAATATGTCGTTTGACACAAGAAAAAAATATAATCTCAATCTTGATATACTGAAGAAAATTAATCCTAATATAATCTTTGCGACACTTTCTGGATATGGTGAAACTGGTCCTAGAAGTGACTGGAGATTGTTTGGTGATGGACAAGCTGCATTTGCTGGTTTGTTTGTAGGTACAGGTTATAAAGATGAAGAATCTATTCCTTTGAGTGCTTATGGCGATCCGGTAAATGGCACTTCAACAGCATTCCATGTTGTTCAGGGACTTTTATTGCATCAAATAAACAAAAAACAATCAGCAATGCACGTCGATATTTCCTGCGTAGAAACATGCATTACATATGCACAAGAAGTTTTAGTTGAATCACAATTGAATGAATTTAAAAATGTAGGTAGTGGAGCAGACTGCATGCATGAAGAAAAATTCTTCCCCTATAATATTTTTCAAACTGTAGAACAAGATTGCTGGATAGCTATTTGTTGCTTGTCTGATGCCCAAAGAAAAGGTTTACTTGATGGAATTGCTTTACTGAAATCTGGTATGGAAATTTCAAACTATAGTGGTACTCTTTCAGCTGCACAACCAGTTGAATTAGATAAAGATTTAATTTCTAAACCGGAGCAAATTGATATTGAGCTTAGGGACTTATGCCAATCAATAGCTCCTCGAATTATCGAAAAAGTTTTACAATCTAAAGGAGTACCTTGTCAAAGAATTTTACGAGGACGGGATTTTGATTCTGAAGGATCAATGGCTTCAAGAAATTTTATTTCTTGGCAATTTAGAGAAGATTTAGGTAGCTATCCAGTGTATAGTGCGCCATGGACTATCAATGGAAATAGACCTGCAATTGATCAACAAGCAGCTAGATTTGGTGAACATAATCACTATGTTTTTAAAGATATTTTAGAAATGGATGAAAATACTATTCAAGAATACAATGATGCTGGAATTATTGGTGATTCACCATTAAAAGGGGCGGAATTAGGTTTTCGGCCAAATAAATAAATTATGAGTTATTTTATTTTCATATGAATTAATGATTCAATAGTATTGTGTTAGGATTTTAAGGAAAGAATAAAAGGAGTCAAAATGAAATATGGTATAACATTAGCAGGTATTCCTGGTGCTGAATTAAAGGGCGAATACGCAAAAAAGGCACAAGATGAGGGATTTAATTCAGCATGGTCTGATGATAATCCTGGCAGCGATGGCTCAATTCATATGACATCAATGGTGAAATCTGCGCCAGATATAAGAGTAGGCTCTGGTATTCTGAGAGCATTTTTGAGAAATCCTGTAACAATTGCATCAGCTTTTATGACAATGAATGCGATGTCTAATACAAATACAATTTTAGGTTTTGGTACAGGTACAAAGAGACAAAATTTGTATCAATATGGCATTGAAATCAATAAGCCGATATCTCAACTTCGTTCTGTAATAGGAATAGTCAGAAATTTTTGGGATTGTGCACATGACGGGTCTTTATTTAGTTGGGATGATGAATTTTATAAAATTAAAGGAATTAAAGCAGTTAAAGCTCAGCACATTCAAAATCCAAATAATAAACAGACTAAAGAATTCAATATTCCTATTTGGGTTGCTGCTGTTAATGAAAAAATGCAACAATTTGCAGGAGAAGTAGCAGATGGATTATGCGGCCATCCAGTTTTTGGAGCTGATTATATCAGAGATGTCGTGCAACCAAATATTGATATCGGAAGAAAAAATGGTGATATAAATACTCCATTTGAACTAGCATCTTGGGCGACTACTGTTGTTCATAAAGATAAAGATGAAGCTAGGCGTTTGGCAGGGCAGACAATAGCAAATTATCTTTCAACTAAGAGTTATCAAGGAATATTGCAATATTATGGAATTGGTGATCGTTATGAAGACATTAGGCAGGCATGTTTAGTAGATCGTGACATGGACAGAGCCTCCGCATTAATTGGCACAGAAGTTATTGATAGAATTGCTATTACTGGCCCAATTGATGAAGTAGCAGAAGAGTTAAAAAAACGCTATGAAGGAATCGTGGACCATGTTGTTGTTGCATCTGCTGGCATAACTGATTTTAATGATCGCATTGAAACTATAGATTCAATTATATCTTGTAAAATTGCAAGGTAAGCGGTTATAATATTAATCGCGGCATTTTTTAATGTAACCTTGATAAATAATATTAAAAAAGGAGTTTATAATGGGTAAATATAATGATAACGCAACTTATGGCGTAGATTTGAATAACCTCGAATCAGCTATTTTTGAAATACGAGACAATGTTGCTATTGTCACACTTAATCGTCCAGAAGCATTAAATTCATTGAACACAGCAATTCATAGAGATGTTGGTGCTTGTTGGGAAGAAATTAATAACAATGATGAAATAAAAGCAGCTGTTGTTGTTGGTTCAGGCAGATTTTTCTGTGCAGGACGTGATATCAAAGAATTTGTTGGAACATACGGTGAAGGCGAAGCACAGGAATTACGACCAATTGATGATCCAGACAATGATATGTTTGGAAGGCTAGCAAATCACTGGCACGTTAAGAAACCTCTTATAGGTGCATTGCAAGGCTCTGCTGTAGGTGGTGGATTAGAAGTTGCTATAATGTGTGATGTTATTGTTATGGCAGATGATGCATATATTGCAGACTTACACGCTAAAATTAATGTTGGTGGCATGATATCAATGAACACTTTTCTTCCTCCAAATATAGCAAGAGAATTAACAATGACTGATCGAAGACTGACAGCTGAAGAATGTTTGCGCTGGGGATTTGCAAACTATGTTCTTCCAAAAGATCAGGTTTTAGACAAAGCTATTGAAGTTGCACAAGCAACTGCAGCAATGGGGCCAGATTCTATTCAAAGATTGAAGCAGGGTTCTATTGATGTACAATTAGCAAGCGGCAACATTCATGGTGAAGAATTCTATGAAGAAAGACGTAAAATTGTTCGTGCCCAAATGGCAGAAACAGCTGGCGATCATGATCGAATGGAAGGCATGAAGGCTTTTGTTGAAAAAAGAGATTCTGAATACGAACGTCCTGTTAAGAGCAGTGAATAAGGTTCTCTAAAGTTTTTAGTATTTTAATTGATAGGGGTTTGCTATGCAATTTGGTAAAGATATAACAAAAGAGTTAAATCTAGATTTAAATAATTTAGAGGCAGCTACTTTTGAAAGAGTTGATGATATTGCAGTTATTACAATGAACCGTCCTGAAGCAGCTAATTCTTTGAATACTGCAATGCATAGGGATGTTGTGGCTTGCTTTGATGAAGTGAACAATAATGATGAAATTAAAGCAGCTGTAATTACAGCAAATGGTAGATTCTTTTGTGCAGGTCGTGATATCAAAGAATTTGTTGGAACATATAGCGAGAAAGAATCAAATGCTTTAAGGCCAATTGATGATCCAAATCACGTCATGTTTGCCACTCAATGTAATCATTATGATGTATGGAAACCCCTTATCGGTGCTGTCAATGGTGCTGCTGTTGGTGGAGGCTTGGAAATTGCAATCATGTGCGACATGATTGTTATGGCTGACGACACATATATTGCAGATTTACATGCAAAGATCAATGTGGGCGGTATGAACTCAATGAATACTTTTTTACCACCAATGATTGCAAGAGAATTAACGATGACTGATCGAAGGATAAATGCACAAGAATGCCTAGATCATGGCTTTGCAAATTATGTTCTCCCTAAAGATCAAATTTTAGAGAAAGCAATTGATTTAGCAAAAGCAACTGCGTTAATGGGACCAGATTCTATACAAAGGCTGAAGCAAGGTTCAATTGAATTGCAAAGAAAAAGTGGTAATTTACGTTATGAAAATTATTATGAAACTAGAAAAGCAAATCAAATGAAGATGATCGAAAAGGTTAAATCAGATGATGATATGCTTGAAGGCATGGAAGCTTTTGTTGAAAAAAGACAATCTGATTATAAGAAAGCAGTTAAAACTGACAATGATTTTAAGCCTTATTAATTTATTTATTTGTAAAAATGATTAGGAGTATAGTATGAGTCGCATAATTGATATACATAGACATTTATGGGGATATGATTGGTTTCCTCCAAGTCATCTTCCTAAGTTTTCTGCTGAGCCTATTGCTAAAAAAACTGGAAGGACAGTAGAACAAGTACTAGAAAGAATAAAGCAATCACCAACTATGGATGCTACTGGTAAGGTTGCGATTGAGGAAATGGATCATTATGGCATTGATGTTTCTATTATTCAAGTATTAGATTGGGGCTTAGCGTATGGTCCTGATGAAGACAATCAATTGCCTGCAGAAGAATTTAATAGATTAGCACAAGAAGTATGCAAGCAGTATCCTGGAAAATTGTATGCAATGGCTAGTTATGATCCAAGGCGACCCAAAGCAGTTGCATTATTTGAGCAGGCTGTGAAAGAGTGGGGTGCAGTAGGATTAAAAATGTATCCTCCAAATGGATATCAAGCTAATGATGAGCGATGTTTACCGATGTATGCTAAAGCAGCTGAATTAGATGTGCCTGTATTAATTCACACTGGTGGAAATATTTGGGCTTGGCCAGAGTGGGTTGAACTCGTTGCAAGGCAATTTCCTGATCTAAGAATTATTATGGGGCACACAAATCTTCAAGCTCCTTTTGAAACCAAAGCATACTGGCAGGGATTACAAGCTGGAGCAAGACATAATAATATTTGGTTGGATCTATGTGATTGGCAAGCACTTGGTGCTGTCAAAGAAGAAAATATTCCTGAATTACTGAAAGTCATAAGGATATTTTTAAATACAAAAGGACCTGAACGAATTCTTTGGGGTACCGATCTTCCTCAAGCAGGTGTGGGAAGTAGGGCTCGAGCACAAACAGAAACATGGACTGACATATTTAAAAACTTACCTGAATGGGGTAAGAAATATGACATACACTTTACCGAGGAAGAACGTGATGGTATTTGCTTTAAAGGAGCTGAAGCTGCTTATAGTAATATCAAATTTTAATTTTAGTTAAATAATAGTAAGGATTACATAATGGTTAAATTAATTGACGTACATAGACATCTTTGGGGGTTTGAATGGTTTCCTCCAAGCCATCTTAGAAATAATGCAGAAGGATTGGCCAAAAAGACAGGAAGAACTACTGAACAAGTATTAGAGAGAATTGCGCAATCACCAACTATGGATGCTACTGGCCAGATTGCAATTGATGAAATGGAACACTATGGCATTGACCATTCTGTTATTTTAGCACTTGATTGGGGCATGGCTTACGGTCCTGAAGAAGATAACCAACTTGAATATGAAGAATTTGATCGTCTAACAGGAGAAGTATCTGATAAATCAAAGAAACTCTCATGGTTTTGTGGAGTAGATCCAAGACGACCGAGAGCTACTGCAATCTTTGAAAGGGCTGTTAAAGAGCGAGGAGCAGTTGGACTAAAGGTCTACCCTCCAAATGGATATCAGGCTAATGACGAGAGATGCTTTCCTATGTATAAAAAAGCTATTGAACTAGATGTACCCGTACTTATTCACACCGGTGGTAATGTATGGGCTTGGCCAGAATGGGTTGAGCTTGTTGCAAGAGAGTTGCCAGATTTAAGGATTATGATGGGTCATACTAATCTTCAAGCTCCGTTTGAAACAGAAGCATATTGGAGAGGTTTACAAGCAGCA
Organism: Chloroflexota bacterium; assembly: GCA_002718395.1. GTDB lineage: Bacteria > Chloroflexota > Dehalococcoidia > UBA2979 > UBA2979. The sequence goes on along the minus strand of PBEG01000021.1, from coordinate 543 downwards.
CGAGGCAAAAAGAACATTTGGCTTGATTTATGTGATTGGCAAGCACTTGGTGCAGTCACTGATGAGAATATTCCTGAATTACTCAAAGTTGTTCGAATTTTTATCAATACAATGGGTGCGGAGCGAATTGTTTGGGGTACAGATTTACCTCAAGCTGGTGTTGGCAGTAAAGCAAGAGGACAAACTGAAAGATGGGTTGATATTTTTAAAAACTTACCTGAATGGGGCAAGAAATACAATATTGACTTTACTGAAGAAGAGCGTGATGCAATTTGTCATGGTGCTGCAATGCAGTGTCTTAGTAACGTTAAATTTGACTTATAAATAATCAGTTTATTTTTCTTTAATTAATTTATGTACTCTCTTTGGAGTTGCGGGTAGTTCACGTGGTCTTACACCAACTGCATCATAAATTGCATTAGCAATCGCAGCTAATGGTGGAGTAATTGGCACTTCACCAACTCCTTTGACGCCATATGGATGACCTGGATTTGGCTTTTCAACAAGTATTGTCTCAGTAAATGGAATATCATATGTGGTTGG
>PBEG01000020.1 GCA_002718395.1 Chloroflexota bacterium | reverse complement strand
CTTTAATGAAAGCAATAGAAGAAGAGCGAAAAGATATGACATAAATTTCTCAAGCCTATTATCGTAATAGGGTGGCCGCAAATGACCCCCATGCCCCCTCGCGAACCCGCGCTAGACGCCCAATCTAGGCGCGATACCTTACCTCTTCTTCGTATAACAGTATCGTTGTATTGAGATATTACTTTCTCAATCTCACGCATCTGTCTGCGATCCTGCCCAAGAAGCCAGTGATACCAATGGATCTCAGATGATAAGCAGCACTAATCATTCCATAAGCAGAGCTAATAACCACTGCTACCACTGCCAACTCACCGAATATGGTACAGCATGATACCAACAGCAACCTATCCACTACGGTATGCTAGATCCATACTCTTCTTTGAATGTTGAGAGTATCTCGACTCTCCCTGTTAAGGGTGAGGAGAGTCTCGAAACTTCAACCAGAAGAGATGAGAGTCAAACCTCACCCAATTTAATAAGCTCTCGCTGTTCTACGAAACAGCAAACAAACTTTGAACCTTGACAACTGAATAAGCACATCGGTAGTGGAATTAACCACTAGGTATCGACAACCAGCATGGGTCATTGACTGGGAGGATGTGGTAGATGAGCGGCGATCATCGCTCAAAGCGGAAGCACACGCTTGATTTGATCATGCTCACCCTTGCACAGCCCGCTGTGGTTATGCTTCGACTTGCATACAAGGGTATTGAGTCCAATCAAGGACTCACAATTGTCCTTTATTCTTTTATTGTCATGCTTACTAAAGCACTTAATGTTCTCTTCGATCATGATGCATATGATGCACCATTTCGTACATCAACAGCTGTAAAGCGTGTTGAGTGTAATCCTTTCAGAGGTACAGTTGTTGTCATCTTCAGTGATGACACTCGTTACAAGTACACTAACGTATCACGACGTGCTATCACCCATCTCATGATGAATGATGCACTTAGCCTTGGATTCTGGGTTAACAAGAACTTGTTAGCTTATGCATCTAAGAGTGTATGTGAAGGCGTAGTGTAAGTATGCACTAAGGTATACATGCTAGGTGTAATGCCTAGCTTATTGGTTCATTAGTGTAGTGGTGAACACACTAGCTTGTCACGCTAGGAACACGGGTTCAATTCCCGTATGAACCGCTGGGGTTATAGCTTAATGTAAAGCAACAAGATCGCACCTTGTTAGTTATCAGTTCAAGTCTGATTAACTCCATTGCTACTCACTGAGAGTAGCCTATTTGTTACAATGACTATGGTTATGAATGATGAAGTACTCGTTCAAGAGTATGACGATATGACGTCTGATGATCAGGATCTTTATGATCAAATCACTGATATGTTCGGTGAGAAGTGGACACATGAGCAAACCCTTAACTTTATGGGTGAGCTTGATGACTACGGCATCACTCAACGTGATCAATTAGAAGATGCATTCATGTATGTTACTGATACACAGTACACACCAGATGGTGCAAAAGCAGAGTTTGCTGAGTACTGGTTTACTGATGTAATGTGTAACAATACATACGATGATGTTGTTGTTGATTGGACAGCAACATTTGATTATGCATTGAGATTTGACATGAGCGTCATTGAATTTGACGGTGACTTTTACTTCTTCAATAACAACTTTTGATTCTCTAAATTAAGCATCCTATACACTACTGTATATGTGATGCTTTCCTTAGGGATTCACTCCCTTACTTTATACATTAAATCCACAATCAGCCTGGGAGGCTAACAATGTCCAAGCGTGAATCCAAGCCTGAACGAAAGTTTAAGTTTGAGAGTGCTGAAGAATGCATGATCATTGTTCGTGCATTAAATGACTTCACAAAGCGTGAAGAGGTATATGAACTAGCAGGATTAACTGCGAATCAGTATCATCAATTAGTAGATGACTTCAAGTCGTTTGCTATGAACTATCCAGAGGAGGATTGAGTATGTATAACATATCAATGCTCACCGAGGACGGTGGTTTGAAAGTATTAAAGTACTGTGATTCTTATCAAGAAGCTAATGATTACATTGAGCTTTATTGGAATCAATACCCTAATGCTGCTATTGATATCTATCCTTGTTGATTCTCCAACTTAAGCATCCTATGTGTTGCTTTCCTTGGAGATTCTTTAATCTCCTTTTGTTCTTTGCTTTTTTTAATTATGAATTACTTTCTACTCTATACATTAAATACATTAGCTATATTAATTGAGCTAGTGTATGATTCATCAAGGTTTATATTAGTAAATAGTATTGTACTATCAATAATTGCATATGAATATATAATGATGATTGATTGGAATGAAGTAAAAGGTGTGCTTAAGGATACAAAGAATACTATTGAGAATGCATTTACTTATAAATCTGAGGTTACATGACCGAAGATGAGATCAAGGCTGTAAATGAAAGTTCAAAAGAACAAGGTCATAGACTACGATTAGAAAAGAATAGCATACCTAAGAAACATGCTATTCATATATTTGGCAGTCAACTTAATAACATAGCCAACTATTTAGAGGGTGAATTATTTTATCAAACCATACTTGATAGTAATGGTATGGAACGTAAGAGAATCATCATTGAATATAAAGACAATTAATTAAACAAAGAGGAGTTAACTAATGAGCAACAGTCCACAATCAAAGCGCGAAAAGCATGGTCGCAGAGATGTTTATGAGGTAGAGATGACAGATGGTTATATTCGTTATGTATTAGCTAAGGATGAAGAGGTTGCTGCATGGAAAGGACAAGAATTAGCTAAACGTTTTAACAAAGACCTACTAGATGTAAGAAAGCAATGAGTAAGTATTTTCCTAATAACTGGAAAGATTGGAAGGAATTACCAGAAGATCATCTACCGTGTCCAACATTTGAAGAATTCATGGACTGGAAAGTAGGAGGTTGGGAATTACCTTCTTCTGTGCATTGTATTATTAGAACAGAGCACAGAGAAAGTGGAACTGTTGCTGAATTTATTTATTCCAAACCAAAGAATGCAGCTACTAAATTAAAGAATCTATTTGAACAAAATGAACACGACATTACACTAGTAGATCGTGAATCCGTACAAATTTTTACAAGTAAAGAGTAATGGAATTAACAATGAATGAGATCGATAGGTTAGATGCTGAGGAATACTCAACATTTCTTAGTGAAGGTGATCCAATATGTGACGAATTGTCCCTGGCAATACTCTATCTATGTAATATAATTTGACTTTGGTTTAAGACCTTTGAAGCAAATTTCTACAAAGTTCAAGGAAGCTTGTCACAAGAACATAAGGATGTTCTGTGCTAATCATGACATTACTGCACAAGAGTATATGGTTAAAGCTGCAATACTTTATTTCAATACTTACATGAATGAAGTTGACAAACGTTACATGAGTTGTGGAAATCCAATAGATACAGATCCTTCTGCACCATTTGATTATCCTTCAGATTAAATTTCTCTCTTTACTCTTAAGAGATCATCCTTATATAGTCCTTAAATCCACAATCAGGCTGCATGACACTACTCTACATAGATGATTGGCTGTTTATCGGCATAGATAAAACACGTCTTTTAGATATTTTCGTATCAAGACATACATTAACGATCCACTTCGGTATAATTCGTCTAGAATTGTCGTATCCACTCCAAAGGAAACATGGATCCACTCAAAAGAGCATTAACCAATGTCTCTATGGAGAGGATGTTAAGAGTGATCAATCTTCTACGACAACACGATAGGGAACTACCTGCCCAATTAATGGCAACATTTCTTTATGTGTGTTCACACAATCCTTGTCATAAGCAAGCATTAGAAGAGGATTTAATGTTTACTACTGCTAGTGGTAGTAGGAATGTTAATTGGTTATCTGATAAACATAGGTTAAAGAAACCTGGTTTAGGTTTAATCAATTGTGATAGAGATCCTTCTAATCGTAGAAGATTATTACTAAAACTCACTCCCAAGGGACTATCTATCTCCAAAGAAATTGAGAGTATTCTCTATGACTGAAATCAAAACATGGCAGCAAGCCGTGGATTACACATTCAACACACGCCATTCATGGAGGCATGGAAATGGTGCTAAAACAGCACGATTCAACACGAATCATTTCACACGATTACGTGGTAGTTCATTCCCAATTAAGAAGATCACACAACCAATTGTCTCTCAGGTGTGCATCGAGCTTGAGGATGAAGGAAAATCAGATGCAACGATTAACAGAGTTGTATCTGCAATCTCTACAGTGTTAAATCATTTAGCTTTTGAAGAAGTGATAGAGACTGCACCTAAGTTTAGGAGAAGGAAAGAGAATGAACATAGGGTTAAGTTTTATACCAAGGATGAGGTAGAAGGTTTAATCACTCTATCCACTGAGGTATTCCAACGTGAAGATTTAGCTGAAATCATAGCCGCTGCAGCATACACAGGTATGAGGCAAAGTGAGATATTGAAACTAAGAAAGAAAGACATTGACTTTTACTCTAATCGTATACTTGTAGGTGGTGAGCAACCTGTAACTACTAAAGCTAGTAATTATAGAGCTATACCAATACATAATATGATAAGAGGTATATTGTCTAATAGATGTTCACAATCAAACCGCGATAGTTTGAGGATATTTGGTGATGAATGGAGAGATAAGGATCAACTATTAAGAGCATTTAAGAAGGTGAATAAGGCATTAGGTAAGGATGAGGATTATGTATTTCATACTTTAAGACATAGTTTTGCTACGTGGCAAGCTGAAGCTGGTACACCTATCAGAACACTTATGACCTTACTTGGACATAAGAGAATTGAGACAACGTTACGTTATGCTAAGACTACAGATAAAGCGCTAGATGAGGCAATGGATAATATCTAAGCGCGACTACTGGTGTAGTGTGTTATGGTTAATCCGATTCACACGTAGAGATTCTCACTGAGTCTCATCGCTGGAATCCCTTCGCGGATGTGGCGGAATTGGTAGACGCGCTAGTTTCAGGTTCTAAATAGCAAAACAATACATACATGGACAGGTCAGCTAGTAATGGCTGGCCTGCCAGTTATAGTCACCTATCCACTAAGGGATAGTTCTAATCACTGGTTCTAGCGAGGTATTCTTATTGACTAATGACCCATTAATAGAAGAGCAATTTGAGTTTGAACGATCAGCAATAAGAGAAGGACTAAAACAATTAAGAGACAACACAATTAAAGTAGAGGAGAAGGATTATGCCAGTGCTTCTATATATGGTGTGGCTACTATTAATAGCATGTTACCTAATGTATCCAATAGAATAGAGGAGAGATTTAATTATATAAAGAAAGGAAAGAATGGAGTTGCTTGCAAGGAGATATATAAATATCTAAGTGGTTTAGAACCATTAGCAGCAGCAGGTATAAGCTGCAAACTTACTATAGATAAAGTATTCAGCTATAAAGAAGGTAATAACCTGATCACTAACGTATGTGATTCAATTGGTCAGGGAATTGAAGATGAATGTCAGCTAAGACATTATGAGAATGAAGCACCAGGATTGTTGCATGTTTTAAAAGAAAACTATTGGCACAATTCTTGTGGTACTAAACAAAGAGTTGTTGTTATCAAGACTCTAATGAAGAGATATAATGTTAAACAATGGGATTCATGGGGAAGAGCATTAAGAGTAAGGATAGGTGGATGGTTACTTAATTGTGTTATTGAATCTACTCAATGGTTTGAGAAACTAACCATACAAAATAGTAGGAAGAAGAGCACATTAATTGTACCTACTGCTGAGTTTTTACAAATAAAAGATGAGGTTATGTCTAATGCTGAGTTATTTGCCCCTTTAGCATGGCCAATGCTAGTTCCACCTAATGACTGGAGTAATGAACACCGTGGAGGATACCTGCTAAATGCAGTGATGAAAGGTCATGAAATGGTTAGGCGTGGAGATCAGTCATGTATACAGGGAGAAACACCACTACAGTTTTTGAACACCATACAGCGTGTTCCATACATGCTGAATAGCTTTACTGTTGAGGTTGCTGAGATCCTGTATGAGAGAGGTATCAGTGTAGGTAAGTTCATCCCTATTACTGAGTATCCACTACCACCTAAGCCTATTGATATTGCTGACAACTATGATAGCAGGAAAAGTTATAGACGAGAGGCAGCAGAAGTTTTAAATAAACAACAAGCTGTATTCAGACGTTCTTGTAGGACAAGGATGACAATGAATGCTATAACTAAATTTAAAGATAGAGATAAGTTCTTTCTACCATGGTCTTTTGATTATAGAGGTAGAGCATACCCAATACCTGCATTCCTAACACCACAAGATACTGACTTTGGAAAGTCACTACTTAAGTTCTACGATAAGGCGGCAATTACACCAGAATCAGGTGCAACAGATTGGCTGGCTTTTCAAGTAGCTACAACATATGGTTTAGATAAAGATACCATAAATGATAGATTAGATTGGGTTATCCACAATCAGGATCTGATAATTAAAGTAGCTGTTGATCCAATAGGGAATATTAGTGAGTGGGAGGTAGCAGATGAACCTTGGCAGTTCTTAGCTGCATGTGATGAATATTACCATTGTTGTATAGAACGTGATAGAAACTACACTAATTTGCCTGTTGCAACTGACGCAACCTGTTCAGGATTACAAATATTGGCAGGACTTGCAAGAGATAGAACTACGGCAGAACTCGTTAATGTATTGCCAGGAGATAGACCTAAAGACGCCTATAAAGTTATCGCCGATGTTGCCAAACCCAACGTACCCGGAAATATAACTGATTACATGGACAGGAAGGTGACTAAAAGGACTGTCATGACAATACCATATAATGCTAAACCTTTTTCTAATAGATCTTATATAAGAGAAGCTTTAAAAGAGAAAGGAGTAGAAGTTGAAAAAGAAGATTTAACTAAAACTGTTAAAGCAGTTAGAGAAGCTATGGATGAGGTTGTTCCTGGTCCTATGGCAGTTATGAAATGGATAGAATCAGAAGTAAAGAATGCTATTGAGAGAGGATATACAAAGTTATCATGGACAACTCCTTCTGGATTTAATGTTATACAGAAACTTAATAAGAAGGAAACCGAGAGAATACAATTACATGTACTAGGAGTTGTTAATTTAACAGTATCAACTGTTGATTCAGATGAGGTTGATAAGAAGCACCATCAAAATGCTACTGCACCTAATCTAATACACTCCTTAGATGCTTCACTATTACATATAGCAGCTACTAGATTCAACGCTCCTATAGCGTTAATCCATGATTCAGTTTTATGTAGAGCAACTGATATGGATATCCTATCCACTGTGGTACGGGAAACATATATGCATCTATTTGCTGAACACGATTATTTAAGAGATTTTGCTGAACAAATACAAGCAGAATCTGAACCACCAATCATTGGCGATCTCGATCCAGAGAGAGTCATTGAATCCACCTATTTCTTTTGTTAATTATGCCACGTACAATCCACAAAACTAAAACACCTGTAGTACTTGAAGGTTTTCAAGCAGTATTGAAACCTTCTCAGTATGGTTACTGTCTATCAGCAGTTCTTGATCAAGAATTGATTGATGAACTAGAAGAAGAAAGAGTTAAAGCTCTTGAGTGGGCAAAATCTAAACTCAAGAATCCACGTAGAGCAAACCTTAAGAATGAGCCATGGGAAGAAGTATCAACAGGTAGGTTTAAAGTTAAATTTACTTGGAAAGAAGAAACAAAACCACCTATTGTAGATACTGAAGGTTCACCTGTTACTGATACAAGGACTCCTATTTATAGTGGTTCACAGATGAAACTAGGCTTTTATCAGAAACCATATACAATGCCTGATAATTCATATGGAACAACTCTTAAACTAGTAGGTGCTCAGTTAGTTTCACTTTGTAGTGATGCTGGTATTGATGCAGGTGATATGTCTGCAGAAGAAGTTAGTAGTATGTTTGGTTCAACTAAAGGATTTAAGGTAGCTGAACCTAATGTAAGTGATTCACCAGGTACACCAGCATCAGTAGAAGATGAGGAATTTGAATTCTAATGAAGTTTAGATCCAAGCTAGAAGAAAGGATTGCCGATCTTCTAAAAGAGCTTGGTGTTAGTTATGAATATGAAACGCATAAATTATCATATGAGATTCAACACATATATACACCAGACTTTATACTACCTAATGGAATAATATTAGAAGCTAAGGGTTATTGGGATTCAGCAGATAGGAGGAAGGTCAAAGCAATAAAAGATCAGAATCCTACTGTTGATATCCGTATGGTATTTCAAAACCCTTACAATAGAATATCTAAAAAAAGTAAAACAACATACGCTAAATGGTGTGAGGACAAAGGAATACCTTGGTGTTCTTATGCCACGATTCCAATTGAATGGTTGATTTAATTGAATATAGAACATCAAGAGAGTGAATTCTTACACCATTTTGAATGCCCTAATTGCGGTTCATCTGATGCCAATTCCTTGTATTCTGATGGCCATACATATTGTTTCTCATGTAATCATAGGGAATCAGGGCATGAAATTAGTCCACAATCAAACAGGACACAAATGTCCAATTATATAGGATCAGCTGAAAAGCTAAGTAAAAGAAATATCTCTGAAGCTACTTGTAATAAATACAAGATATTCAGGGAAGGAAATAATCTTAGATTCCATTATCACTCCAAGGATGGTATTCCTATTGGAGTGAAGATTAGAAAACCAAACAAATTATTTACTTACGAAGGAGATACAGATGGTTCTTTCTTTGGGCAACATCTTTTCCCCAATTCTGGGAGAAGAGTTGTTATTACGGAAGGCGAATTGGATGCGGCGAGCTGCAGTGAAGTCTTTCCCGGCTGGCCTATGGTTTCACTACCAACCGGTGCCGCTGGGGCGAAGAAATCTATACAAAAGAACTTGGAATGGTTACAAGGCTATGAAGAGATCGTCTTGTTCTTCGACAATGACACAGCTGGCCGTAAGGCGGCGTCAGACGCTGCTCAGGTGCTCCCACCAGGTAAGACGAAGGTCGCACTACTAAATGCCTATAAGGACGCTTCTGATGCCTTACAGAAGGAAGATAGAGAAGCTGTTAGAAGAGCAATATATGATGCTAAACCTTATAGACCGGACGGTATTGTAGATGGTAAATCACTTCTAGAATTAGTCACTACACCTAATAAACCACACGATCATTCATATCCATTTGATGGATTACAGAATAAACTACATGGTATTAGGTATGGAGAACTTACTACAATCACTGCAGGCAGTGGTATTGGTAAATCTAGCTTCTGTCGGCACCTTGCAACTTCATTACTTCAAACTGGTGAACGTGTTGGATATGTAGCACTTGAGGAATCTAATAAAAGAACAGCTCTTGGGTTAATGTCAGCAGGAATAGGGAAACCACTACATATTGGAGAACATGATAGAAAAGATTTAGAAGAAGCTTACAATGAAACCATTGCTAAGTGGAACTTATTCTTATTTGATGGATTTGGATCGTTTGATCCAGATATAATCTATAATAGAATAGAATATCTAGCTTCTGGATTAAATACTAAGGTTATTTTTCTTGATCACTTATCAATCCTAATGTCTGGATTAGATGGAGATGAGAGAAGGATGATTGATACCACCATGACTAGATTACGTTCATTAGTAGAACGTACTGGTATTACATTATTTCTAGTATCACATTTAAAGAGACCTAATGGAGACAATAACCATGAAGAAGGAGCAAGAGTTACACTTGGACAGTTGCGCGGATCTCAAGCGATTGCACAATTATCTGATGCAGTCATCGCACTTGAACGCGATCAACAGGCCGATGGCAATGGAAATAGTACAACTGTTAGAGTCCTCAAGAATAGATATTCTGGGGAAACTGGCATCGCTTGCAGAATAAGTTACGACCTATCCACTAACGTATTTACAGAACATGAAATTGAGGAAGAATTCGATCCATCAACAGACTTCTAATCAAACACTTCATAGACCTAAACCACCTACACCAGAAGCAGTAAAGAAAGCACAGTTTGTTGATAGAACATATAAGTGGAATGGTAGATGAAATTATCATGGGACCACCCTTTTATGGCTATTATTTATGTTGCCTTATTTCTAGGTTTTATTCAAACATTACATTTAAACTACCACCGAAACAACTGCAGCCATGCTGATATTCGATCTAGAAACTAATGGTTTAATGCACCAAGTAGATACTATCCATTGCTTAGCAATTTATGATACAGAAACTGAAGAAACATTATCGTACAACGATACAGGGATTACGGAGCCAGTGGTTAGGGGAATCCAAAGGTTGGAGGATGCAAGCCAAATATGTGGCCATAACATTATTGGTTACGATATTCCTGTTATCAACAAACTATTTTCTTGGTTTACTTTCACTGGTGATATTCTGGATACTCTTATTTTATCTCGTATTTTTTATGCCAACATCTTAGATATAGATAAGTCCATGAAGTTTCAATATATGCCATCACAGTTATATGGAAGGCATAGTTTGGAATCATGGGGATATAGATTAAAGGTATACAAAGGAGAGTTTAGCCAGCATACTGACTGGAAAGATTGGAGCCAAGAGATGGAAGATTACTGCATCCAAGATGTAAACGTTACAACAAAATTACTAAAACATTTCGATAAAAAGATTGATGACTATTAAAGAAAAGATTGAAGCACTCACTAATGAATTCAATGAATTAGCACCAAAAGTTCAGCAAGCACAAGCTAGACTAACTGAAATACAAGGTGCTGTAAAAGAATTAAACACCCTATTGGCTGAAGAATCAACTGATGAAAAATCTACAGAAGTTGTTGACGACTGACTGGATTAATTTAGAACATCAAACTGCACAAATACTACAAAAACAAGAAGAACATGGATGGTATTTTGATGAACGCTCTGCATGGGAACTTACACAAACTCTCGAAGAGCAGCTTCGACAAACTGAAGAACTACTACAAAACAAATACCATTACTTTGGCGGATCAGTATTTACTCCTAAGCGAGATAATCGGTCCCAAGGCTATGTGGCTGGCGCTACATTTACACGACTGAAAGAACTAAACACTACTTCTAGAGATCATATTGCATGGGTATTAGAAAATCATACAAAGTGGAAGCCATCATGTTTTACGAAAACAGGAAAGACGATTATAGACGAAACGATCTTGAAAGAGATTGGATCAGAAGTATCATTGATGTTTCTCCAGCAACTAGAGACGACCAAGAAACTGGGGATGATATCGAGAGGCGTGAACGCATGGCTCAAGCTATGTACGAGTGCTAATCGTATACATCATCATTGTTCAGTAGGAGCTGTTACCCATAGACAAATACACAGAAAGCCTAACCTCGCACAAGTACCATCAGACTCAGAATTCAGACGATTATTTACAGCAACTCCTGGCCAATGCATGGTCGGTGCTGATCTTAGTTCTATTGAACTTCGTATGCTTAGCCATTATTTGGCCAGATATGATTCAGGACGCTATGCCAACATCCTCATCAACGGAGACATACACCAAGAAAATGCAGATCAGATAGGAATATCTAGATCTCAAGTTAAGACTATTACTTATTGTTACCTTTATGGAGGATCAGATAAAAAAATTGGACTTAGTTATGACAAGCAACTTTCACAATCAGAAGCCACACGAAAGGGTCAAGAGATTCGTGAAGCATATGTCAACGCAATTCCTGGTCTCAAAAAACTTACTGAACTTGTTAAGTCAGCGAGTAAAAAAGGATACATTAAAGCATTAGATGGTAGAAGAATCACTGTTGATAGTCCACATAAAGCTTTAAATTCACTCTTACAGGGATCAGCAGCAGTAGTTGCAAAGCGATGGATGGTTATAAATCAGCAAAATATCAATGAACTTAAACTATGTGCTAGTCAATTAGCATTTATACACGATGAACTCCAATTTGAAACCAGCCCAGAACACGCAACAGACTTATGTTCATCCTTGGTACTTAGCGCAGCACAAGCTGGGGAATACTACAACCTCAGATGTCCAATTGCAGCGCAAGCGGTACGAGGAGGAACATGGGCAGATACCCACTAAAACTAAATGAAACTATTAATTGATGCAGATTTTATAGTATATAAGAACTGCATCGCTGCTGAATTTGATATTGACTTTGGGGAAGATATTATACTTGTTGGTTCTAGATTTAGTGATGCATATTATAATGTAGAACAAGATCTAAAAAGAACAGTAAGTGTATTCCTATGGGATCAACCAGAGTTAGTACTATTCTTTTCTGATTCAACTAATTTCAGAAAAGAATTATGTCCTGCTTATAAAGGACATAGAAATAGAAAGAAACCTTGCGGATATCGTAGGGTTATAAATAAACTAAAGGAGAATTATGAAGTAATAATTCTACCTACATTGGAAGCTGATGACTCTTTAGGTATCTATGCAACTAAGAATCCAGGGAATATCATATGTTCACCTGATAAAGACATGAGACAAATACCAGGCTGGTTATACAACTTTGAAGAAACAGTAATGATTTCTGAAGAAGAAGGTATGCAGTGGCACTTTATTCAATCTTTAGCTGGTGATCAAACAGATGGTTATTCAGGATGTCCTGGTTATGGCATAAAAACAGCTACTAAACTATTTAATACTGAAGGGTATAAATGGGAAACAGTAGTAGATGCTTTCACTCAAAAAGGATTATCAGAGAAGGAAGCACTGCTAAATGCACGTTTGGCAAAGATACTTACTAAGGATGATTATGACTTCAAACGAAGAAAACCTAAATTCTGGGTTCCCACCAATGCCGGTAGCGGCACTAACAATGGAACAGAATTTTCAGATGAGAAAAATTGAAGATGCTATAAAATATGCAGATAGAGAAGAGTTAGTTACTATATTCTTAGCATTACAAAGACAGAACTTTGTCTTAGCAAATAATCTATCCAATCTACTCAATAAATGGCCAAAGACAAATCAACAAAAGGACCAGACCACTATACAAGAGGAACTATTGAACCTTGGGATTTCATTCGAGACCAACACTTAAACTATCATCTAGGTTGTGCTTTGAAATATATCTGCAGAGCTGGATATAAAATAGGAAGTACTAAAACAGATGATTTAAGAAAAGCAATCCACTACTTAGAGAATGAACTTGAAAACACCATTACAACAGGCGAGAGAATTCAGAACTGCATACAAGATAACAGATACTATGCAGCGGCGAGAGAATCAGAAGCATTTGATAGATGAAGAATACTCTGAATTTATTGAAGCACACTATGGACTTGATCGTGTTGATTGCCTTAAAGAGTTGGCGGATTTAGTCTATGTCTGTTATCAATACGCTGCTAATCTTAATTGGGATCTCGACTCTGCTATGGATAGGGTTCATAAATCCAATATGTCCAAGCTTGGAGAAGATGGAAAGCCAATTTATAGAGATGATGGGAAAGTCTTAAAAGGTCCGAACTATAAACCACCAACATTACATGATTTGATATGAACACAACTGATAAAATCTCTAGGACTGGTAGAGTACAAGATTGGATGGATAATCCAGAAGGTAGATTACCAGTATCTTGTACTGTATTTGAAGTACAGGATAGTATGGAAGGTAAAGATGGTATTGAAGATAGCTGGAGATTTGTCAGTCATGCACTTAGATATGGTGCTGGTGTAGCTGTACATCTGAGCAATCTCAGACCAGTAGGATATGACAATGGTAAAGGTTTAATATCTAGTGGTCCTATGTCATTTGCTAGATTCTATAATTTAATGAATCAAGAATTAAGGAGAGGTGGCACATATCGTAATGGTGCAGTCACTCTTCATATGGATATTGATCATCAAGATATAAGGATATTTACTAATGTAACAAGGGAACAATATCCTTGGGTTAAAAGGTGTGTGAATATAACACAAGACTTATGGGATAAATCTAATCAAGATACTAAAGATGATATTATTGCAGGTATTGCAAGGGGTGATCTTTGGTTGAATAAAATGAAATGGGATAAAAATGGCAATAGGATTAGAGGTAATGTATGTCTTGAGGTTTATCTACCTAGCCGTGGTACTTGTTTGCTACAACATATTAACCTTGGAGCTTGTACTATCGATGAAATACCTGAAGCTTTTGTCCAAGGTATGCATCAACTATGTACTCTTCATCCTAAGACTGGTATTCAAGAACACAATGAATATCTTCCACCGTCAATAGATAAGCAAGTAGGACTAGGAGTACTAGGCTTAGCTAACCTTCTTAAACTAGAAGGTGTGACTTATCTAGATCTAGCTGAAGCATTAGATGAATACCATACACCTAAGCTAGGAATATCGGCTACTAACAACAGAGCATTGAGGATCGTACAAGCTCTTCATATGGGCATAGAACGTGCGGCAGCAGTAGCTAGGTCACATTATATGGCAAGAGCATTTGCCATCGCTCCTACAGCTTCCTGTAGCTATCGTAG
>PBEG01000019.1 GCA_002718395.1 Chloroflexota bacterium | reverse complement strand
CTAGGAAGCAAGTCTTATACATATTACCATTACTAGACAAATGCCGGGTAGTGTAATGGTAGCACAAGGGACTTTGAATCCCTTGGTCGTGGTTCGAATCCACGCCTGGCAGCCAACATATTATTTATATATAATACAAAAAATATAAATCAATTACCTCTCATCTAAAAAGTCTTTTAATCCATCAGCAGAATCATCTAACGCTGTATTACGAATATCAATAATCTGATCACGAATTAAAGCAGCTTTTTCAAAATTTAATTCTTTCGCATACTCCTTCATTTCCTTTGATAAATCATCAATCATCAAATCAGCATTTTCCTTGGATAATTTGGTAACATCAAAAAACTTATTATTTTCTCCTAATGATCTAAAAGCATCATTAATGTCTTTCACGTTTTTTTCTATCTTTGTAGGAGTAATTTCATTATCTAAATTATATTGACTTTGAATTTTTCTACGCCTATCAGTTTCATCAATCGCATTTTGTATTGATTTTGTAATGACATCAGCATAAAGAATAACGCGACCTTTAGGATTTCTTGCTGCGCGACCCATCGTTTGAATAAGAGAATCTTTGGAACGTAAAAACCCCTCCTTGTCTGCATCAAGTATCGCAATTAATGCAACTTCTGGGAGATCAAGTCCTTCTCGTAATAAATTAATTCCTACAATAACATCAAAATCTCCGAGTCTGAGTTTTCGAATAACCTCAAGTCTTTCTAAGGTATCTAACTCAGAATGTAAATAAGCAGCATTAATACCAGAGTCAACTAAATATTCAGTGAGCTCTTCAGACATTTTTTTTGTTAGCGTTGTAATAAGAACACGTTCATTATTTTTAGAGCAAAGTTTAATTTCTGTAATTAAATGATCGATTTGACCTTTTGTTGAATGTATTTCTGTAACGGGGTCTACAAGGCCAGTAGGTCTAATAATTTGTTCAATTATTTTTTCCGTTCGATTTAATTCATATTCACCTGGAGTAGCAGAAACATAAACGATTTGATTCGCCCTTTGATTAAATTCTTCAAAATTTAATGGTCTATTATCTAATGCAGAAGGCAATCTAAAACCATATTCTACAAGCGTCTTTTTTCTTGATGTATCCCCATTATACATACCTCGAATCTGCGGAACGGTAATGTGAGACTCATCAATAAAAATTAACCAATCATCAGGAAAATAATCCAAAAGTGTCCAAGGAGTAGAGCCTGCTTCTCTTCTAGATAAATGTCTTGAATAATTTTCAACTCCGCTACAATAACCCATGGTTTTTAATGTCTCTAAATCAAACTTGGTTCTTTCATAAATCCGTTGTGCTTCCAATATTTTATTATTTTTTTTAAAATTAATAACTTGTTCATCAAGCTCGTTTTCAATATCGCTCAAAGCTAATTCAAGCCGATCTCGAGATGTAACAAAGTGTTTTGCAGGATACAATGCATAGTCATCCATTTCATCAGTAATTTCACCTGTCACTGGATTCAATACAGCAATTTTCTCTATTTCGTCACCCCAAAAATCAATTCTTATTGCATGCGTTTCATGCACAGGAAATACAGTGATAGAGTCTCCACGAACACGAAAGGTCCCTCTCTCATTACTCATATCATTTCTTGTATATTGCATGCCTATAAATTGCCTAATCAAGGAGTTACGATTAATTTTTCTACCTATAAAGAACTTTGCAATAAATTCTTCATACTCTCCTGGTGCTGCTAATCCATAAATACACGACACTGATGCAACGATAATAACATCACGTCTTTCAAACAATGCTCTTGTTGCAGCATGCCTCATTTTATCGATTTCATCATTGATACTGGCATCTTTATCAATATAGGTATCAGTTCTTGGTACATATGCTTCGGGTTGGTAATAGTCATAATATGAAACAAAATATTCTACCGCGTTATTAGGAAAAAAATCACGAAATTCAGTAACTAACTGTGCTGCCAAAGTTCTATTATGAGCAATTACCAAAGTGGGTTTTTGAACATTATTAATAATGTTAGCCATAGTATAGGTTTTACCCGAACCTGTTGTACCTAATAAAACTTGTTCTTGTTGATTAGTTAAAATTCCCTTGGTTAATGCTTTAATGGCGTTAGGTTGATCTCCTGTTGGTTCAAACGGAGAAACAATATCAAACATAGAAGTAGGATCAACATCACTATTTATTAAATTATCTTTAGACATGGGAACCTTTGTTAACTTTTTATTTTTCTAAAGCCAATCTTAGAATCTCTTCAAGGGTGTTTACTTCTGGATAAAGCTGACGTATATTTACGATCATTCTTTCAGATTCACGTTTATTAAAATCTAATGCAATTAAAGCATCAATCGCATCATTCCAAACAGGCGATATAGTATCTCGCTCATCAATGGAAATAGTATACCCTTCAGGAATGAGATCTGTTAATTTTCCATTCAGCTTCGCAACAATAGTTTTTGCAATTTGTTGACCAACTCCTTGCAATTTAGTCAAACCTTCCACATCTTGATTTTCAATTAATAAAATTATATCTTCTATCGGTATTGATAGCATCTTCACTGCCTTAATAGGACCAAAGCCAGGAACAGCTAAAAATTTCTTGAAAAAATTTCTTTCTTTCTCTGTTAAAAACCCTACTATTACTGGCAAAGGGTTTCTTTCAGCAACATGATAATAGGTATAAATAAAGCATTGATCTGAATCGACTAATGCTTCAAAAGAATGCAAAGAATATTGTGGCACAATGATTTCATAAATAACATCATTAACATCCAGCCAAATCACATTGTCTGTTAAATCAACTTTTTGTAATGTGCCTTTCAATCCAGCTAACATAACATCCTTACTAAATAATCACCATTCATGAATTCTTGTCAAAGCAATGGCTATTGCATCACTAGTATCATACATCAATTTTTTTTCATTGATAGGCACTAGTGCTTGAACCATCTCCAAAACTTGTTGTTTATCGGCTTTACCATAACCAGTTATTGATTCTTTAATTTCTGTTGGAGCATAAGAAAAAATATCAATATTATTCATTGATGCTGCTAGAATCGCAACTGTTCTTGCCTCTGCAACAGAAATAGCTGAACGAACATTTTTGCCAACAAACTGACTTTCAATTGCAATTTCTTTTGGATGATACTTTATCATCAAATTATTAATTTCGGTAAAAATATAATATAGTCTTTCAAAATGATTAGTTTTCGGGCTAGTTTTTAAATAATGCGCTTCTAACACTTCATGGTTTCTGCCGTTTGAACGAAGAATACCATAGCCAGTTGTAGCAAGGCCGGGGTCAATGCCCATCACAGTTACAAAATTGTCTTGATGATTTTTAATCATTCTACTAATTCCATTAAGCATCAATTGTTATGCTAATATTCGATCTGGAATTGCAATATTAGATTGCACTCTAGATACATCATCCAGATCATCAAGCGCTTCCAATAATTTAATTGTTTGACGAACATCATTTTCTTCAATCTCAAGTAAATTATCAGCAATACGCGTAATCTCCATCGAGCTAATAGATACACTTAGTTCCGTTAGTTGCGAACGTACATTTTCCAATGTTGATGCATCTGTAATAATCTCAATATTGTTGTTGTCAATATTAATATCTTCAGCACCACTATCTATAGCAGCAAGTTGAACAGCGTCCAAATCACCTTCAAAATTTTCTATTCTTAACAACCCTTTAATTTGAAATTGCCATGCAACTACACCTGATTCACCGAGACTGCCATTATTTCTATTAAATGCTAACCTTACCTCAGAAGCAGTTCTATTCTTATTATCTGTAATTGCATCAACAATGATCGCGCTCCCACCTGGGCCATAACCTTCATATGTGATTTCTTCAAGTTGGCTTGTTTTGTCTGCGCCAGAAGCTTTTTTAATTGCTCGATCTATATTAGCATTTGGCATATTTGCGTCTTTTGCTTTTTGTATTGCTAGTCTTAATGATGCATTGCTTTCAGCTTGATCTCCTGTTTTCGCTGCAAGTGTTATATCCCGACTCAGCTTAGTAAATAATTTACCTCTTTTTGCATCAAGGGCACCTTTTTTATGTTTAATAGATGACCACTTTGAATGACCTGACATAATTACTCCAATATCATATTGTCAATTCTATATTGTCAATTAATCTTGTGCTTCCAAATCGCACTGCAACTAACATTAATGCATCACTATTTATACTACCATTAGTAGGGGTAAAAGTTGCTTGATCTACAATTGAAACATAATCAATATTTTTTATAATTGATGGATCAATAGAATCAATAAAAGCAGCAGTCACAACTTCTGTGTCAAGTGAACCACTTCGAAACTCTGCTTTAGCACTTAAGAGGCCTTTATATATTGTAGATGCAGATACTTTGTCATTTTTACTTAAATAGGCATTTCGTGAAGAAAGAGCTAACCCATTATTTTCTCTAATAATTTCACAAGCATGTACTTTAACTGGTAATGTTAATTGATCAATCATTAATGAAAGAATTTTCAATTGCTGGGCATCCTTTTTTCCTAAAAAAATTCCATCTGGATTTACTAATGATAATAAACGATATACAACTTGTATTACTCCATCAAAATGTCCGGGTCGCAAAGCGCCTTCTAATTTATTTGTCAACGGTGAAGTAAAACTAATTGGCGCATAATCATTAGGATATACATCTGAAGCCGATGGTAAATACAATAAATCGACTTTATGTCTTTTAAGAACTGCAATGTCATTATTTTCATTTCTTGGATACTTCTCAAAATCTTCACCAGGACCAAACTGTGTTGGATTAACAAAGATAGATACTACCGTATTGTCAAACAATTTTTTTGATGATTCAATTAATGAAATATGTCCTTCATGCAATGATCCCATTGTAGGGACAAAGCCAAGATTGCCATTGATATTTTGTAAAAGATCATTTAATTCAAAATTATTTTTTGCTATTTCCATAAAATTATTTTTGTCTAATGTTCTTGAGATTGATTAATAGCAGAAGAATTATCAATCGTGTCAGAAGATGTTTCATTATTAATCATTTTTTGGATCAATTTAATATTTCTATCTTCCATAAAAAATGATTCATCAGAATTTGGAAAACTTTTATTTTTAACCGATGTTTTATATTCATTGATTGCATCACCAAGTAACTGGCCAGCGTCAACAAATTTTCGAGCATGCTTTGGGTCAAAATCTTTATAAAGGCCTAGGATATCATGAAATACTTGTACTTGACCTGAGCAATAAGGACCTGCTCCAATACCGATAGTTGGAATAGACAATCTAGTAGTTATCATGTGTGATAAAGCAGCAGGTATAGTTTCTAGTACTATTGAAAAAGCTCCTGCTTCCTCTAGGCTTTTAGCATCAGATATTAATTTCACTGCACTGCGTGGTGTCGTCCCTTGAATTTTATGACCGCCTAATGTATTAACAGATTGTGGTGTAAGCCCAATATGACCCATCACAGGTATGCCAGATTGCACTAATTTTTCAACAGTTTCTGCAATTCGTGTACCACCTTCAAGTTTGACTGAAGAAGCACCAGTTTCTTTCATGATCCGTGTTGCGTTTTTCATAGCATCTTGCCAACCACTTTGATATGAACCAAACGGCATATCAGCAACAACATGAGCTCTATTTGTAGAAGCAACAACTGGTTTAGTATGATGTATTATGTCATCAATTGTTACGGGAACTGTAGAATCGTATCCAAGTACAACCATGCCCAAACTATCCCCAACCAGTAAGAAATCTATTCCAGCTTGTTCAGCAAGAGAAGCTGACAAGGCATCATAAGCAGTCAACATGACTATTTGTTCATCTTGATCTTTTCGTGCTTGTATTTGTAAAGTGGTAATTCTTTTCATTGCAACCTCCGTTGTTCATAAAACAAATGGGGGCAATGATGCACACTCCATCTGTCTCAGTAGTTAAATCTAAGCAGATTACCATGCTTTTTACATATTAACATTTCTAATGGTAAAGGAACATATCAGTATGTCAAGGTGTCAAAATTGAAAAATTACTTGTTCTGGCACTTGGGGCAATAAAATGTACCCCTTCCTACAACACGAATTTTTATTATTATTGATCTGCACTTGATGCATGGCTCACCATTTCTTCCATAGACAGCGACTTTTGTTTGGTGATATCCCTGATTACCTGCAAGATCCATATAATTATTTATAGAAGTCCCTCTATTAGATATTGAATTATTTAAAACCATTTTTATTGAATTACATAATTGATTGATTTGTTTTTTCTTTAAAGATGCCGCAGGTGCAAGAGGGTTGATTTTTGCATCCCAACATGCTTCATCAGCATAAATATTGCCAACTCCAGCTGCAATCCTTTGATCAAGTAAAGCCGCCTTAATTGAGGATTGTTTTCTTTTTAACTGGTCAACAAGGAATTCCACATTAAACTCATCAGAAATAGCATCTGGGCCTAATTTATCCTTCAAGATGTCTAAAGTATTAACTATATCTATAGTACCAAATTTTCTAATATCCATAAATGAAATTGCTGTATCGTCAGAAAAAATAATACGAATTTTCTCATATTTTAACTGACTATTTTTTCTGGTAGATACGCTCATTGAACCAGTCATTCGTAAGTGCATAATTAAAAATTTTTTTTCTGATAAATGAAAAATAATATACTTACCATGGCGAGATAAGTGATTGACAGAATGATTGATTAACTGTTTTTTAAAATATGAAGATCTATGTTTAATAAAAAGACGTTCAGAGCCAGGAAAAACTTTCAAGGCAACAATTTTTTTATTTAATACAGCTCCAAGTAAATCCTTAACAATAGTTTCAACTTCAGGCAGTTCAGGCATCAGCCTTCATCTCTCCCCACGATTTACCATATTTTCTTTCAATAATGAGAGGTACATCAAGAATCATTGATGGCATCAAGCGTTCTGCTAGATTAGTAATAACATCTATTTCTTTTTCAGGAACATCAAAAATAAGTTCGTCATGAATTTGTAGTAACATTGTAGAACGAAGACCTTCTTCTTGTAAGCTTGTTAATTCTTTATCAATGTCATTCATAGCTTGTTTAATAATATCTGCAGCAGTCCCTTGCACTGGCATGTTAATTGCTATTCTTTCAGCAGCAAGTTGTAAATTTTTATTTTGTGAAGTGATATTTGGAATATATCTTCTTCGTCCTAATAGTGTTTCCACAAAGCCATTGGAGCTGGCATCTTTAATAATTTTCTTTTTCCATTTATTCACTCCAGGGTAAGCTGCAAAATAATTTTCAATCAACTGCTCTGCTTCATCTCTTGCAATGTGCTGGCGTTGCATTAAGCCATGAGCACTCAAACCATAAATAATACCAAAATTAAATACTTTTGCAGCACGCCTGTGTTCGTCTTGAACTTGGCCTGCTGATATATCAAATAATTTTGAAGCAGTTTCCGTATGTATATCTCTGCCATCAATAAACGACTGAATTAGACTCTTGTCTTTACTAAGATGAGCAAGTACTCGAAGTTCAATTTGAGAATAATCGAACGATACAAGCAGGTTATTTTTTTTATTTGATGTTATAAATGCTTTACGTATTTCTCTGCCTATTTCAGATCTAACAGGAATATTTTGCAGATTAGGATCGTTGGAGGTCAATCTTCCAGTTGTCATAGATGTTTGTGAAAACATTGTGTGAATATTTCCTGATATTTGTGAAATTTGATCTGGCAATGCATCAGCATAAGTTGTTT
Organism: Chloroflexota bacterium; assembly: GCA_002718395.1. GTDB lineage: Bacteria > Chloroflexota > Dehalococcoidia > UBA2979 > UBA2979. The sequence goes on along the minus strand of PBEG01000019.1, from coordinate 6,431 downwards.
TAATTTTCATCAACTCTCTCCATTGTAGAATTTCTCTAATAATAGGATGACTTGATGCAATAGAATCTAGTGCTTGAGCATCCGTACTCCAGCTAGTCTTATTTTTCTTTGTTTTTGGAAGAGATAACTCTTCAAATAATACCGAAGCAAGTTGTTTTGGTGAACTAATCAAAAAGTCATGACCAGCATGTTTATATATTGTTTTTTCAATACCAGAAAGAGATTTCTCCAATTTAACAGATAAATCTAATAGAAACTGTTTATCCACTCCGATACCTTGCAATTCCATTTTTGATAAAACTTCTAAATGAGGCATATCTACTTCATGTAATATATCAAGCAGTTCAATTTCTTCTAAAGATTTAGTAAATTGTTGTTTTAAAGCAAATAACAGTCTTGCTCTCCCACAAATAAATTGACTTAAAACATCTTTAGATAAATCAAATGCATTTACTTGGTTTTTTCCTGAACCAAATAATTCTTCCTCAGTTTGTACGTCTGCAGATATCTCTCTAATAATAATATTTTCAAGTGAGCTATTTGTAAAACCTAATAAATAATCAGCCAAAAGAGTGTCAAATTGAATTTTAGGGAATTTAACTCCAGGCAATCTAGCGTCTAGCATTTTAATTAATTTTTTTGCATCATGCGTAATAACATTAATTTCAATATTTCTTAAGTCACTGAAAAATTCAATTAATGCTGCATTTTCCTCATTTTTTGCTTTTGCATTTTCAGGACTCAGTTCTATATAAAATGCTCTATCTCCTTCAATACTTACCCCCAAGCCAACAAGTTCAGGTTCGCAACCTTTCATTTGTTGATCTATATAAAGCATTGAAATATTTTGCTTGCTATGCAAAGCGCTAGTAATTTTTGACATATCGTTAAATTGAATATATTCAACAGTTACTTTCAAATCATCTTGAGTTGCCTTTGCCATAGTATGTTGAGAGCCAGGTAGTTTTTCAATTAAGGAATGAAACTCAACTTCATCAAATTTTTCTTTTACTTCTTGAAAAATATAGTTACCATATTGTGCGCTTTCTAAATCAATTTGTAGCTCTGGAACATCAATTTCTATTGTGGCAAGTTTTTTTGCAGTAAATGCATCATTTTTATTTTCCATTAATAGTTTTTTTGTTCTTTCAGGTTGCACCTCTTCAATATTTGCATAAATATTTTCAATGTTTCCCCATGTTTCAATCAATTTTTTTGCACCTTTATCGCCAAGACCTTTTACGCCCTTAATGTTGTCTGACTTATCACCAACAATAGCTTTGTAATCTATTAATGTTAGCGGACCAAAGCCATAATTTTCTATAAATTGCTTATCATCATAAAGCACAAAATCACCTTGATATGGTCTGAATAATTGAACTGTTATGCCTGGTTCAATTAACTGTAAAAGATCTTTGTCTAATGTAACAATTTTTACATCAATATTTGATTGTATTGCTTGCTTAGCTAGAGTTCCAATAACGTCATCTGCCTCATATCCCATCATTTCAATTTTAGGTATTTTAAGAACAGATAATATCTCTTCTACCCTGTTTATTTGAACAGGTAAATCGTCAGGTGCAGGAGGTCGATTTTGCTTATATTCCGAATCAATAGCATCCCGGAACGTCTTACCCCTTGCATCCCAAGCAGCAATTAAATAATCAGGTTGGTTATCATCAATGACTGAAAAAAGGGTTTTAAAATAACCATACACAGCCCAAGTCGGTTCATTAGTTTTACTCGTACGCATTTGCATTTTTTCTAAAGCAAAATAAGAACGAAAAATTAATGCATATGAGTCTACAATTATCAAAGAAGGTTTGTTTTTATTTTTTTTTGCAACCATATTTTTATTCTACTATGCTTTATAAAAATCTGATATATCTATATGAAGAAGCATCAACAAATTCAACTAGACAAGCTTGTAATAACCGATTCGAGAATTTCGATTGCTTGTTTTATGTCTTTTTCATTTATATCAATATGCGTAACAATTCTAACTTCTTGTTTCGACTTTGGTCGAGAAACATAAAGCCCTTTTTCAGCAAGAGTTTTTTCAAATATGTCACCATCTATATTATTCAGGTTGAAATAAATAATATTTGTTTCAACTTCATTAACATTAATTTCTATTTGAGGAAATTTAGATAATGCATCAGCAATTATCTTTGCATTACTGTGATCATCAATAAGTCTTTTAACATTATTTTGCAAAGCATACTCTGCAGCACTCGCTATCATGCCTACTTGTCGCATGCCTCCACCCAAATTTCTTCTTACGATGCGTGCTTGTTTTATAAATTCATTATCTCCACACAAAACTGATCCTATAGGTGCACCAAGACCTTTCGAAAAACAAAAACTCACTGAATCAACGTTTCTAGTTAAGTCAGTTATCTCACAGTTGAGGGCAAGTGCTGCATTAAAAATTCGAGCTCCGTCCATATGTACTTTGGCATTAAGCCTGTGGGCATGATTAGCAATTTCTGATAAATATTTTTCATCTAGCACTCTTCCCCCGCAGCGATTATGAGTATTTTCAATACATACTACTGCTGGATCTGCAACTTTATCTTGTGCAAATTTATCCAAATCAGCATCCGACAACTTACCATCTGATTCATTTTCAATAGAAATCAGATGAATGCCTCCCAATGCAGTTGCTCCCAGTCCTTCATGCCATAATATGTGTGATTCAGAACCTACGATTGCAGCTTTACGTGTTTGGCAATGGACCAACAATGCAATTAAATTACCCATAGTTCCACTTGGTACATATAGAGCTGCGTCTTTACCTGCAGTTTGAGCTGATAATTGTTCTAAGCGTTGCACTGTAGGATCATCGCCAATAACATCATCGCCTACTTCTGCTAACTGAATAACTTTTCGCATAGAATCATTTGGCTTTGAAACAGTATCTGAACGCAAATCAATCATCACAATGTCCAATTAATAAATGAAATAGGATTTATTATTTATATGATTTCTTGAGAGTCTTTTTCCCAAAGAGTTTCATAACCATCACCGCCCATAATGGCAAGCAACAGATCGGCTCTTTCTAATCTAACAGCTTCAGCAATTACCTTATCACAAGTGTCTTGAAGCATGTCGCCACCCAACGAAACCATTCGGTCGTTAATCCTACTCCAGACCCCCAGCTCTCTCATGAGTTCTATCTTTCTAGGCCATTCAAAAACCGTTATCTGTTCAGGGAGTTTCATGCTTGGTCGTTCTCGCTGAAGATATAAATACCTTTCTTCAGCGCTCTTTACTTTTGGGACAAGTTTAATGATTGGTAATTCATTATTTGAAGTACGAGCATCAACTAACAGGCGCTTATCAATGAGGTTAAATCTAATTATAAATACATCTGAATTTTCTATTACGGAATATATTGCGTCTAAATCAATACCAAGATCATGATCCATGATAAAACCCCCCCCATTTGAACCGCCATAAGCATTGTTTAAATTATATCAAAGGAAATAATTTAAAACTAGGAACAAAATAAATATATGATTGAATGAACAATTAAGATATTTTAAAAGTTCGATTTAAAATAGGTATAGAGATAAGGCCCGTCATTTGAACTCCAAATAAAAAGATAATTATGCCAGTAACTTGATTAATGAGTTGCAGGTTGTCTAGAAGAAAACTACCCATAATGCCAGCTGAAGTGCCTAGTAAAACAAAAATTAAAGTAAACCCCATTATGAAAAAAGATGCATGAACAATAGGTGAAAAAGAAGACACTTCACTTTTTTGAGATTGACTGCTAATCACTTCACCGCTCAAATTTATAAAATACACAGGGACTAAAGGCAAAACGCAAGGAGAGAAAAAAGATAGGACTCCTGCCATTGCAGCGACGATGGGACCATAAATTTCATCAACGCTATCAGACAAATTTGATTCAAGATTAAGCACTGAATCCAAAATGCCAAATTTAACAAAAAAAGTGTTTAAAGAACTAAAATTGCCAGTAAATAATATAATGCCTAATAAGCAAAAAATTAATCCAAATATCACCATTATTTTTTCAGAATAAGGCATTATTTTTTTAAATAAATCTTTGAAAAAATTAGTAAAAATTGCAAATAGTAAAAACCATATACCTAATCCTAACGAATAACACCCAAGTAAGAAAGAGCCTTGTAAGGCTGAACCAGAGGTAGCAGCCATAGTTAGCAATATGCCTAAAATAGGGCCTATACACGGAGTCCAAGCAGCTGCAAAAGTAACTCCTATTGATGCAGATCTAAGATAGCTAATATTTTTCTTCACAACTAACCAATCCCTAAAATTTTTTTTCTTGCATTTTCATATTTTTCTTTTGCTCTAATTTCCCTATTTAGCGCACCTTTTATTTTCGCAGGATCATTCGTTGAATTTTCATCAAATAATATATGATGCAGTTTTTGAACAGCATCTTGCCAGTACTCATAAGCTTCTAAATAGCTTGCAACTTCTTCAACATTTTTATTCATCATTGAGAAAAGGATACCAATATTTACATTAAAGCTCTATTGTAATGATAAAATATGCTTATATACATTCATAAATAGTGAGGTGCGTCATGAAAAAAAGATCATTGGGAAATTCAAACTTACAAGTTTCTGAAATAGGCATAGGTAGTAATAATTTTGGTCGTAAATGCGACATTAAGCAGACACAAGAAATTCTTGATGCAGCTCTTGAATTAGATATCAATACAATTGATACAGCAGACATTTATGGTGGTGGTGGTGTATCTGAAGAATACGTCGGGGCTGCCACAAAAAATAATAGAGATAAATGGGTTATTATGACGAAATTTGGAGCGCCAACAATACCTGGAACCGATCCTCATTCATCCATGGAGCCATCAGCAACTAAAGAATATATTGATTTTGCGGTAGAAGCTTCATTAAAAAGACTGCAAACCAATTATATTGATGTATATCAAGTACATTTCCCTCATGAAGAAGTTCCTAGTGAAGAAACTATGTCTGCTCTAAACGAATTAATTGTATCAGGCAAAGTACGTTACATTGGTTGCTCCAATTATAAAGTGTGGCATATGGTTGAGTCACAAAATGTTGCTATATCAAAAGGAAGCGCACAATTTATATCATCTCAACCGCCCTATAGTTTAATTGACAGACGAATTGAGAAAGAGCATCTCCCTGCCTGTGAAAGATATGGCATAGGCATCATACCTTATAGTCCCCTAGCTAGTGGTTTACTAACAGGCAAATATCAAAAAGGCAAGCCAGCGCCAAAAGGCTCAAGGTTTGAAGAATCAACAACATCTGGTTATGCAACAAGATTTCTCAATGACAGAAATTTTGAAATCCTTAACAAGCTTGAAAAATTTGCTCAAGAAAAAGATATCAAATTATCTCATCTTGCAATTAAATGGCTATTAATGCAAAAACAGGTATCGACGGTGATTGCTGGAGTTACATCTATAGAGCAGCTTCAAGACAATATCAAAGCAGTTAATATAGAACTCAGTGAAGAAGATCTTGTAACTATTAATGAGCTAACCAAATAAACATGGTGCCCCCAAGGGGAATCGAACCCCTGTTTCCGCCTTGAGAGGGCGATGTCCTAGCCGCTAGACGATGGGGGCAGACTAGATTTGGTGACCCCACGGAGAATCGAACTCCGATTTGCAGGTTGAAAACCTGCCGTCCTAACCGTTAGACGATGGGGCCATGAAGAAAATTTTACCAGTGAAATTTCTTCGGGTCATTAATAAATGAAAAATTTTTCATGCCTGAAAAAAATAGAGTGCTTCAAATAAATGAATACACTCTATTTTTATTATGAGCTACCTTAGTTAGCTTCTGCAGTTGTTCCTGCAAAGAAACCAGACTTAGATTGAGCTTTTTTCTTAGCAGCTGCTTGAACTGCTTTTTTAGCATCTTCCTTAGCCGCAGTGCCTGCAAAGAAACCAGACTTAGCTTGCTTCTCAGCTTTTGCAACTTCAGATTTTGCTTCCTCAATTACAGCTTTCTTCTCAGCTGCTTTCTTTTCATCTTGAGCATTGAGTAGTTTCGCTTGAGCTTGTGTTTGCTCAGCTGAACCAGGCGCTGCTTTTGCAAAATCAGATTGGAATTTTGCAATGTCAGCATCCTTCGCATTAACATCTGCTTTCGCTTGAGCTGCTGCTGCGTCAGCCTTTGCAACATTTGCATCTCGAGAAGCAGCCTCTGCTGCGATCTTCGCTGAAGCAATATTTGCTGCTGATGCAGATGCATTCAAGGTGCTACCACCAAAGAACCCAGATTTAGCATTCGCTTCAGCTGCTGCTAATTTCTCAGTAACTTCTAAACGATCCTTAACAGCTTCTGCTGATACTTTTTCAGCCTGTGCTGCAGTTACAAGAGCTGCTGCTTTGTCAGCTTCACCCTTAGCTACATTAAAATCTAAAGCTGCTGCTG
>PBEG01000018.1 GCA_002718395.1 Chloroflexota bacterium | reverse complement strand
TCATCTAACGATGTTTTTCCTACTGCGATGACTATTGCTACTTATGAAGAAGCTTATCACTCTCTTTTACCAGCATTAAAGAACTTAAAAAAATCTCTAGAAAAGAAACAAAAAGATTTTGAAAAAATAATTAAAATTGGACGGACTCATCTAATGGATGCAACTCCTCTAACTTTAGGTCAAGAATTCTCTGGATACGTACGACAACTAGAAAATGGAATTGCTAGAATAGAATCAACTTTACCGAGATTAGCTGAGCTTGCATTAGGTGGAACAGCGGTTGGAACAGGATTAAACACTCATCCTGATTATGCAGAAAAAGTTGCTAAGGAAATTGCTAAAATAACAAATCTCCCTTTTATTACAGCTAAAAATAAATTTGAAAGTTTAGCTGCTCATGATGTTCAAGTTGAATTATCAGGGCAATTAAAAACTGTTGCTGCTTCATTAATGAAAATAGCTAATGATATACGATTCTTAGGATCTGGGCCAAGAGCTGGGTTAGGTGAATTACAACTGCCTGCAAATGAACCAGGATCCTCAATTATGCCTGGAAAAGTCAATCCAACTCAATCTGAAGCACTGACTATGGTCTGCGTGCAGGTATTCGGCAATGATACATCAGTGGGTTTTGCAGGAGCATCAGGCAACTTTGAATTAAATGTATATAAGCCAGTTATTGCTCATAACAACTTACAAAGCATTAAATTGTTAGCTGATGGCTCAAATTCATTTAATGAAAATTGTGTAATTGGTATTGAAGCAAATGAAAAGAGAATTAAAGATTTAATGGAATCCTCACTTATGCTTGTAACCGCATTAAACCAACATATTGGCTATGATCAGGCAGCAAAAATAGCAAAGTTTGCTCATGAAAAAAATATCTCTCTTAAAGAAGCGGCAAGTGAATTAGGAATCATTGATGAAGATGATTATGATAAGTTTGTTGTTCCAGGGGACATGACGCATCCATAAAATTATTTAGAATTGCCAATTTTGATTTTTCGACCCAGCCATCTAAGAGGATCAAATTTATCGTCAATAAGTCGTTCTTTCAAAGGAATAATTGCGTTATCAGTTATTTTAATCCCTGCAGGACATACATCTGTGCAACACTTAGTAATGTTACAGTAATCAAGTCCGTAGCCTTCAAGGGCATCGGGTTTTTGACTAACAGATTCTAAAGGGTGCATGTTTACTTGAGCCATCTGGATAAAAAATCTTGGCCCAACAAAATTTTCTTTATTTTCTGGATGATCTCTAATAACATGACATACATTTTGACACAAATAACATTCAATACACTGGTGAAATTCTTGACCTCTTTCAATATCAATTTGCATCATTCTATGTTTACCGTCAGCATCTCGTTCTTTAGGTTTAAAATGTGGTACCTTGCGAGCATTTTCATAATTCCATGCAACATCTGTTACTAAGTCTTTAATTAATGGAAAAGTTTTCATTGGAGAAATCGCAATAACATCACCGCTAGTAAAATTTATCATCCTAGTCATACACATTAATGAAGGCTTACCATTTACTTCAGCGCTACATGAACCACACTTTCCTGCTTTACAATTCCATCTAACAGCTAAATCTTGTGCTTGCGTAGATTGTAATCGATGTACAACATCAAGAATGACTTCACCTTCATCATATTCGACATGAAATGTTTGATATTCACCATCATCTCCCCCACGCCAGACTTTTAATTCAACAATTGGCATATTAATTATCCTCAAATAATTGCTTTAATTCTTCAGGCATTTCATCTAATGGTTTTGCTTCAACTTGAATTTCATCATCAATTTGCTTTAATATAAAGTTCACTTTTGAAAGTTCAGGAGAAGTGTTTGGGTAATCATCTCGAGTATGCCCACCTCTACTTTCTTTTCTTTCTATTGCAGCTCTAACAAGACACTCTGCATTAGCAATCATAAATTCTAAATCTAACGCAAGATGCCAACCAGGATTAAACCACCTATTACCATCTACTGATACCGTCTTCATTTTTTCCTTGAGCTCACCGATCTTATTAAGCATTTGAATAAGTTCGTCTTCAGTCCTAATAATTCCTGCCAAAGATTGCATTGAGTCTTGTAATTCTTTATGAATTGCATAGGGGTTTTGTCCACCTTCATTTTCAAATGGCTTCATCATATTGTTAATTGTTGTGTCAATAAATTCTTTATCAATAGTACTAAACTCATTTTTCCCTTTAGCAAATTCAGCCGCACCTTTCCCTGCTCTTCTTCCAAAAACAACTAAGTCAGATAATGAATTCCCGCCTAATCTATTTGCGCCATGTAAACCACCTGCTACTTCTCCTGCAGCAAACAAGCCAGATACTGAAGATGCTTCTGTTTCAGCGTCTACTTTAATGCCACCCATTGCATAATGACACGTAGGTCCAACTTCCATTGGTTCGGATGTAATATCAACTCCAGCAAGTTGCATAAATTGATGATACATAGATGGTAATCGTTTTTGTATATATTCTGATGATCTCCTAGTTGCAATGTCTAAAAAAACGCCACCATGTGGGCTTCCTCGACCAGCTTTAACTTCTGAATTAATCGCCCTTGCAACTTCATCTCGAGGTAAAAGATCTGGAGTACGCCGACCAAGATTATGATCGTCATACCAAGCATCTGCTTCTTCTTCTGATGAAGCAGTTTCAGCTGCAAACATTTCTGGAATATAATTAAACATAAATCTTTCCTGAGTTGAGTTTCTTAATGTTCCTCCATCACCCCTAACACCTTCAGTAACTAAAATTCCTTTGACGCTTGGTGGCCAAACCATGCCAGTTGGGTGAAATTGAACAAATTCCATGTCAACCATTTCTGCTCCAGCCATCATAGCCATTGCATGGCCATCACCGGTTCCTTCCCAAGAATTAGAAGTTATTGCGTACATTTTTCCTAGTCCGCCTGTAGCAAGAATAATTGATTTAGCTTTAAATAGTATTAAATTACCTTTTTCTCTCCAATAGCCAATTGCTCCTGAAATTGAATTTGACTCCTTATCTAATATTAATCTGTTAATTGTGCACTCAGCAAAGACTTTCACACCTAATGACGCAGCCTTTTGTTGCTCAGTACGAATCATTTCTAATCCAGTACTATCTCCAACATGTGCCAAACGCGCATATTTATGACCACCAAAATCTCTTTGAAGAATCAATCCATCTTCTGTCCTATCAAATAATGCACCATACTCTTCTAACTCTAACACCCTATCTGGGGCTTCCTGAGCATGAATCTGTGCCATGCGCCAATTATTTAACATTTTTCCACCACGCATAGTATCTCTAAAATGTACTTTCCAATTATCTTCAGAATATACATTGCCCATTGCAGCCGCCATGCCTCCTTCAGCCATAACTGTGTGTGCCTTACCAAATAATGATTTACAAACAACTGCGGTCTTGCATCCAAGAGCCATTGATTCTATTGCTGCTCTCAAGCCTGCTCCACCAGCTCCAATTACTAAAACATCATATTCATGTTCTTCAATTTCAAAATCTGTCATAATTACCTCAAAAGAAACTTCCCCAAGTGTTAAAATCAACAATCCACTCAGCTGCTACCATGTGAACATACAAATCAGAAAAACCTACAATAATTAAACTGGACCAAGCCCATTTTTTATGATGAGCATTCAACGAAGAAACCATATCCCAAACTTTTTTTCTAATAACTTGGTATTTACTTCCGGTAAAAGAATTGAGCCCTCCGCCAACAAGATGCCTAAATGAATGACAACCCAAAGTGTAACCAGATAACAAGAAAGCATTTAAAGTAAGAATTAAAGAACCTACCCCTATACCAATTTCACCTTCCCAATAAAATGAGCGAATTGCGCCATTCCATAATATTGGGACAAAAATCAATGCTCCATACATAGCAAATCTGTGAATATTTTGCACAATTAACGGAACAGTAGACTCACCAGCATATGAATTAGCTGGCTCTCTCACCGCACATGCAGGAGGGCTAAGAAAATAAGAACGATAATATGCTCGTCGATAATAATAACAAGTCATTCTAAACGACAAAGGTGCCCAAAGAATAAATATGGCGGGCGAAACCCATTTAGGAATAACATCAGTATAAAAAAGTGGCTCGAAAAAAGGAGATAAATAAGGGCCAATTTCATAAGACCAGTAATTACCAAGAATTGCAGCAGAAACTGTAGAGTACATAATAAAAAGAAACAAACCAATACCCACTAATAATGGTTCAAACCACCATCGATCAGTTCTTAATGTTTTACCATATCTGTTTAGTAATGATTCTTCTTGTGTACTTTGTGTAACCAATTTAACTCCATATAAATTAAAATAAGTAATAATAAATTGGTTTTTATTAATTACTTTCATAAATTATAATATGCATCAATGTCATTAATAACTAGGCTATGATTAATTAATTTTGCATAGAATAAACAGGCTAAGCTTATAAAGAAAAAAAGACCATGCTAAAAAATGAATTAATGTACCTAATCTGATTAATTTAACTTAAAGTATGATCTTTTCTCAACCATCCTAGTCTGTCAGCAACTCTATTTAAAAAGTTATAACTGTTATTGATGCGCAAAAATAACATGCTTGACTGTGAAATTGAAATCTTAATTTGTTTTTCTTTTGCAATATTTAATTCACTTATCCCATCAACAATCATAATAGCATCGTCATCTCTTAAAACTTGTAAAACTACCTGATCACCAGATGGTAAAATGATTGGATTACTAGGTGTTAAGTGTGGGGCAAGCGGCATGATAATAATTGATTCTGAATTAGGCATTAGAACTGGTCCCCCAATGGAAAGAGTGTAACCTGTTGAACCAGTAGCAGATGCAACTATAACTGCATCTGATCTATATTCAGCAATAGGCATTTCATTAATCCAAACACCAATAGAAGAAGTTTTACCCAATTTTTTTCTTCCAATAACAAAATCATTTAATGCAAAAAAAGTTTTTTGATCATATTCTGCCTTAACTAATTTTCTTTCTTCAATATAGAAATTCCCACTAATTATAGAATTAATTTTTTGATTAACTTCTTGAGATGTAGATTCGGTTAAAAAACCTAAACGACCCATTCTAATACCAAAAATCGGTATAGATTCATCTACTATTGATTGCGCAAGCCTTAACACAGTACCATCGCCGCCCACACAAATTATTAAATCAGAATCAATAAGCATTTTTTCATTTTTCTCAATCAATTTATTTTCTGCATCAACAATTAATGGTACAGGATCTAATTTATCAAAATTCTTCATAAAATCATTTTGAATTTTCTGAACTAAAGATTCTACTCCAGAAATATCAGGGTTGTAAAAAATGCTTACCTTTTTCATATTAGGTATTGAATTATTTTTCATGACGCATCCAAACAAAAAACTCTCTATTACCATCAGCACCAAGTAATGGTGATTGAATTAGTTGCTTATAACATAAATTATAATTAAGTAATTCAACTACTATTCTAGCAACTGCACTAGCGTGAAGTAAATGGCTTTTAACCACTCCACCGTTTCTGACTAGGTGTTTAGGCAACTCAAATTGCGGTTTAATCAGAGCAAGTACATCTGAATGATCATTTAAAGAACTAAGTAAATTTGGAATAATTTTAAGTATAGAAATAAATGATACATCAATAGTTAATATATCAATAGGATGATTAAGTTCATTCATGTTTCTTGCATTAGTTCTTTCAAACAATTCTACTTTTTTATGGTTTCTAATTTTATCCGCTGTTTGTCCATATCCTACATCAACTGCATAAACTTTTGATGCTCCAGCTTGCAATAAACAATCTGTAAAACCACCTGTAGACACACCAATATCTAAGCATGTTTTATCTTGGACACTTAACTTAGACTGAAGAAGAGCATGTTGAAGCTTAATGCCTCCGCGACTTACATATTGTTTTTCTGGCTTTAATTCAATTTGAATATCTTCATTAAATCTTGATCCAGCTTGGGTAACAAAAAGACCATTGACTTTTACTTTTTTTGCCAAAATTAATGCTTGAGCATAAGAAATATCTGACACAAATCCTTTGTTTAGTAAAATTGTATCTAAGCGTTCTTTATTTTTTTTCATATCAGTAGGAATTAATATCAAAATTAACTTACGCTATCTCTTCTTCCAAGTGTTTTGGTATGTCTTTTTTCTTAGCATTAAGAGGGACACCACTTTTTGTAACAAGAATTGGATCGCTGTTTTTATTAATAGATTTTTCTGTAATGATGCATCTCTCAACGTCTTCTCTAGATGGTAAATCATACATAACATCTAAAAGAGTTTCCTCAATAACAGTTCGAATTCCTCTTGCTCCAGTTTTCCTAGTCATTGCCTCAGCGGCAATAGCATCTAAGCTGCCTTTTGCAAACTCTAAATTCACATCATCTAATTTAAAAAGTTCACGAAACTGTTTTAATATTGCATTTTTTGGTTTTCTCATAATGTCTATCATCATCTCTTCTGATAAAGGATCCAATACCGCAACAATAGGCAATCTACCTACGAATTCTGGTATTAAGCCATGGTGAATAAGATCATCAGGGGCTACTTCTTTTAGAAGAGTTGTTCTTAGTAATTCTTTATCATAAGCATTGTCAGCAAAGCCTAAATTACGAACACCTTGACCAGTACGCTTTTGAATTAATTCCTCTAGTCCTTCAAATGCTCCACCGACAATAAAAAGAATTTTTGATGTGTCAATTTCAATAAATTCTTGATTTGGATGCTTTCGTCCACCTTGAGGCGGTACTTTTGCCTTAGTGCCTTCAATGATCTTTAGGAGTGCTTGTTGAACTCCCTCACCTGAGACATCTCTTGTAATTGAAGGATTGTCAGATTTTCGTGTAATTTTATCAATTTCATCAATATAGATTATGCCTTTTTCTGCAAGAGGGATGTCATAATTAGCAGCTTGAATAAGTTGTAATAAAATATTTTCTACATCTTCACCAACATACCCAGCTTCAGTAAGAGCAGTAGCATCAGCAATAGAAAATGGTACATTAAGAATTCTTGCTAAAGTTCTTGCAAATTCTGTCTTGCCAGTTCCAGTTGAACCAATTAATAAAATATTTGATTTATCAATTTCAATATCTATTTTTGCTAAAGAATTTATTCTTTTGAAGTGATTATATACCGCAACTGATAAAACCTTCTTTGCTTGATCTTGTCCAACAATATACTCTTCTAATCTAGAATATATCTCAACAGGCTTTAATAATGCATTGTCACTAACTGGATCTGTTATAGCATCATCCACTTGTTCATTGTCAACAATTTCCTTACACAAATTAATGCATTCATCACAAATATACACTGAGCTTGGTCCAGCAATTAATCTACGTACTTCTGATTGAGTTTTGCCACAAAAAGAACAGTGGTATTTTAATTCTTGTTCATCCATGATCAATTACATTTCCAGCAATTATTTTTTGCTTTTTTTATTTGGTGATAATATTTGATCGATCATTCCATATTCCAGCGCTTCATTCGCATTCATATAAAAATCTCTGTCAAAATCATCTTTTATTTTTTCTTCAGACTGTCCAGTATTTTCAACAATAATATTTTTTATGATGTCATTATTTCTAAGAATTTCTTTTGCAGCAATTTCAACGTCTTTTGCCTGACCTTGAGCGCCTCCTAAAGCTTGATGCATATGTACTGTCGCATTTGGCAATGCAAATCTTTTACCTTTTGTACCAGAGCCTAATAATACAGTGCCCATTGATGCAGTAACACCAACTGCAATAGTTGATACATCTGCGCTAACCAATTTCATAGTGTCATAAATAGCTAGTCCAGCATATATTTGCCCACCTGGAGAATTAATATATAAAGAAATATCTCTATCAGGATCTTCTCTGTCAAGATAAAGTAATTGTGCAACAATTGTATTTGCAACTTGATCATCAATAGGAGTTCCCAGCATAATGATTCTTTCTTTAAGTAATAGTGAATAAATATCATAGGCTCGTTCCCCACGAGGATCTCTTTCAACAACCATAGGGACTATATTTTGAATATTTTTATCAAAATTATAATTTAAATTACTCATTATCTTTCCTTAATTAACTGCTTAAAAAATCATCAGTTACCTGTAATAACTAAGTTTAACTAATCAATGATGTTTAGCGGAAGATAAAATACAAATTATTTTTTGGTTGTTTTTTTATTTTTCAAAGATTTTGTATTTTTTTTAGATGTTTTCTTGGATTTATTTGTAGTTGTCTTACTTTTATTTTTTTGATTTAATGCAATCGATTCAAGAAGCTCCCAGGCCTTATTTGTAATTATTTGATTCTTTAAAGAAACAAGAAAATCATCCGTTTTTAATATTTCATCCAATTTACCTTGTTCAGGATTTAAAGCATAAGAAGGACTTAATTTAATTTTTGCTATTTCTAACTCTATATCTTCATCAGATACATTAAGAGTTTCTAAATCAATAATTTCTGACAATACTAAAGACCGTTTTACTGATATCTCAGCTGTATCCTTAAACATATCTCTGACTTCATTTTCATTTTTACCCATATTATCAAGCCATTTTTTTAATCCTTGTGGTGTATGAGAAGCATGATTGGATTGCTGATCAATAATTCTATCTATCTCTCTTTCAATTAACATTTCAGGAAATTCCATTTCTGATTTAGCAATAAAAAAGTTAATTATATCTTCTCGATATGCAGCTTTTTGATCTTCCTCGAGTTTTGCAATAACATCATTCTTTAATTTATCTTTTAAGTCTTTAACGGTTTTAACATCAGATTCAAGTGATGCAACAAACTCATCATTAAGTTCTGGCAATATAGATTTTTTTATTTCCTTTACTTTTATTTTATAATCAGCCTTTTTATTTGATAATTCAGAAATTTCAAATTCTTTAGGAATTTTTATAGTAAATTCATAATCTTGGTTGCGCTCTTTTCCTACCAATTGTTCAAAAAAACCTGGCAATGCACCTTGAGAATCTTTTTCAACTATAAACTCGGCGTCTTCTTCTGATTGAGTTTTATCAACTCCTTCAATTTTCAAATCAAAATCAATTCTAATTGAATCCCCCCACTCTACTGGTCGATCGACAGGCTCAAGAGTACCATATTGTCTTTTCAAAGTTTGTATTGATTGTTCTACTAGCGGATCAGCATCTGGCATTTTAGGCTGTTCAACTTGATATTTTTGATATTCTCCTAAATTAATAACTGGCTTAGTTGGTATTTTTGCTTCTATCACAAGTGGTTCAGTAGACTTTATATTTATTTCAGGTTGACCAATTGGCTCAATGGACTCTTTAATTATTGCATCACTATAAACTTTTGGTAGCAAATCATCTAAGGCTTTTTGAAAAATTGCAGCCTTTCCAAAGTTTTTTTCTATAATATGTTTTGGTGCTTTACCAGGTCTAAATCCTGGTATTTTCGCCTCTTTAGACATCTGAGCAACAGTCACTTCAGTTGCTTCTTGAACAACCTTCTCTTCTACCTCAATAATTAATTCAGTTAAACATTTTGGTAATTCTTTTTTTTCTGTTTTAACCATTATTCCTCTTTAACTTATTTTCATTTGAATGAATCATTGAAGGAGTATAACACTACATATGTCTTTGGTTAAAGTCAGTAAATTGGTTAATCTCGCCTTAAAACATCATTTAATGCATCGCCTAATATATTAAATGCAAACATCAACATAGTTACAAAAAAAGCAGGAACTAATAGTAAATGTGGATGCGCCTGAAATGTACGAGCGCCTGACCCAGCATACAACATTTGACCAAAAGAAGCTGCTGGCGGCTGAACGCCAACGCCAAACCAAGTCAAAACAATTTCAGAGCCTGCAATGGCACCCAGTGAACCAGAAATTAATAATATTAACAAATTAGAAATGTTAGGCAATAAATGTTTAAAAATGATTCGTCTAGGACGAATTCCAATAGATCGTGCAGCAGTAATAAAATCTCGTTCTCTGATTGCTAATACTTGAGAACGAATCAATCTAGCACTGCCAACCCATGAAAATAATGATAGTGCAAAAAAGATTGTAATATATGATGCTGCTCCTGAATCTTGAAAACCATTTATAAATGTGTTGCTATCAATCCATCTACTTAATTCATTAATCTTAGGACTTAACGCAGCATTAATTAATATTAATAGGGGCAATCCTGGCAAAGAAGCAAATACATCTCCAATACGCATTATTATTGTGTCTGTTATCCCACCTTTATATCCAGAAATTAAACCTAGGCAAGTACCGATAATTAAAGATCCGCTAATTATTACAGCAAAAGTAACAATTAATGTAGTTCTAATAGAATACAAAACTCTGCTGTACATATCTCTTCCTAGTCTATCCGTACCCAAGATATGCTCCTTGCTTGGTCCTTCTAGAGATCTTTCCAAATTTTGTTCAGTATAAGAATATGGCGCTAAGATTGGTGCAAAAATTCCTGCAGTATACATAGTAATAATGACTATTAAAGAGATGACTCCAAGTTTCTTTTTTAAAAAACGACTTACAAAATCAGTCCAACGGCTAGATACCTCTAAAGAATCAAAGTTCTCATCAATGCTGTCTGAATCTATATTTTGATCAAATCTGTGATTGGTCATGATTTATTTCCATCAGATAATTCGATTCTTGGATCAATTTTTGTATACAATAGTTCAACAATTAAGTTAATAATAATAAACATCACTGATAAAATGACGGTCATTGCTAATATGACATCATAATCACGACTCTTCACTGCTTCAAATGTAAACCGTCCGATACCAGGAATACCTAAGAGAACTTCTACAAAAAAGGCTCCTTCCAATATGCCCACCAAAGCAAAACCAATAACTGTTACTAATGGCAGTAATGAATTCGGCAAGATATGGCCATACATCACTCTTGATTCACTTAATCCCTTAGATCGAGCAGTAGTAATAAAGGCTTCATTTTTCACTTCTAAAGCAGTAATGCGAACTAATCTTGCAACTCCACCAAAACCTCCAATCGATAATGCAAAAACTGGCAAATAAACATGCGAATTAAAAATTGGAATGGCTATAACATCAAAAAGCCAATAAATATCAAAAATACCTCCTTCCCAACCACCAACAGGCAATATGCTCCAATGAACAGCAAACACCCATAACAAAGGAGGAATAATGACAATTACAGGTATTGCTCTAAAAAATAATAGTAAACTAACAATAAATGGATCAATCCATGTGTTATGTAAAGTAGCTGCAAGCAACCCTAATGGCACACCCAAACCAAAAACTACTAATAAAGCTAAGAATCCTAACTGTGCCGAAATTAACATTTTAGGAAATATTAATTCTGAAACGGTATAGCCTTTAAATATATATGACTCGCCGAAATCGCCCTTTAAAGCATTTTTTAACCATTTATAATATTGCACAATGATCGGTCTATCAAGACCTTTTTCAATTCTAACCTGTTCCAGTAAAACTGGATCTCGTATTTGTCCTGATGCTACGGATATTGGATCGCCTGGACCTAATCTACCAATTATAAATGTAAAAAAAGTCACTGCCAAGACAATAATGGGTATCCAAAATAATCTTTTAATTGTATAGACAAGCATAACTTCCTAATTCAATTTATTCTGCAATTTCAACAAACCTTAACTTTGGAACAATCATTGCAGGCTCTATCCACTTGGTTATCTTTTCGCTCACTACATAATGTAATGGTGAATAATAAGTAGGAATCCAAGAAGCCTCTCTTACTATAATCTTTTCAGCATCTTGATATAATTTTGCTCTTTTATCAGGATCGGTCTCAGATCGAGCATTTTCTAAAAGCTCATCAACAATCGCGTTAGAATAATTTTCATTATTTTCAGTAGATTGTGAATGAAATTTAATGTCTAAGATATTTTCTGGATCAGGATAATCCATAATCCAACCAATTCCGTACATCTGCAATGCGTTGTTATCCAAATCTGATAAAAAAGTAGCAAAATCAGTTTGTCTCAATGTAACTGATACACCCAGATTTTGTTTCCATTGCTCTATATATGCTTGAGTATCAGTTGAGCCTTCTGCTCCGGCTCCGATATCAGAAAAAACAATAGGCGGTAAATTATTTGCACTACCATACTTTGATTTCGCAAGTAATTCACGTGCTAACTCTGGATCGTATTCGAAAGTTTTTTTAGATGGATCATATCCATACATTCCTGGTGGTAATACACCAGTAGCTTGTTCCATCATTTTCTTAAATGTAATATTTGTTATTTTTGATATATCAATTGATGAAGCAAAAGCTTGCCGTACAAATACATCATCAAATGGTGCTTTTGTATTATTTAAGCCAATATAACTAGTCATAAAATTATTACTTTGACGATATAGCTTGTTTAAAGGCTCGCTAGGATCACGTACTCGATCTATATCATCTTTACCAATGCCTGCAATGTCAACTTCTCCGTTTTCAAACCTTGTTAAAATAGAACCGCCAGATAGTTGGTAGTCAATAACTTGCACGCTACCAACACCAAGATGATATCGATTATTAACTTCTAAAATAATCCTTTCGCCAAGTTTCCACTCAGATAATTTATAAGGACCAGTTCCATTAGGTTTTCGTGTCCAATTTCTTGGATTCAATTCAATTTGATTTTTGTCAAGGACAAAGGCTGTTGGGTAACTTAACTTAGCTAAAAAATATGCTTTGGGTTTATCTATTTGAATGCTAATAGACTTATCATTAATAACCTTAATACCTAATATTTCATCAGCTTGACCGTATCTTCGTTCAATAAAACCTACAATATCACGCAGATAAGTTAGGGATGTATTTGAATTTAATTGAGGCGATGCAGCGCGTTCGAAGGACCACTTAACATCATTTGCTGTGACTTTTCTGCCACTATGAAAGTAAATATCATCTCTTAAAATAAATGTATATATTAGTCCATCTTCACTCACTTCAAGTGATTGTGCAAGATCTAAGACTATTTCCATTTCTGGCGTTATGGTAACTAGTCCACCAAAGATCTCCACTATATATTGAGCTGAAGAAGCATCACCTGCAAGGTGAGGGTCCATCGTTACTGGATCGGCGCCACCTAGAGAAATTTTAGATTTGTTACTTAATAATGAATCATTAGTTGGGTTACTAGAAGTTGGTTGCTCATTATTAAAACGTAACAGAATAGTGAGTATAAAAATAATACCTATTAGCAAGGTGAGAATTGTTAACAATATTGCTAAAAGTTTTTTACTACTCATTTATTTTACTCAAAATATAATTAACTACTTGGATCATCTATTTTCAAGTGCAACTCATCTAAATTTTCTGTTCCTATTTTACTTGGGGCACCTGTTAAAAGATCTGAAGCCGTTTTGGTTTTTGGAAAAGCAATAACTTCTCTAATATCTGATTCTTTTGCAAGCAAGGCAACAATTCTATCAATACCCGGTGCAATACCACCATGTGGCGGTGCACCAAATTCAAAAGCTTCTAGCACATGCCCGAATTGCTCATGAGCAATACTTTCATCAATACCTAATTGTTGTAAAATTTTTAATAATAACTCACTTTTGTGTATTCTGATTGAACCAGAGCCAACTTCTTGACCGTTACAAACAAGATCATAAGCATGAGAACGAACACGCTTAGGGTCAGAAGCGATATATTGAATATCCTCTTCAAATGGCATAGTAAATAAATGATGCATAGCAGTCCATTTGTTTGCAGAATCACTATATTCAAACATAGGAAATTCAGTAATAAAACAAAAAGCAAGATCAGTTTCTTTAACTAAATTAAGCATAGATGCAGCTTCGTTACGAATACTTGCTAAAACTTGAGAAGTTAAATCATCATGTCCGGCAGAAATAATTATTGCATCTCCTGGTTTGATGTTGAATCGATCATTCAATGTCAAAAGTTCATCAATACTAATAAATTTTTCTAACAATGAACTAAATCCATCATATTCGGACTTCGTTATTTTATAATCATCATCAAAATGCATAGATGCTACACCCATGGCACCATGTAATTTAGCAATTTCATTAAATTCTTGCAGTTGTTTTTTAGTTAATTTGTTGCCACCAGGAATATGTATCCCCCTAATTCGTTGATCTTTCTTTAGAACATCAGCAAAAATTTTTATGGATGTATTAAGAAAAACTGATGACAAGTCATTGATTTCAAGGTCAAATCTTAAATCTGGTTTATCAGAACCATATTTTTCCATGCTTTCTGAATACGGAATAAGTGGAAAGTTAAGTGGAAAATCAAAACCTAAATCGAGCTCCTTTAACATAGAGACCATTAATTCTTCAATTAATATTAAAATATCTTTTTCTTCAACGAATGATAATTCAATATCAAGCTGTGTAAATTCTGGTTGTCTGTCAGATCTTAAATCTTCATCTCGAAAACATCTTGCAATTTGGAAATACTTTTCAAAGCCACTAACCATTAAAAGCTGTTTCCATTGTTGTGGTGATTGCGGCAAGGCATAAAACTTTCCAGGATGAATCCTGCTTGGGACTAAATAATCTCTTGCTCCTTCAGGGGTTGCAACATTTAATATTGGAGTTTCTATCTCGATAAATTTTTTATTTGTTAAAAAATTACGAATAAAATGCATAACATCATGGCGCAATTTAAGATTTTGATTCATCCTTGAGCGCCTCAAGTCTAAATATCTATATTTCATTCTATTTGTTTCATCTAGGCTTAAATCCTCATTAATGGGAAAGGGAGGGGTATTTGATTGATTAATAATCTCAAGTTCATTAACGCTAATCTCAATATCGCCCGTAGGCATATTTGAATTACGTGCTCCTTCTTGACGTTCAGTCACTATTCCCTTGACACCTAGCACCCACTCATTACGAATTTGACTTATTTCTTTTTCAGTTAAATTCAGTTTGTCATTTTTTATCACAATTTGAATTGTTCCTGATGAATCACGTAAATCAATGAATGTTAATCCACCATGATCTCTTCTTCGTGCTACCCAACCTGCTAAAATGACTGAGGTACCTACATCTTTAATTTGTAGCTCTCCACACATATTTGTCTTTAACATTTTCTAGCCTATTTACAAAATAATCATTGAATAAATTTTAACCTTCTCTTGATTTTTCTTCATTAGAAATGTGATCCTTTTATGAATTAAAAAATAAAGGAAAAAATACTTGTCTAACAAATGTAAATCTTTATCTCCAATAAGTCTGTACGTTCATATACCTTTTTGTAAAAAAAAGTGTAACTTTTGTGACTTTAATGCATATGAAGGTATAGAAGAAATGGTAGATGACTATGAACGAGCCATCATTAAAGAATTACAATTATGGTCGCCAACTTTAGAAAGTAAAGAAGTTATATCAATTTTTATTGGAGGTGGAACACCTAGCAGAATTCCTGCAGCAAACTTAAAAAATCTTATAAAAATAATTGAAGAATCGACAAATTTAAATAAATCAGCAGAAATAACAGCTGAAATTAATCCAGATGATATTCCAGACTGGGATATTAATGATTTACAAAATAGTGGAATCAACCGATTATCCATTGGCATACAATCATTTATAGATACTGAGCTTGATTTGCTAGATCGTCAATATACAGGAACATTTGCTGAAAATCAAATTCAATATTTACAAAGCCATGGATTTAAAAATATTAATCTAGACCTAATGTTCGGATTAGTCAATCATACTATGGGTAACTGGAAACACTCCTTAAGCAAAGCTATCGATTTAGAGCCTGCTCATCTTTCCTGTTATTCCCTTGGTGTTGAAGAAGGCACACTGTTAAATTATAGAATTGAAAAAGGGGAATTGCCTCATCCAGATGACGATCTAGCTGCAGAGCAATATGAATATTCTATCAAAGAGCTTCAAAATGCAAATTTTATTCATTATGAAATTTCAAATTGGGCTAAAAATGGACATCAAAGCGTTCATAATAGTGCTTACTGGGATATGAGCGAGTACCTAGGTATTGGAGCAGGCGCACATTCATTCTTGTCAAATAAAAGATTTTCTAATGTCAAGAATCCTCGTGAGTACATTAACATCATGAATGACATGCAAGCTAATGGTAATCAAGAAATTAAAATGAAACAAGTTGTTGATGGACAAGATGTTTCAAAAAACGATTTACTAAATGATTCTATGATATTTGGTTTAAGAATGATTGAAGGGATCAACATTGAAAACTTTAAAATTCAGCATAACAAAGATCCCAGAATCATTTACAAAAATATTATTGAAAAAAATAAATTAAATGGCCTGTTAACTGAAACTGACTCACACATTAAGTTAACAAAAAAAGGTATCTTATTATCAAATGAAGTTTTTCAAAATTTTATATAAATTAATTAGAATGAATATTTAATCATATGCACATTATCGGTATCGCAGGACATATTGACCACGGAAAAACAACTCTCGTTAAACGGTTAACAGGAATGGAAACTGATAATTTATTAATTGAGAAACAACGAGGAATGAGTATCGAATTAGGTTTTGCGCACTATAAGGATCCAATCAAAGGACAAATATCAATTATTGATGTACCTGGTCATGAAAAATTTATTCAAAATATGATAGCTGGCATGCATTCAATAGAACTTGCAATTCTAGTGATTGCTGCAGGTGAAGGAATAATGCCTCAAACTATAGAACACCTTAATATCATTCAATTGCTCAATATCAAGAAAATTGTAATTGCTATTACCAAATGCGATTTATTTCCTAATGAAGAAGAGATTAATAGAATTGAAAATGATATTAAATCTTTGATTCAAGTAAAAAATACTTCTATTAACGAAAAAAATAACGTACCAATTATTAGGATTAATGATTCACAAAAATCGATTGATAAATTAAAAGCAGTTATCAAACAAAACATCTTGAATGACCAAAATCAATTTTTACAAAATAACGCTAGGCTTTATGTTGATCGTTCATTTACTTTAAAAGGATTTGGTACTGTTGTTACTGGAACTTTAACAAATGGTAGTTTTGATATTGGGGAGTCAATAATAGTATTACCCAAAAAAAAGTTAGCAAAAATTAGAAACTTACAAGTAAACGGAAAAGACGTTCAAAAAGCAACCATTAATTCCAGGCTCGCTATGAATCTACAAGGAATTAATAAAGATGAAATACATCGAGGCGATGTTATACGACCAATAAAAAATGACTTTGTAACTACTCAATTTGATGCAAGAATTATTAATATCTCAGAAAAAAAAATTATCACAAATAAAAAAATTACGCTTCACGTAGGGACTGCACACTCGGAAGCAAGAGTTAAGCTTATAGGTATAGACGAATTAAATAAAAACACAAAAGGTCTGTGTCAAATTCAATTATTTCAACCAATTTCCATTAATCAATTTGATAATTTTATTATTAGATTCTCAGGGCAAACTATTGCTGGAGGTGAAGTATTACGAACTTCAACACATAAATATAATAGGTTTGACCAAAAAGAAATAAATAGGCTGCTAGAAATTTCTAAAAGAAATATTGAAGAGATTATTTTGTCAGCAATCATAGATCAAACATTCATACAAAAAAAATGTCTTTATAAAATTATTGATGTTGATTCTCTGAAAATTAAACAAAAAATTAACAATTTAATAAATATGAATAAAATCACAGATTACAAATTTAAAGATGATCACTTCTTTGTTGCAATTGAAACAATTGAACAATTAAAAAAACAAGTAACTTTGTATATGAAAAATTACTTTACAAAAAATAAAATGAAGAACGCAATAAAATTAAAACAGCTTATGCAAAAAATAGATATAGAAGAACATTTATTAAATTGCGTAATTGAACACACGGAAGTTATTCACACAGATAATAAAGGTGAATTCTATTTGAGCAATTTCAGGAATCAACTTACAAAAAAACAGGCATTATTACTTGAAACTACAATTCAGCAAATTAGATCTTTTAGCCTTAGTCCTAAAAAAATTAATGCCTCTAAAGAGTTGCAAGAAATGCTACTTGCAACAAATGAAATAAAAAATATTGATAAAAATCTGTACTTACATAAAGAAAGCTATGAAAATGCAAAAACAGAAATTATTAACTTTTTAAAAAATAATCCCAAAGTGACATTAGCGCAAGTAAGAGATTTTTTAGTTATAAATAGAAAGGTAGCTCAATTTATTCTTGAAAAAATGGATGAAGAAAAAATTACTGTACGAAAAGATCAATATAGAATTTTAATTAATTAGTTCTGCGCAATTGAAATTTCTCTAACAACTTGTCAAAATTACCTGCTTCCCAAGAAACAAGAAATTGTGCTGCAATCGCAATACTAGAATATGTTCCAATAATAACACCGACTAACATAGTTACTAGAAATTCTCTAATAGTAGCTCCTCCAATAAATAAAAGAGTCATTATTGTCAATAATAACGTAATTGACGTATTTAATGAACGAGCCAATGTTTCAATTAAGGCTGTATTAACATTATCCTTGAAATCATTTAATGGGTTCCTATTGATGTTTTCTCGAATACGGTCAAAAACAACAATTGAATCATGCACAGAAAAACCTAAAATAGTCAGCAGTGCTGTAATAACCATAAGATTAACTTCAAAATCCCATAATTTACCGAGAATAGAGAAGATACCTATCACAATTACAATATCGTGCACCAGTGCAACAATCGCTGCAATTGCATATCTAAATGGTTTTGGCATTTCACTAAATGCATATGCGATATAAGCCATAATAAAAAAGGTTGCAATAATGACAGCTACCGATGCATTTCTAACAGCAATATTTGACACAATTGGACTGACTGAAGAAAATTCTAATAATTGAAAATCGCCAAACTGATCATAAATTGCCTGTTCAATTGTAGAACGTTCTCCTAACCCTGAACTAATTACTTGCAATTGTTTAATGCCTGAATAGTCCCTGCCATCAATCGCAAGTAAAAATACTAATTTATCTTCATAAAGAACTGTATAGGTCTGATTACTGATTTGTGCTCCACACATTGCATCATCTGGTTCAAGCACAACATCCAAAACAGTATTACGAGGTATTTCAAATTCAATTATTCCTAATTGATAATCACAAGCAGGTTGCAATAAAGACTGTTCGTCAGGTTTTAATAGCCCTCTTAGAAAAACTATTTCTTTTGTGTCGTCTGTTCCCCCTGCAACAAGAGAGCCTAGTTTTTCAATCTTTTGAGGAGAAGAAATACTCTTATTTTGATTTGTAGCAGACCCAGAATAAGTAAAAGCATCTTGAGGAACTTGTAGCTCTTTAGTTCTTATCAGGTATTGAAATCGACCATCATTTATTGATGTTTGTATTCTTGCTTCAGGATGATTTAAGTCATTAAACAATTCTCTTAATTCAGATTGTTTAAAGCGATTTTCACTAGAAATTAACATTGTAGTACCTGAAGAAAAATCTATACCTGGTACAAGTGCAGGTGGAATAAGCAATAAGATAATTGAAGACAGCATTAAAATAGCACTAAAAGCAAAAAAATAAAATCTAGTTTTAACAAAATTTAATTTCATAATTCTTCGCCTGTAATTTTTCTAACAAATTTTATTTTACCAAGGAAAAAAAGCATTGATTTTGTAAAAAATACAGCTGTATACATAGATATAAGTACGCCAATAGCCAAGGTAATAGCAAAGCCCTGAACTAATGGTGCACTAAATGCTCCCATGCCTGGTAAAGATATACCGCCTCCCAAAGAATATAAGATAATACATGTAATCAACGTTGTAGCATTAGAATCTCGAATTGATGGCCATGCTCGACCAAAACCTATATCTAAAGAACTAACAAAACTTCTGCCTCTTCGTAATTCTTCTTTCATTCTTTCAAAGATAAGAATGTTTGCATCTACTGCCATGCCGACTGATAAGACAAAAGCACCAATACCAGCAAGAGTGAGAGTAATTGGTATCAATTTGAACACAGCAAGTGTAATCGCTGCATATGCCAAAAGAGCCACAACAGACACAGCACCCATAAATCCATAGTATAAAATCATAAATAAGCAAACAAGCAAGAGGCCCAATTGACCAGCAAGCAAAGATTGCGCAACAGAATCTTGCCCTAAAGTTGCATCAACACTTTGTTCAGATAAAATTTGTAAATCAACTGGTAGTGAACCTGAATTTAATTGAATAACTAACTGTCTTGCACGATCAAGACTCAATCCAGTAATTTGACCAACCTCAGTAATAGTTGCCTGAACTGTTGGTGCTGAAAGTGCTTCGTCATCAAGAAAAATAGCTAGGCGACTGCCAATTAACCTAGAGGTCACTTGCCTTGAAATTTCTGGTCCATCACCTTGCCATTCAAAAACAACAGCTGGATTACCCAGTGCATCAGTACCAACATATGAATTGGCTTTCAATAATGATCCGGACATAGGAATAATAGTATTGTCCACTTCTCCAAAAGCTTGCACAAATTCACCAGCTGGATCGCATGCTTCAGAGTCAAAAGGGGCAATTCCTACTGGTTCACAAAATTTCAACATTGCAGTTCGTCCAAGAAGATTTCTTGCTTCTTCTGTTGAAAGCCCAGGTAATTGAATAGATATTTTATCATCGTCTTGTAATGTTATTTCAGATTCAGAAACGCCGGCTCCATCAACACGCTTGCGTAATACTTGTATTGTACCTTCAATAACAGAATCAGAATTGCCTTCAAAGTTTTCTGGAAAAATAGCTTTTAATAAAAGTCGAGTACCGCCTTGTAAATCTAATCCTAATCGCATTTCATTTCTTTGGGCATCACCAATAGTTATGCCGCCACCAACCGTTGGCCATATAAGGTTTTCAGTAACTGTATCAGGCAAAAAACTCGGAGGTTGTTTAGGAAAAAACAAGTAAAGAGAAAATAAAATAAAAAAGATAGAAATTGTCAATGAAAATGTATATCTTCTAAACATATTTACAGCTTTCTTATTTAATTTATTATATCGTCTAAATTTTTAATAGCACTATCCTTAACAAGTCTTTCCACAGCTTCAGGATATGTGTAAATAAAATTTTTCTTAGATAAAGATAATTTCAAAACACTTGAGCCATCATCAGTAACAATAATTTCATCTATGACACCAATAATACCTCCTGAAATTACTACCGTATCAGCAATATTTAGATTAGCAATAATTTTTTTCCTCTTACTTTGCTCACCTAATACTGGTTTTAAAAGAATAAAATAAAATGCAACAGCTATAACAACAGGGTAAATAAACTCCATTATTTATATCCAAAAATAATATGCAATAAAATGAAATTAATCATTTTCTTCCCAATTCATTGAATTTAATTTTTGCATGCTAGACATATCAACAATACGATCTAAGTATAATTTTCCATTTAAATGATCAATTTCATGTTCTAAAACTTGGGCTAGCAAATCATCTGTTGCATGAAATTTAATTTGCTTACTATCTAAATCTATTGCTTCAACATGCACTTCAACGCTTCTTTCTGGATTTCCTCTATATCCTGGAACAGATAGACAGCCTTCATTTTCAACAATGCGTTTGCCAGATGATTTTGTAATCTTAGGGTTAATAATTGCAAAAGGCAAGTGTCCTGGTATGTCAATTACTGCAATAGCTAAATTAACACCTACCTGTGGAGCGGCAAGACCAACGCCATTTGCTTTTTGCATTGAAGCAAACATGCTTTGAACTAACAATTTTATGTCTGGATTAACTTTTTTGACATTTTCAGTCTTACCTCTTAAGACCGGGTCGCCTAAATATCTTATTGGTCTCATTATTTTATCCTTTATGCAATATTATCTGGGTTTAACTCTACTTGCCAACCAAATGGGATATCAACATCATGCAATATTGTGCTAGCTTCATGACCCTTAACATAAATAGTCCACCGATATTTATTATTTACCACGTCATTATTCAATTTAATAGGACCAAAAATTTTTATACTTTTATCAATTAATGAACTTTTTAATAACCTATAAAGTCTATTCGCCTCTTCAGCAGCATAACTACCGTCAATGTGACTGAATTCGAATTTAAAAAGCTGAACTAATGGTGGATATTCATAAATTGACCGCCATTCCAATTCTTTAGAATAAAATTCATCCGCTTTTCTTTGCAAGGCTAAATGAATTACTTCATTATTAGGGTTTAATGCTTGAATGACTAATTTATTTAATGGATTATTATTATCAACTATATCAGCAGCTTCCATAACAAATTGAAAAATTCCTTCATTGTGCTGATAGTCATACTCATTGTTATGGTATTCAGGTAGCAGTAAGCATACATAGGCAGCATTCCTTAAATCATGAATATCTAAAACTTTTTTTGTTCCTATAATAATATCGGCGCTTTTAATCGCATTGTGTAATCTCTGTTCAGAGCCATATTCAACAATGGAATCACTGTCAAGCCTAACAATTTTTGTTTTTTCTAATGCTGATCTTAATTGTTCTTCAACGTAACCAGTACCTACTCTTAAAGGAAAAAATTGACTTTTACACTGAGGGCAATTATTTAATAGCCTTGATCTGTATCCACATTGATAACAAAATAAAAAGAACCTATTATCATAATTCTTATTGTCTGATTGCTGAACAGATATAGGAGAATTACATTGATTGCACAAGTTTTTTTTACCGCATCTACATTCCAGATATCTTGCATATCCACGACGGTTAATAATCACAATACTTTGAATGCCTCTATCAGCATTGTTACGAAGATCATTGATAACTTCATTAGAAAAAATAGCTGCAGGATCTTTTATTTCATCAATCTTGATATTTGGAAGACTGAGTTTTCTCCATGCTTTATACGATCCATTAGTTTGTAAAATTTTGTTGATCTTGCCTGAGAGATCCATTCTTTCAATTTGTTGATGATATGCATTAAACCAAAGATAGGAATCCATCGTTGTAGATAAAAAGATAGTAGTGACATTAAAATTTTTAGATAAATATTCAGCAATTTCTCGTATATCATATTTTGGTAAATTAAAATTTTGTTTATATGAAAAATGTTCAGCATCTAAAACTATTAAAAGCTTGAGCTTTTTAATAGGCAATGTAAAGCCAAATTTTGTAGAAACAATTATTTGAGAATCAAGATTGTTGATTTGATTCCATTTATTTTGAAATTCTTTTTTTGAAAATTGTGAATTCATCAAATTAAAACTATTATCAAAGAATTTCTTATAGCTATCAAAAAATAATTGGCTTTTTTCTATTGTCGGACACAAAACTAACGCGCTATCAGCATTTTCAGACAATGATTTTAACAAATGTAAGCAAATTTCTTTTTTACCAGACTGATTAGGACCATACAACAAAAAAGATTTACTTTTATTTGAATTAATTGAATCATTTATTTGTTTATAAATATTTTTTTGATCTTCAATTAATTTTGAAGAAATAATTTTGTTAACCAAATGATCTGATGCTTGTTCATTTACTTGATCAACAAAATTAATCATCTTGCAGTAATATAAATGCTTGATAGCGCTTCTAGAACTGCGACCAAAAATACTGACTATCCTACTTACACTTAAAAAAGATTCAACATAATTTGATTTATCTATTAAAAAAGCTAAGATGTCTTTTGATTTTTTCTCATGAATAAAGCAGGTTTCATCCAAAATTTCTCTATAACTTTTTTCTTTCAAATTCAAACTTACAAACCTATTTTTATCATTAATTTTAATTAGATTCTTTTTGATTGCTTTATTAATAGTTAATCGTTCAAATTGTTGAAGGACTGAATCAAAGTCAAGTTCTTGATTATTATTGAGAATAAAATATTTAATCATCTGTGCAATCTTAGTTTTTTTACTGCCTATTTGATTATTGATAAAATCATTTGCTTCAATATTACTAGATTTAATTTCTATATATTGATTCTGCTTTTTTAAAGCATCTTTATAAGGTAGATGATGAATTTTAGATATTAATCCTGCTTTTTCAAGCTCTGCTATATGATTGGCAAATTTGTTTGGAAATTTTTTTTTTAACTTATCAATAGGCACAGGTTTTTCAGCCAATGAATCTAGAATCACTAAAGCTGCTTGTTCAATTTCAGGATTAGAGTTGCCAATTTTCATTACAGACTCTATCGGTTTTTTATTTATTCCAGGCGGAAGCATCATTGAATATGTTTCCCAAAATGGAGCAAGGTAACGATTAATAATCCATTTTGCAGTACTCATATGCTTGGTGCTTATTGCAGGGATATCATTGACTATACTATCTACTGGTCGAGTCTTCCCCTGATAGCCAGGTAGGTCAAGTGGACCGTCTACAACAATGCCGGCTAAAATTCTTTTTGCAAAAGGTACAAGTACTAAATTCCCTTCTTGAATTTTCATTTCATCTTTCAAATGATAGCTAAACAACATTCTAGATGGCCTGCCCAAATTAACAGCTACCCTAACAAATTTTTTTGCAGATTTTTTTTGATCAGAATTGATTGCGATTGAATTCAACTATAACGCCAATAATACATGAGATAGTAAATAAATTATTTTTGTTTTAATCTAGCAGACTTGCCTGTTCTGCCACGTAAAAAATAAAGCTTTGAACGTCTGACTTTGCCTCGTTGAATTAGATCAACTTTTTCTACTCTATTTGACTGCAACGGAAAAGTTCGTTCTACGCCTACTCCAGAAGCTATCCTTCTAACTGTTATGCTGCCATCTTTACCATTACGTCGTTTTATTACTATTCCTTCAAAAGGCTGTAATCGTTCACGCTCCCCTTCAACAATCCTATATGAAATTCTAATTTGATCACCAGGATGAATATCCTCAAGATGAGGATTAGCTGTTATAGGAACTTTGTCTAAAAAAATTTTATTCATAGTCATTTCTTTTCATTAAAACAATACATCAATAAATTATTCTACGTTTCGTCATTACTTTCAACTAACCATTGTTTTTCTTCAGAAGTTAATTCTTTTTTTTCTAAAAGATCTTTTCTTCGATTTGCTGTTCTCAATAATCTCTGTTTTTGACGCCACTCGTTAATATTTTTGTGATTACCAGAAAGTAATACACTTGGAACATCTAGCCCATCTATAGTAGCAGGCTTTGTATATTGCGGATATTCTAATAAATTATCACAAAAAGATTCCTCTATTAGGGAATCTGGTTGACCCAATACTCCAGGAATTAATCGAGATATAGCATCGACAAATGACAAGGCAGCGACTTCACCTCCTGAAAAAACAACATCTGCCAATGAAATTTCTTGATCAACATGCTTTTCTACTACTCTTTCATCAATTCCTTCATATTTGCCACAAATAATTAAAATATTCTCTTTTAATGCAATTTTGCTTGCAATATCGTAATCAAGTTTTTCTCCCTGCGGAGTCATCAAAATGACATGGGTATTTTCACTTTGCTTACCTTTAATATCTTTTATAGCCTTCATTAATGGTCCTGGCATCAAAACCATGCCTGGGCCGCCTCCGTAAGAAGTGTCATCAACTTGCTTATGCTTTCCTTCTCCCCATTTTCTTAGATCATGTATATCTACATTAATAATTTCTTCTTGAATAGCCCTGCTAAGAATAGACGATTCAAACGGAGAAGAGAAAAAATCAGGAAATAAAGTTAAAAGATTAATTTTCATTTTTTAAGTTCTCATGATAATTGTCATCTTTATTTTGAATCTGATTCAACAAATGATCAATTTGTTCAATAATTAATCCTAAGCTTTCAGTGGCGCCTCTTTTACTGCCTGGCAGGTTAATTATTAGCACGTTATTACGAATACCAGCTACGCTTCTACTAATAATAGCTAACCTATTTAATTCATATCCCTTGATTCTCATTAATTCAGTCAATCCAGGAATTTCTATATCTAAAATTAATTTTGTTGCTTGAGGCGTAATATCTCTTGGAGATAAACCAGTCCCACCAATTGTAAAAATTACATCAGATTGAACATAATCTGGGTCTGTTTCTTTTTTTAAAATTGCTACTAAGCTATCAAAGTCATCAGGAATAATAATTTTATCGTTAATAATAAAATTATTATCTTTAAGCATAGACTTTACAGATTCTCCAGCTGTATCTTCTCTTTTACCTTGCGCCCCTAAATCACTTAAAACAATTAAATATACTCGCCATTTTTTTTTACTAGACATCAAATTGCTCCCATGGGTTAAATTATACCCGTTTATTCGAATAAGATTAATGATTTTCTTTTATAAAAACACAATACTTTTTTCTATAATGCTTGTCGAAATTGACTCAATTTGGTACTTTAAATGATAAGAAATGGGTATAAATGGGCTTAATTCCCATATATACCCAATAAATGGAGCTGTGATGTACTTTTTTGGTTCATTTGATTACTCAATAGATGCTAGAGGACGCATCTCTTTGCCTGCAAGATACAGAGCAGCTTTTATAAATGGAGCTGTTATTAAAGAAAGTCCTGATAGCTGCTTAGAGCTATATACCATTAATGGTTTTGAAACTGAAACATCAACAAGGCTTGGTGAACATGTAAGCAACAGACAAAAAGCTGGTAGGCAAATCAGAAGAAATTTTCTAGCAGGTGCATTCGAAGTTGATTTAGATTCTCAAGGGAGAATTCTGATTCCACCCCAATTGAGAAAATTATTAGGTGATGAAAAAAATATTGCAGTTATTGGATGTGGTGATTATGTTGAATTATGGCCTCAGTCCATATGGGAAAATGAATTAAAAAAACAGGAGAATCTTGATGAATAGTGTGCTTCATCATAAAACAGTAATGGTTCAAGAGGCATTAGAGCATGTAAATTTAAAAAATGGAGATACATTTTTAGATGCAACTCTTGGAGGTGGTGGTCATTCTAAGGCTATTTTAGAGAAATATGATTCAATTAATGTAATTGGTCTTGATAAAGATATTCAAGCAATCAATATTGCAAAAGAAAATTTAGAAGATTATAAAAATTCAATTTCGCTACATAATATTGACTTCAGTAATATTGATCAGGTAATTCAAGAAAATCAAATAAAAAACATTAATGCAATTTTATTTGATTTAGGTACATCTCAAATTCAACTTAACGATCCTAAAAGGGGTTTTTCTTTCCAAAATAAATCACCTTTGGACATGCGCATGAATCAAAATCAGCTAACTACTGCAGATGAAATTATAAATAATTTTAAAGAATCAGACATAATAAAAATTCTTAGTGAGTATGGCGAAGAAAGATACAGTAAAACAATTGCTAGATTAATTGTTGCAAAAAGACCAATCAGTAATACAAATGAATTATCAGATTTAGTTCTCTCAGTTTACAAAGGGAGAAGTAATAAAAAAATTCATCCTGCTACAAAAGTTTTTCAAGCTTTCAGAATTGCAGTAAATAGTGAATTAAAAATGCTAGAAACTGCACTATCAAAATCAATAAAGTTGTTAAAAAGCCCTGGTGGTAGACTGGTTGTAATCTCATTTCATTCTATTGAGGACCGCATTGTCAAACAATTTTTTCATAATGAATCAAAACATTGTTTATGTGATTCAAAGTTAATTATATGCAACTGCAATCATCAAGCAAAAATTAAATTGATCTCTAAAAAAATAATCAGACCATCTGAAGCAGAGATTAAAAAAAATCCATCATCAAGATCAGCAAAAATGCGTGTTGCTGAAATAATCAATGCAAGAAAGGCAAGTTAATGGTTTTAGCAACTCCTACTTCAGAATCTATATATAGAAAACAAATTACAAAAAATAAAAAAATTCGACTACAAAAAAACTTCAATAAAAGAATTAATATGACTCCTTATATATTTCTTTCCATTTTTATATGCATCATGGGTATTATTCAGGTATTAGCAACTGACAAAATTTCGACGATTGGATACGAAACAAAAAATATTAAATTAATAAACAATGATTTAAGTGCGGAAATAGCTGAGTTAGAAGTTGAAATTGCAACATTGATTGATATCGATAATATTAATTTAAAAGCAATAGAACTAGGTATGAATAAACAAACATCTGATTTATTTATTAAATCAGATGTTCCATTGATTAAAACTTCCTACATTCCTGAAAAATACAAATATTATAATGAAGCATTTGAAAGGCAAAAAAAAGAACAAAAGGTTGAATTAGCAAAAAATATTTTTAGTGATTTTATTAGCTTCCTTAATAAAACAAAAGATGCAATTTTAAAATTATTTTAATTTAACGGGGTAGAAGTGAGGTAAAATTGTCGAACGAAAAAGGTCGTTTGACTTGGAGACATAAAACACTTTTTACTTCTGTAATCGTGTTAACTTGTATTTTGTTATACAGATTGTTTATCATTCAGGTTATTGATCACGATAAATATAAACAAGAAGCACATTCTATGCATTCATCTATGCAGGAGCTTTCAGCAAATCGCGGTACAATTTATGATAGAAACTTCTATCCATTAGCAACCAGTCTAAAAACTTGGGACCTGTATATTGATGGTTCAAAATTTAATCAAAATACTAAAACAGAAGAAATAATCAAAATGTGCAAGATTATAAAGATAGAATGTAAGGATCTAATTGATGAATCAATAAATAAAAATATACAAATTCTTGTAAAAAGAAAAATGCCATTTTCAGAAACAAAATTAATCCATCAAAATAATTTTAACCATATTTATACATTAGATTCATTTAAAAGAATCTACCCCGAAAAAAACTTAGCTGGTCAATTAATTGGTTATGTCGGTCTTGATCAAAGTGGTTTATGGGGCATTGAGAGTGACTTTAACTCAATTTTAGAAGGGAAATCAGGATACATATTTTCAGAACAAGATCCATTTGGAAGGCAAATTAAACTTGGACTTGAGGCTATTGAGGAGCCAATACCCGGCAACGATATAATTTTAACAATAGATAAGTATATTCAGAATTTTGCACAAAATCATCTTTTAAATGCAATTAATAAATATGAAGCTACAGGCGGCAGCATCCTTGTCATGAACCCTAAAACCGGTGCAATTTTAGCAATGGCAAATTATCCAGAAATCGAACTAACAAATAAAATTATTTTCGATGACAATTTAAGTCAAAATTCGAGAAACAAGATCATTAGCGATATATATGAGCCTGGTTCAGTAATGAAGCTAGTAACTTCTGCTATTGCTTTAGATCTTAATTTAATAGACAAAGATACAACTTATTTTGATAAGGGTTATGTAGATATTGGGCCACAAAGAATTCAAAACTGGGATTTAAACTCATATGGTGAAACAACTGTAAAAAATCATCTTATCCATTCATTGAATACAGGTGCAGTTTGGATTGCGCAAAAAATAGGAGCAGAAAGATTTTATGACTATCTAAATAATTTTGGTTTTGGCACAAAAACAACTTTAGGTTTATCAGGAGAAGCAGAAGGAATGCTAAGAACAAATAAGTCTAAAGATTGGTACCCTATTGATTTAGCAACTAATTCATATGGGCAAGGAATTGCTGCAACGCCAATTCAAGTTTTATCAGCTATAAATGCATTAATTAATGATGGAAAATTGATGAGACCTTATATAATTAAAGAAGTAATTAATCAGGAAGAAATCAAGGCCATAAAACCCGTCGAACTAGGTCAAGTAATTAAAATGACTACTGCTAAAGAAATTCAACAGCTTATGCTAGCAATAGTAAATGACAATAAATATCATCAAGCAAAAATTGATGGATTTAATGTAGCAGGAAAAACAGGAACAACAATCAACACGATAAATGCAATATACGATTGGGATTATACTATTGCCTCCTTTATTGGCTATGTTCCTTATGAAAGCCCTGAAATATCTGTTCTGATTAAGATTGATTATCCAAAAGGCGAAAAAAACTTAGGTGGTGAAATTGCTGCACCGACATTTTCAGCACTTGCGACAGACATATTAGAATATTTAGAAATAGCTCCTTCTGAAGAAATGGTGAAAAAGAATGTCCGCTAAAAAAAATGAAATAAGAAGAGAACTAATTGTTTATTCACTAAAGAAAATTTTGCTGAAAAATACTGGTAAAGAAAAAAAATTTTCTGGCTTTAAAATAAACTCTAAGGAAATTAAAAGAGGTGACATATTTATTGCTCTAAAAGGCGAAAATGAAGATGGTCATAGCTATATCAATGAAGCAATTAAAAATGGTGCAACGGGAATTATCTCTGAAAAAGAATTAGAAAAAGAAGGATTAAGTGTTTTTTATGTTAAAAATAGTATCCTAGCACTACATGCAATCGCAAAAAATTGGAAACAACAATATAAAAATATTGTCACAATTGGAATAACTGGAAGCGTAGGGAAAACTACAACAAAACAATTAACAGAAAAAGTATTAAGCTCTCAATATAATACAGTCGCATCGATAAAAAATTATAATAATGAACTTGGAATGCCACTTACTATTCTAAGAGCAGACAATAAAACTGAAATTTTATTATTAGAAATGGGCATGTACAAACGAGGAGATATTGCTCAATTAGCTGAAATTGCAAAACCAGATCATGGAATAATAACAAATATAGAAACGGTTCATCTTGAAAGGGCGGGGTCAATAAATAATATTTTTTTGGCTAAAAAAGAGTTAATTGATGCATTGCCTGCAGATGGGGTATCAATATTAAATAATGACGACACAAAATTAAAAAAAATAATCAATGCTAAAACAAGACAAACAATATCTTTTGGTACAAGTAATAAATCAGATATTCACGCAAAGAATATTGTTGATAACGGACTTAAGGGATTTGAATTTGACTTATTTATTCAAAATGAATTTGTCTACAGATTAAAAATAAAACAGCCTGGCGTCCATTTAATGCCTTGCATTTTGGCAAGTATTGCAGTTAGTAATTATTTGAAAATTATCCCTGAAAAAATTAAATCAACTTTAGAAGATTTTTTATTGGAAGATAGAATGCAAATTATAAATAAAAAAAATAACTTAACAATCATAGACGATACATACAATTCAAGTCCGTCATCTTTAATTGGCGCACTTGGGCTTTTAGGTAAATCGAATAATTACAAAATTGCAATACTTGGCGATATGAAAGAATTAGGTAACATGACAAAACGTAACCATATAACTATTGGGAAAATAGCTGTCCAACATGCAGATGAAATAATTTGTTTAGGTGAAAATGCCAAAGATATTTACATTAGTAGCAAAAAAAATTCAAACAAAAAAGTATCTCATTTTGCAAAAAGTGAACAACTTTTAAGCTACATCAGCAAACAACAATACAATGATTCAACAATTTTAGTCAAAGGATCTCGTGCATTAAAAATGGAAAATATAGTCAAACAAATAAATAACAAATAAACATTTAGGAGAAAAAAATGCTAGAAGCACTATTGATTGGAAGCCTCGCCTTTTTATTATCTGTGATATTAGGCAAGCCAATCATTAATTTATTGATAAAATATAATATTTTAAAGAAAATATCTGAAGAAATTTCAGAAAATCATTATGAAAAAACTGGCACTCCTACAATGGGTGGTTTACAAATTCTTTTAACCGTTTTAATTATTACTGGAATATTTAATTTAGAAAATAGATTATCAATACTGCTGCCATTTTTTGCAATTTTTGTCTGTTTAATCATAGGTCTAATTGACGATCTTCGCACAACGACTTTTAATGCAAACAAAGGCTTATCTTGGAAAATCAAAATGCTTACCTTATTAGCATTGTCATCAAGCATTGCAATAATTCTTCACTTTCAATTAGAAGTACAAAGTATTAATGTACCTATATTAGGACAGATTTCTCTAAATTATTACTACTTGCCAATTGCCATATTAGTTGTTTTCTTAACTACTGTTTCTGTTGCAATAACTGATGGATTAGATGGACTGCTGGCTGGAAATGCTGCGATTGCTTTTGCTGCATTTGCAATTATTGCATATTTGCAACAACAATTTTATTTAGCAATTTTCTCATTTACAATGGTTGGATCAATCTTGGGCTTTCTATGGTACAACGCATATCCAGCAAAAGTTTTTATGGGAGAAACTGGCGCATTACCAATAGGTGTTACTCTAGGTATTGTCTCCCTAATGACTGGACATTGGCTGCTTTTGCCTATTATTGGTATTGTCTTTATGTTAGAAGCAGGTTCAGCTGTTTTGCAAGTCTGTTATTTCAAGCTTACAAATGGAAAAAGAATTTTCAAAATGACCCCTTTGCATCATCATTTTGAAATGGTTGGTTGGAGTGAAAATCAAATAGTAATTAGATTCTGGTTAATTGGTCTAATAGGAGCTATTGTTGGCATTGCGTTAGCAATAACAGTTTAATTTGGAGAAATTAATGTTACCAAAAACATTTAATAATAAAACTGTAGCAATTTTTGGTTTAGGAATTGAAGGAATTGATCTGCTCAATTATTTATATAATGAAGGAGCAAACATCAAATTATACGATCAAAAAAGCAACGATAATATTCAAAGCATTCTTGATCAGTTTAACAAAAAACAAGTCGAGGTTTATTTCGGTAATGTGACCGAAAGTTCTATAAAAGATGTACAGTATGCTTTTGTTTCACAAGGCATTCCTTTGAACAGTCAACAATTAGAATTAATATATAAAAATAATATTCCTGTTGCATCGATGACATCTCTCTTTTTTGAAAGGTGTACGGCTCCAATAATTGGCATAACTGGAACCTCTGGTAAAACTACTACTACTGCATTAGTACGTTCCATGTTGGAACAAAGTAATTTTGATTACGTTGTTGGAGGCAATATTGGTATAGGCATGTTAGGGCTTATAAAAGATATTACTCACGACACAAAAGTAATAATGGAGCTTTCTCATACGCAGTTACAACTAGTTACCAGTAGTCCATATATTGGGTGCTTGACAAATGTTACTCCTAATCATTTAGACCAATTTTCATGGGATGAGTACATTGCATTAAAAGAAAAAATTACAACGAATCAAAATAACAAAGAATTTTTTGTAGTTAATTTTGATGATTCAATAAGCATGCAAATCGCAGAAAAAAGTAAAGCAAAATTAGTTTATTTTTCAATGAATCAAGAATTGGAGTTTGGGGCATATCTAAACAATGAAGGATTTTTAATTTCAAAAATTGATGGCAATGAGAGAAAAATAATACATAAAGATGAATTAAAAATTAGAGGAAATCATAATATTAGCAATGCATTGGCAGCTATTGCAATCTCAGGCATCTTAGGCATTGATTCAGAAGACAGCAAATCAGGTATTGCAAGCTTCAAAGGAGTTGAACATAGGCTAGAATCAATATGTAAAATTAATGATATTGAATACATTAACGATTCTATAGCCACAACACCTGATAGAACTATGACTGGGATTGAATCTATAAACAATCCAATAGTTTTGTTATTGGGAGGCCAAGACAAAAATCTCAATTTCAAAAAATTAGAACAAGTAATTAATCAAAAGTGTAGAGTTGTAATCATTTTTGGAGCTTCAAGAAAAAAAATTCTTCAAGAACTATCGAATATTAGTGTTAAAATAATTCAAAAGACCAATTTAAAAGACGCTACTATTGAAGCATCTAATGAAGTCCGTTCAGGAGAATCCATCCTTCTTTCTCCTGGCTGTGCATCATTTGATGAATTCAAAAATTTTGCTGAAAGAGGAGAAAAATTTAAAGAATATATCAATGAATTCCTTGATAGAAAAGGTTTATCAAATGAATAGAATAAATAACAAAATGTTTTCATACGATCAACTGCTCCTTACAGCTGTCTTATTGCTAGTAATTATTGGGATTGTATCTATATACTCTGCTTCATACGCAATTGCTTACTTAGAATATGAAGATTCGTATTATTTTCTTAAAAGACATGCAGCTCATTTAATTATAGGAATATTTATGATGGGCATTCTTTCTATAATTGATTACAGACGACTATCAAAAATGAGCCCAATTATTATGGTATTTGCAGTTATTATATTAATTCTTGCAATTTTGCCTCAAACTGCAATGGAAATTAACGGTGCTAAACGCTGGGTTAACTTGCCATTCATTCCTGCGTTTCAACCAAGTGAATTAAGCAAACTTGCTATCATAATTTACATTGCAGCATGGCTATCAAGTCGATCAGATAAAGACATAGTTTCTGTAAATGGTTTAATCGGTTTTGTGATCACTATTGCAACTGTAAGTTTTTTAATAATGCTAGAACCTGACTTAGGAACAACCATATTAATTACAGTTGTATCAGGAGTAATGTTTTTTATTGCAGGTGCAAGATTATTACACGTCATAGCATTAGCATTAAGTTCAATGATCAGCTTAATATTATTCATTGTAGTTAAGGGATATGGATTAACTAGAGTAATGTCATTTTTATCAGCAGAGTCTGATCCTGAAGGCATTGGATACCAAACTTTACAATTATTGATTGCCTTTGGATCTGGGGGCATGACAGGTTTAGGATTAGGAACTTCTAGACAAAAATTCTTCTATTTGCCTGCTGCGCATTCAGATGGCATTCTTGCAGTTATAGGAGAAGAGCTTGGTTTTATTGGCGTTGCTTTAATTATCATCCTGTTTGTAACAATTCTTGTACAAGGCCTAAGAATAGCAAATAAATCATCTGATGAATTTGGTTCAATTCTTGCTACAGGAATAAGCTTTATGCTTTTTTTCCAAGTTTTACTTAATATAGGAGGTATCAGCAGAACAATTCCACTTACCGGTATTCCATTGCCAATGATCTCTACTGGCGGAACATCATTAATTGTAACTTTAGCAAGCATAGGAATATTGTTCTCAATCAACAGTAGAATAGAACCAGAGAGAAAAACAAGAAAGACAATTAATGTTGAACCAGTAAAGCTTAATAATAAATTAAATCTATCAAGAAGGTTAAAATGATCAAGAAGAGCATAGCTATATCAGGCGGACATACTGCAGGTCATGTTTATCCATTAGTTACCATTGGAAATTATTTATATAAAAGAAATCATTTTAATATACAATATTTTGGCTCAAAAAATGGTTTAGAGTATAAAATTGCTAAAGAAAACCAATATGCATTCAAGTCTATATCACCGTCTCAAATTAGAACAAAAAATATAATAAAACTAATTTGGGGATTAATTAATTTTAAAATAAGCTACTTTAAAACATTAGGGTATCTTTTAATGAACCGACCATCACTGATGTTAGTTTCTGGCGGTTATACATGTGCCCCCGTTGGGCTTGCAGCCAAAACCATTGGTATTCCATTGGTAGTATTTTGTCCAGATGTTAAGCCAGGTTGGTCGATAAGATTTCTATCAAAATTCGCTAATCAAATATGCTGTTCAGTTTCTGATTCATTAAAATACCTACCTGCAAAAAAAACTTCAGTAACAGGCTATCCAGCTCGAACAGAGTTCTATAAATACAATACTTATGAAGCACGTTTAAACATACAAAATGACAAACGAACAAATCTATTTATTATGGGAGGTTCATTAGGCTCAAAAGAGATAAACGAATTTGTTATTAAAAATATTAAAAAAATTACTGAAAATTATCAAGTAACTCATATCACTGGAATAAGTGACTACGAAGAGATAAGCAAAAAAAGAGAAGACCTAACTGAATCTCAAAAATCTCAATATATGATTTTTAAATATACTAATAATATAGCAGAACTTATTGCAAATTCCGATTTAATTTTATCAAGAGCGGGCGCAAGCATCCTTGGTGAACTAACTGCATTAGGACAACCAGCTATTTTGTATCCAGGTACATTTTCAGACCAATATTTAAATGCAAAGTTTTTAGAACAAAAAAATGCTGCAATGATGTTGGAAAATCTAGATCAAAATGCAATTCAGGTCTTAGAAAAAACTCTTAGATCGCAAGAAGTTAGAATTAAATTATCAAACAACATTGCAAAATTATCACAAGGAAATGCTATTAAAAAAATTACAGAGATAATGATTAGGCAGATCAATGAATAAAAATTTCAAATTACCCAAAAACATATTTTTTATTGGCATTGGAGGAATTCATATGTCTGCAATAGCAAAATTGCTATTACAGAGAGGTCATAATATTATTGGCACAGATACTAGTCAAACTAAAATTATTGAACATTTAAAATCAATTGGGATAAAAATTTATTCAAATCATGAAGAAAAAAATGTTAAAAGTGCAGAATTAGTTATTTTTTCATCTGCAATTGATAAGAATAATCCAGAAATAGTCTTTGCGCAAAAAAATGAAATTCCTTTAATGAGCAGAGCACAAATATTAAATGCTTTATGTGATGAAAAAGATATGGTTGCAATTAGTGGATCGCATGGCAAAACAACAATCAGTTCACTACTTGGTTTTATTTTACTACAAGCAAAACACGAACCTCTTATTATGACAGGAGGCTTGTCTAAGGATATTGGTCAAGCAATAAATATAGAAAAGGATTCGCTGTTTTACAGAAATGAAGAAAATATGTACGATGGCTCTGGTAAAATTGCAATTATTGAAGCTGACGA
Organism: Chloroflexota bacterium; assembly: GCA_002718395.1. Taxonomy (GTDB): domain Bacteria; phylum Chloroflexota; class Dehalococcoidia; order UBA2979; family UBA2979. The sequence continues at coordinate 2,913 of PBEG01000018.1, read as the reverse complement.
ATATAAAGAAGCATTCTTGTCATATTCTCCAATGCATATATTAATAAATAATATAGACGCAGATCACCTTGATTATTTTGGTAGCAAAAATGCAATTATTGATTCATTCAATGATTTTGCTAATTCTTTACATGAATCAGGAACTCTTTTTATTAATAAAGACTCTATTGAAGCAAACGAAATAGGATTAAAAAATAATCAAAAGAAAATTGAATATTATTCAATTGAAAAACGAACAGACTGGCAAGCAAAAAAAATTACCGGAAATAAAAATGATACGACTTCTTTTGAAGTGTATTGGAAGGGAAGCAAGTTAGGCATTATTACAACAAATCTTATAGGGAGGCATAATGTTACCAATATAATTGGATGCGTTGCAGTAGCGATGCAACTTGGTATTGGCTTTCAACAAATTCAATCTGCAATACAACAGTTTCAGGGAATAGATAGAAGATTCTCTATTTATAAGCATCCTAACGATGTAATAGTCGTAGATGATTACGCCCATCATCCCACAGAAATTAAAGCCACTATAGCAGCCACAAAGACAAAATTTCCTGGCTACAAAATTATTACATGTTTTCAACCTCATACTTTTTCAAGAACACAGTATCTATTAGAAGATTTTAAGCACAGCTTTGAACATGTAAACCAATTAATTATTGTTCCTACATTTGCTGCTCGTGAAACAGAAAACCAAGGGATAAACTCAAAAAAATTACATGAGGAAATAGTGCTCGAAAATTGCATATTAGCGCCATCAATAGAATTTGCAACAAAGAAAATCACTGAAAATATCACAAGCAAGACAGTTATATTAGTGCTTGGAGCAGGTGATATTTATAAATTAATACCTAAAATCAATGAAATATTAGGTAGGCAAGAATGAAAAAAATAAATATAGGAATCATATTTGGCGGAAAATCACCTGAGCACTCTATTTCAATCGTTTCTGCATTAAATATAATTAATGGGCTAAATAAAAGCGAATTTGAAATATCACTTTTTGCTATTTCAGAAAATAACGAATGGCTGCATAAATCAAAGTCCCAGAACATAATTCAAGAACTAAATCATAATCAGCTTAATAATTTTAGTTACATAATTAATCCTCAAAAAAATAGTGAAATTATGAATGAATCTCAAATCAAAGCAGAGCTTGAAAATCTTGATTTAGTTTTTCCATGCATTCATGGTTCATACGGAGAAGATGGTAAATTACAAGCATTTCTAGAAAATAATAATATTAAATTTATTGGCAATAATAGTAAAGTAAGTGAACTTTGTTATGATAAAAGTCTTACCAAAGATAAACTAACTAAACTTTCAATAAAACAAGCTGATTTTGCAATTTATGAAATAGAAAAAATAAGAAATGCAAAAGAAGAAATTATTAATAAATTTTCAAGTCCATTTTTTATAAAACCATCAAGAGGTGGCTCATCAATTGGAGTACATAAAATTAACAATTTTAACGAAATTATGTTACATATTGAAGAACTTAAATCGATAGATAAAAAAATAATTATTGAAGAAGAAATTATAGGACAAGAAATTGAGTGTTCTGTGATTGGGAATAAAGAACCTGTTCTTGCGCAACTAGGGGAAATAATTAACAATAATGGTTTTTATAATTTTGAAAATAAATATGAAAATGATACTGCAGAAATTTTGATTCCTGCAAATGTTAGTAAAAATACAAGCAAGAAAATATACAACATTGCATCTGAAGTTTATAAAGGATTTGAATTAAAGGGTCTTGCAAGAATTGATTTTTTTTATAAACAATCAACTAAAGAAATCTTTCTTAATGAAATTAATACAATGCCTGGATTCACAAATAACTCTTTATTTCCTAAGGCTTGGGCAGAAAGCGGTGTAACAATTAATGAATTAATAAAAAAAATTATTAGATACTCAGGAGATAATAACTAAGTTTATGAAAAAAACAATTTGGTCAAGTAAAGCAAGGTTAAAAAATAGCAAAAAACCTCCTGTAAAAAGAAATAAAATACAAAACCGTAATAGGCAATTTGAACAACTAAAAAATAACCTCTTAACAAGTACAAATATCTTTTTATTTATTACAATTATTTTTACAATATCTTTTTTTTCAATTCGATTTGCAGATAAATATTTATCAGTATCAACAATCACATTTAATCATTCAACTGGAGTTCTTGCAGATGAATTAAAAAAATCAATTAAATTAGAAGGAAGTACTTTGTTTTTTATGAACACAGATAAAATTGAAAAACAATTACTAAATAATCCCGAAGTTGAGTCAGTAAAGATTATGAAAAAATGGCCAAATCAATTAATAATTGATCTAAAGATATACAAAGCAGCACTGCAAATCAAAAAAGAGAATGAAAAATACTTTATTAATAATGATGGAAAGCAAATAAATTATTACGAATCAAATTCAATCATTCCATTATTACATTTGTCTCAAGAAACAAATTTTAGTGATTTAAACCCGAAAATAAATATTGATTTTATTAATTCAATTAATTTTATTAATGAATATGATTTAAATAAAAAAATGAAAATGAATAATTGGAATTATGTTTATAATAAAAATACAGGTATTAGTGTACACATCAATGAAAGACAAAGAATAATTTTAGGCAATTCCGATCAATTAGAGTTTAAATTAAATAATTTACAAAAAGTATTTTCAACAATCATGCTGGAAAAAATTGATTTCAAAGAAATTGATTTGCGATATAATAGTAAAATAGTTTTAAGGTAATTATGACTAAATCAGTTATCACTGCATTAGATGTCGGGACAACAAAAATTTCTGCTGTAATTGCAGAAATCAGTGAAGATTTAGAATTAAAAATTCTTGGTGTTGGAGTGGGACCTTCAGCTGGATTAGTAAAAGGAGTTATTACGAATATCCCTGCT
>PBEG01000017.1 GCA_002718395.1 Chloroflexota bacterium | reverse complement strand
AGATTGATGTTCTAATTAGAACTACAACTTGGACTGCTAGTAGAGATATTAATCTGAAAACAACTTTTGCTCATACTACATTCTATGATGGTCAAGGAATGATGGTAAAATCTGCTTCTAAATTTGCAGAAACAGCTGATTTGAATGGTGCTACAATTTGTGTAACAACCGGTACAACAACTGAGCAAAATTTGGAAGATTTCTTTGCTGATCGAGGCTTGTCATACACTGCTTTAGCAGTAGAAAATGACGCAGAGTCTCAGGCAGCTTTCTTGCAAGATAGATGTGATGGCTGGACTGGTGATAAGTCTAACTTAGCTGGTCAAAGAAGCGCTTATCCTGCTGAAGGTGGCGGTTCTGCAGCATTGAGAATTTTACCTGATACATTATCAAAGGAACCACTTGGTCCAGTTACTCGTGAAGACGATCCTTTATGGTCACAAATTGTTGACTGGGTTGTTCTTGGTACTATTCTAGCTGAAGAATTTGGCGTAGATAGCACTAATGTAGCTGCACAAGCTTCTAGTCCTAAAAATAAGGATGTATCAAGATTACTTTGTGCTGGCGCTGAGCCAACTGAATTTAATCTAGGTATTTCTTGTGACTTTATGCAAAATGTTATTGCACAAGTTGGGAACTTTGGTGAGATCTATGCACGAACAATTGAACCAATCGGTCTTGCTCGTGAGGGTAGTTTAAATGCTTCTTGGAAAAATGGTGGATTAATTTATGCACCACCAATGAGGTAATATAAATTAACTCTTAAGTATATGGTTGCTTATTTTTTTTGAGTAACCATATACTTTTTTTCTTTTAAATAATTAATGATTATTGGAAATTTTGTGTTCAAAGATTTTTTTTTCAAAACAAATAAGCGCAAAAACAATACCTTACAGTGTATTTATATCTTTTTTCTTTCATTGTTATTATTTTATTTATATTTGAAAGCTTCAAAACTTGAGTTAGGTTTTGATTTTTTAACAAATGAAGCTGGATTTGCATTAGCTAATCAATGGCTCACAGATTATACACCAACAAATAATAGAATTGATGCATATGTTACTGGAGTATTTAACACTATTAGATTAGTTTTTGTAGGTATTTTTCTTACTACATTTCTTGGTGTCATTATTGGCATTGCACGCTTATCAAGCAATTGGCTAGTAAGGAAAATTGCCACAGTGTATGTTGAAGTGATCAGAAATTTACCACTTTTATTACAAATAATTTTTTGGTGGTCATTTACCCTTGCCTTACCAACAATTAAAGAATATATCAATTTGTTTGATGTTATTCTAATCTCTAATCGCGGAATTGCCTTACCAACAATTTTATTTTTTGAAAACGGATCCATTATTGATTTTGTTAGACCAGTTGTAACTGTTGCTGAAAATACTGTTGTTCAATATACTGCTGGCTTTGTGATTTCAACTGAGTTTCTAGCAATCTTATTAGGTCTGGTGATTTATACTGCTTCATTTATAGCAGAAATTGTTAGAGGAGCAATTCAGGCACTTCCTAAGGGGCAAACTGAAGCTGCACAAGCCCTGGGATTAAGCACTTTTCAATCATTAAGATTAATTATATTACCACAAGCTTTAAGAATTATTATCCCGCCTGTAACTAACCAATATCTTAATTTGACAAAAAATTCAAGTTTAGCAGTTGTCATTGGATATTCTGATTTGTTTTTAGTTAGTGGAATTATTATGAATAAAGCTGGACATGCAATTCCAATGTTTATCATTATTATTCTTACCTATCAATCAATGAGTTTTCTAATTTCATTAGCTATGAATTATTTCAATAAAAAAGTTGCTTTAGTAGGGAATAGATAATGAACAACATGTTATACCAATCTAAAACTTGGCTTATAGAAAATCTATTTTCATCAAAATTGAACATTGCTCTTTCAACCTTTTCGATCATATTTGCATATTATTTTATTGCTTCGTTTTTAAATTTTATTTTTATCTCTGCTGATTGGAAGGTTGTAGATGTTAATTTGCGATTGCTATTGTTAGGACCTTTTCCGAAAGATGCTGAATGGCGAATATGGGTATCTATTTTTTGGGTTACATTTATGTCTGGTTTGTCCTACAAACATTTAAGTACATTTCATCTAAAACATCTTATGAACTTATCTCCATTGATTTTGTTTATACTTTTTTTGATCGACCCAATTAAAAATATAATAATCACACTTTTAACTCTTATTTCCTTTATTTTATTTGTCATGGGATACAACTTTCCGTATGAGCGAATACCAAAATTTAGCAAGAACTCTTTTATCTTATTTGGATGGGCAATTACCTTGCCTTTGATTGTCATATTTTTGAAAATTTTTGGAGGAGTAGAAACAACTAAGTGGGGTGGTTACTTTTTAAATATTATGCTTGCTTGGGTCGGTATAATATTCGGCTTTATTGTCGGTCTTATTTTAGCGATAGGTCGTGCAAGTTCTTTACCGGCCATAAAATATTCTTGCACATTTTATATTGAAGTAATTAGAGCGGCACCATTAGTTGCATGGTTATTCTTTGCTTATTTAGTCATACCCGATTTATTACCTGGATTTTTTGCTGGCAAAGTAGATATTGCTTTAAGAGTCATGATTGTGCTGTCTGCATTTACTGCAGCATATATTGCAGAAATTATTCGAGGAGGTTTGCAATCTGTCCCAATTGGGCAAGTGGAAGCTTCTAAAGCTTTAGGTATGAATGCATACCAAACTACATCATTGATAGTACTACCCCAAGCAATTAGAGCAGTGATTCCTGCATTAGTCAGTCAATTTATTGCTTTATGGAAAGACACTACCCTAATTTTAGCAGCAGGTTTGGCCTTTAGAGAACTACTTGGTTCAGGTAAGTCAGCACTGGCACAATTTGAATTTATAGGAAGATACAATGAAATTTATTTATTCATTGGTTTGATGTTCTGGATTGTATCTTTCGGTATGTCTAGGCTAAGTTATAATTTTGAAAAAGATTTAGGTTTGAACCGGGAGGATTAAATGAATCAAAAAAATAAAATAATAATTCATGCAGAAAATGTCAAAAAAAAATTTGGTGATTTTTATGCTTTAAAAGGTGTTTCAATGAATGTTCATGAAGGAGAAGTTGTTGTTGTTTTAGGACCATCAGGTTCAGGAAAATCGACGTTCATTCGGACAATTAATCAGTTGGAAAAACATGATGAAGGGAAAATTATTGTTGATGGCACTGAGCTTAATGATGATATAAAAAATTTAGAAACTATTCGTTCAAATGTAGGAATGGTATTTCAACAATTTAATTTATTCCCTCATCTAACAGTTAAGAGGAATGTAGCATTAGCACCACAAAAAGTTAGAGGCCTATCCGTCGAAGAAGCTGAGTCAATTGCAATGCCATTATTAGAACGAGTTGGCATTCCTGAGCAAGCTGATAAATTTCCTGCACAATTATCAGGCGGTCAACAACAAAGAGTTGCAATTGCAAGAGCATTGGCAATGCAACCAAAAATAATGTTATTTGATGAACCTACTTCTGCCTTAGATCCTGAGATGATTAAAGAAGTTTTAGATGTTATGAAAGAACTTGCTGCTTCTGGCATGACGATGATTGTTGTGACTCATGAAATGGGTTTTGCTAAGGAGGCAGCTGATAGATTTTATTTTTTTGATGAAGGATTGCTAGTAGAAGAGGGAACACCTGAGCATTTTTTCACTAATCCAAAAGAAGATAGAACAAAATTATTTTTAAGTCAAATACTATAGATGGTATGGTAAAATTATCACGGAGTTAGCAATGTTTGATATGTGTAGCAATTTTTTCTGTCAATATTCAGAATTCATTATATTTGTTTCCGTTATGTATCTTATGTCTGATTTTATATTTTCATTTGTTAGAAATAAAGAATAATCTATATTCTTAAAGTCATAAGGTTGTTACTTTGTTAAGGTAATTAGAAGGTGAATAGTATGCAAAAATATTTTTCCATCAAGAATCCATTGAGTGTTTTTATACTTGCTTTATTAATTATTTTCAGCATCAGACCATCTCTTTCTGCACAAGCACCTATGACTGTGTTTGGTGTTGTTCCTAGTGCTACTGCAACTGTAAAAATTTTTGTTGATGCTACATTTTGTAAAGATGCTAATATTTTAGTAGAACCCAATAGTACAACTGGTTATATTTTCTTAGGTTATATTGATGAGGGTGAATGTAATGCATTTGCTGATTCATTGATAAGTTTTAATTTGAATGGTCAAAATTCTCAAGAAACAATTTTGTGGCGTAAAGGTGGTGCTCCACAATCTTCTACAGGTTTAGTTCTTACTGCAGGCACTAGTCAAAATTCTGTTACTGAGCAGAAGAATACCAAAAATGATGATAATGCTGCAGAGAAAAAAAATCTTCCTGTATTGCCTGGACCTGCTGAAAAACCAAAGGAAGAATCTGAAACAAAGGATTCAACAGCTACTAAACTAGAAAAACCAACTCAAGTTGACAATCAAGATAAAAAAAATACTAGCGAGGATAAAGAAAAGATAGTTTCTACTACAACAGAAGAAAAGAAACAGCCTATTACAAAGAATACTTCTAAAGCTCAATTAGAAGAAAAACAAACTGTTGTAAAAAGCGAAGAAGATGATTCTGGGAGAAATACAATAATTTTTGCTGGACTAGCGACCATTTTGGTTTTGTTAGGTTTTTATTCTTTAGCTAGACGTTGATTTATGTAATTTGTAATTAAGTCTGAGGAGAAATAGTTGGATTGGTCTGATTCATCTGTTCAAAAAAATTTTCGTGAAGAAGTAATTAATTATATTGAAGGTAACTTACCTGATTATTATAAACATGCCAAGCCTCCTACAGGATTAGAGGCTGGTGATTGGCAGAATTTTTTTGCGCTAGGTGATACAGATCAAAAGCAAGCAGCAACGGAATGGATGAATACTTTACAAAAAAAAGGATGGGTTGCTCCACATTGGCCTAAAGAATATGGTGGAGCTGGTTTTTCTCCTATTGAACAGTTTATCTTGCATCAAGAAATGGCCTTACATGATGCACCAACAGTTGGCGGCCAAGGAGTTTCTATGTTGGGGCCAACCATACTTATCCATGGTACTGATGAGCAAAAAAAGAAATTTCTCCAGCCTACATTATCTGGGGAAATGCTATGGGCTCAAGGTTTTTCTGAACCGGGTGCAGGATCTGATTTAGCTTCATTGCAGGCAAGAGCAGAAAAAGATGGTGACAATTATCTTATTAACGGTCAAAAACTTTGGACTTCAAGATCACATAAATCGAATTGGATTTTTGGTCTTTTTCGTACTGATCCTGAAGCACCAAAACATCGAGGAATCAGTTTTTTTGTGATGGATCAAAGCACTCCTGGTTTATCTGTTAATCCAATCATAGACATGGCATGGGAACATTCAACTAATGAAACTTTTTATGAAAATGTAATTGTTCCGGATACTCAAGTTATTGGTCCTGAAAATAGAGGTTGGTACGTAGCAATGACGCTGCTTGATTATGAGCGTTCTAATATTTCTGGAGCCATACATAAAAGTAAGAGAATTAAAGAATTAGTTAATTTTTTATCAGACAAAACAAATAAGAATTTTTATCGCTTGGATAATTTTAGACAAGCAATTACAGACAGATATATTGAGTCTGAAGTCCTGTTTAATTTTTCTTTACGTATTGTTTCTTTGCAGGCTAATGATATTGTCCCCAACTACGAGGCCTCAGTTTCTAAGATTTTTGATTCTGAATTGAGTCAAAGGCTTTCAAATACTGGGACAAAAGTCTTTGGGCTCTATGGTAACTTATGGGATGAAAAATTAGGACCTATGGATGCTTATTTTACCAGAGAATATGCACACTCAGTAGTTCGTACTATTTTTGGTGGAGCAAGTGAAATTCAACGTAATATTATTGCTACTCGAGGTTTAGGTTTGCCAAGAGGTTAATGAATTATACTGAAATAATTGATATTATTTTTTATTAATGATAAATTGAGAACAATTCTCAATTAAAATGGAGCATGATGAAGGCTATATCACAATTTGTTACTGGTAAGAAAACAAAATGGTTAACTATTTTGTTTTGGTTTATTTTTGTTTTTTTAGCATCGCAGGGTCCAACGCTTATCGACGTAACAGAAAACAATGCTACAAGTTTTTTACCAAAGGGTGCTGATTCCACTAAAGCACTTGAGGTTTCTCGTAGTGCATTTCCTGCTGACGGCATTCCATTAATGATTATTTTTTCAAATCAAAATGGTCTAACAAAAAATGATTTTGAATCTGGTGAACAAATATATAATTGGTTAAATTCTAATGATGCTCCAGATGGTATATCTGGATTAGTTTCTATTTATAATATTCCTAATGCTCGTTCTGAGTTGATCTCATCAGATGGAACAACAATGAATCTAATTGTCAATATAGTTGGTGAGCCGTCTTCTGATGCGTTTACTGATTTAGTAAAATCAGTTAGAGATTTTTCACATCAATACAGAACAAATCAATTAGAAATTAACATAGGTGGCCCTGGTGGATTAATTGTAGATCTAGTTGCTGTATTTGCTTCAATAGATGTTTTTCTTTTAGTTGCTAGTGCTATTTTAGTTTTAGTTTTGTTAATTATCATTTATCGCTCTCCTGTAATTCCCTTTGTACCATTATTTGCGGTTAGTTTTGTTTATTTTATTGCCGGTGCTGTTGGCGCATTACTTGCACAACAATTCGGCTTTAATGTTAATGGACAGGCATCTGGAATTATGACGATTATCCTTTTTGGTTCTGGTACAGATTATTGTCTGTTTATTTCTTCTCGCTATAAAGAAGAACTAATCAAGCATCAAGATAAACATCAAGCTATGAATATTGCAGTGAATGCCGTTGGGCCAGCTGTATTGTCTTCAGGTAGTACAATATTAGTTGCATCTGCAATTTTATTATTGGCCAGCTTGGGTAGTTCTGCTGCTCTTGGTCCCGTTTTAGCTGTTGCTCTAATGATTATGATGCTAGCAGCTGTTACTTTTGTACCAGCTGTATTGTTAGTATTAGGCCGAGTTGCATTTTGGCCTGCTATTCCAAAATATGAAAACTCTCCAAAAAATCAAAGAAGGATTTATGGTATTATTGCTTCATGGGTTCTTGAACGACCTAAAAAAGTTTTAGTAGTTTCTAGTATTATACTGGCATTATTTTCTTCAGGTATTTTACTATACAGCCCCAATTATGATTCATTAGCAAGCTTGCCTGCTGAAACTGAATCGGTACAAGGTTTTAAGCAATTAAGAAATGGTTTTCCTGCTGGTGAAATTTCCCCAACTTATGCCTATTTTGTAGTTAATAATGGATTGAATCAAAATAATTTTAATGCATTAGATAAAATTACAAATGATTTATTATCACATCCTAATGTTGCAGATATTTCTTCATTAATACAACCATTTGGGCAAAATGGTCCTAGAACGAATTTTGAGTTATTTTCTTCAATTTCGACTAAATCAATAAACACAAATAATATAGCTATTCAACAGAATGCATTAAAATTTGTCTCATCCGATTTCAATGTTTATAGGCTAGATATTATTTTTACTGAAAATCCCTTTGCAGCAACTTCTCTTGATTCAGTCATTGATCTAAGGTCAATAACTAATCTGAGCATTGATCAATTAGGGCTAACAAATACTTTTGTTTATTTTGGTGGAGATACTGCTGAGGCAACTGATACAAGGACAGCTATCAATAGAGATAATATTATTATTTTACCATTAGTGCTTTTATCAATTGGAGTTATTCTTGCTATCTTGCTGCAGTCTTTAATTGCACCAATTTATCTATGTTTAACCATTTTAGTTACATATGCTGCTACACTTGGCATCTCTTTATTATCGTTTGAATATCTTTTTGGTCATACAGGAATTAGCCCCGGCACTATGTTTTATCTCTTTGTGTTTTTGAATGCCTTAGGAGTTGACTACAATATATATGTTATGTCTCGTATTCGAGAAGAAGCTCGTAAGAAGGAACTGAATACAGCAATAAAAGATGCAATTTCTGTTACTGGAGGTGTCATTACTTCTGCTGGTCTTATTTTAGCAGGAACTTTTTCTGTCTTTATGACTTTACCTCTTATTGATTTATTTCAATTAGGTTTTGCAGTAGCAATTGGAGTTATTATGGACACATTTATTACAAGGACAGTGATTGTACCTGCAATTGTTTCTTTGCTAGGCGACAAAAATTGGTGGCCAAGCAAGAAGTTCGTGTAATATCATTTTGTAAGTTCTAATTCGAGTGCATCAGAAATATTTGAATATAAGAATTCAAATCCGTTATCAATAAGTTTTTTTGGCAAAGCTTTTTGTCCTCCAAGTAATCCATCCCGGGCAAATTCTCCAAAAATTAATTTTAATGGGATTGCTGGAACTGGTATCAATGTAGGTCTTTTTATTGTCTTGCCTAATGCTTTTGTAAATTCTTTATTTGTTACTTGTGAAGGACTTACTAAATTTACAGGACCATCAATTTGATTTTTAATGATAAATTCTATGGCATTCACAGCATCAGTTAAACTTATCCATGGCATCCACTGTTCACCATTACCAATCTTCCCGGCAATACCTAATTTGAATATAGTTAATAAAGATATTCCTGGGATAATTGGTCTATTTAAAAAACCACCTTTATTTGAAAAAACTAATCCAGTCCGTAATGTTGTTACTTTAACACCATATTCTTCAATTTTTTTAGCTTCGTTTTCCCAATCTAAAGGGAGTGTTGCTAAGAATCCTTGACCGGGTTTAGAATTTTCATCTAATTCCTCATTAAATCTATTACCGTAATAACCTATGGCTGAAGCATTGATTAGTTGTATTGGTTTTTTTTGATATTTTATTAATTCTTGTACTAGTAAATGAGTAAGATTAACTCTTGAAGTATAAATTTCTTTTTTTGCATTTTTAGTTAAGCGTCCACCTATAGTTTGACCAGATAAATTAACTATTACATCTATATCATTAAATATATCTTCTTTGATCCATTTATTTTTTGGATCCCACATTATATCTTCTTCTTGATGATTACCTCTAGTAATTTCAATTACGTCGTATCCTTTTTTTGTTAATTTTTCTATTAACGCTTTACCTATTAATCCGCTTGAACCAGTAATTGCTATTTTCATGTTAATTGTTCTCCAAAAATAATTTAAATTCTGTTTTGTTTGTATTCAAGTGGTTTGACAAATAGAATTGATACGAACATTCCAAATATGCATATAATGGCTGCAAGATAAAATATGCTCTCAACTTTTGTCATTGCAGCTATGATGCCTGATAAAAATGGCCCAACGAACATACCAACAGAATATAAAGATTGATAAATTCCCATTGAGGTGGATTTATTTTCCATACTTGATTGTTTTATTACTAATGACATCAGTAGTGCAGTCATGATTCCTCTGCCTATTCCACAAAAAAATTGCAATAAAATTATTAACATAACATTATTAGTTATTGGAGTTATTAATGTAGTTACAATCATCAATAACCATGTATTACAGATAACAATTTTATATGAAAATTTATTATTCAATTTTGGCAAAAGAAATGCACCATATAATGATGCTCCTAATGAGAATGCAATTATGAATCCGATCATAGTTTCCGAAGAACCTAATTTCTCTAAATATATTGGAATAAAACCATAAATTGTTGAAAATGTTAAATAAAATAAACAAGAACCTACAACGCAGATTGCCATTAAGTTTTTATTCATAGTCTTTTTTAATTTTTGTATTGGATTTTGAATGTGATGGTTATCTATTGGCATTTTTTTTACTTCTTGAGAAAATGACATGCAAATTAAACTTATTATTCCGAAAATAAATGCTGTCACAAATACAAAATTGATACCATATTTTTCTGCGAGAATCCCCCCCATATAGGTTGCGCTTAAAAGGCCTATTGAATTAATCATGACAATTTCTGACATTGATTTATCTGTATTTTCTGATGTGAAATAAGAACTATATAAGATGCTAATAGGCACCCATCCTGCTGCAGCAAGACCTGTTAGTGTTCTGGATAAAAATAAAGAATTTGCATTATTAGACATCATTAATAAAATACTTCCTAAACTTGATAACAGGATAGCGATTAAGCTTAATTTTTTGTTTCCAATTTTATCTGCGAGTAATCCAATCGGTATTCTTAGTAATAATTGTGCAATTGCATAGGCGCTCAGTATTATACCAACTGTTTCTAAGCTACCTGTGATATTAGTAACATGAATCGGTAGTACTGGAACATACAAGTATAAAGATGCCCAAAAAAAACCGATAGATATTCTTGTAAGGTGTATAGACGGCTTGTTAATTGTTTTTCCTATATTTTTTAATAGATTCTGATAAAAATTCTGCCAGATGCATACTTGATGAATTATTATGTTGTAAAACTTGTTGTCTACATGAAGTGCCCATTGCAATAATTTTTTTATCTTCTCCTAGTTCATTAATTTGCTTTACAATACCTAATTTTGCTATATCTTTAGAAATTTTATAATGCTCCTTTTCAACACCAAAGGATCCTGCCATGCCACAGCAAGTCGATTCAATTTGTTGTGCATTGATGCCAATTTTTTCATTTAATAATTCTAAGGCTATTGAACCTTTACCTAATGCTTTTTGATGACAATGTGGATGTATTGCAACGGGCTTATTATCTAATTTAAAAATGCTTTGGAGTGAACCAGGAGTAATATTTTCATGTTGCATCAAAAATTCTTCAAAAAGCAATAAATTCTTGTTATTAATTTTATATTCATCTTTAATTAGCCCCTTATAATCATCAAAAACTGCGGAAAAACATGATGGTTCAAGAAAAATTATCGGGATGTCTTTACTGGTATATTGAGAAATTACTTTTATTAAGTCGTTTGCCATTTTTTTTGCTAATTGCACTCTTCCTTTTGATATAGCTGGACGACCACAGCATAATTGCTGATTAAATACAACAACTTCGTAGCCAAGCTCTTTTATGATTGCATAAGCAGATTTCCCTATATTGGGTTCTATGTAATTTGTAAATGTATCAGCAAATAGTACCACTTGTTTATTTTTTTTATTCGGTTGGTGATTTTTTTTGTACCATTTTTGAAAACTTTGATTTGCAATTTTAGGTAAATTTGCATTTTTATGAATACCTATTACTATGTGTAAAAAATATTTTAAAAACTTATTATTGTTTAAAAAATTTATAAAAAAAGGTAAATACGAACCAATTTTTAATAGTTTGTTAATGTTTACTAGTAAATTTGTTCTTAACGATACTCCATTTTCTTCTTGGTACTGATTCAAGATTTCAACTTTTAGCTTTGCCATATCTACTTGTGATGGACATTCTGTTTTACAAGCCTTGCACCCAACGCAAAGATCCAAGGCGTCAATTAATCTTGTATTTAGCAGTCCGTTTTCCTCTTTTGTATCTGTAAGTAGCTCTCTAATTAAGTTCGCTCTACCACGAGTTGAATGCTCTTCATCTAATGTTGCCATATATGATGGACACATTACACCATCAGTTTTTCTGCATGCACCTTGTCCATTACATTGTTCAACTAAACTATGAAAGCCTCCTTCTTCATCAAAGTTGAGCATTGTTTTTGGTCGATCCATTTGTCTATTTGGAGAAATTTTTAGATTATTTGTGAATCCGGGCGTATCTACAATTTTTCCTGGATTCAAAATTTTTTTTGGATCAAAAAGCAATTTTATTTCCCTGAATGCTTCTGTTAATGTTTTACCAAACATTTTTTCTGTAAAAACACCTCTTAAAATACCATCCCCATGTTCTCCTGATAATGAGCCTCCATATTTTAGGACTAATGAAGCGACTTCTTGAGCAATACTATGCATTTTTTCTAACTCATTGTTACTTTTTAAATTAATCATTGGTCGAATATGCAAACATCCGACACTTGCATGACCATAAAAACCAGCAATTGTCCCATGTTCATCAATAATATTCTGAAATTTTTCAAGAAATTCTGGCAAATATTTTGGTGCTACTGCTGTGTCTTCAACAAATGCATAAGGCTTTGCGTCGCCTTTTACATTCATTAGTAATCCAAGACCGGCCTGCCGCATTTTCCAAATATTTTCTTGTTTTTTGACATCAGTAATATTGATAACTTGTTTCACATTATTTTTTTTGCTTAATGCATTAGCTACATTTTCTAATTTTTTAACTAATTCGACTTCACTGTCGCCAAAAAATTCATTAATTAGCATTGCATCAGGCTGATGATTAAGAAAACTAACATAATGTTTTAAACCAGGATTATTCATGCAACCACTAATTATATTCTTATCTACTAGTTCAATTGCAGCAGGATTAAAACTCAAGATATCATTTGTTGATTTTGCTGCCTCTATTATTGAGTCATATGTTGACACGACTAAACCTTTATATTTTGGTAGTTCAACTAAATTAACTTTTGCTTCAACAACAATACCCAATGTGCCTTCTGATCCAACAATAATTTTTGTTAAATCTATATTGCTTGAATCTTTAACTATTGCAGAGGCTACGCTGTTTATATTTCCTTTATGTTGCTGGTAAATTAGTGAATCTAAATTATATCCAGATACTCTTCTATCAATTTTAGGGAAGTTTTTTTCGATTTCATTTTTATATTGATTTGCGATGTCAGGAAGCTTTTTATAAATCTTGCTTTCTAAGCTATCCAATTTAGTTTTTTCAATGAAAGAATCTTTATTCATATCATATGCACGAATTAGTTCTCCATCTGATAAAATCACTTCAAGTTCTTTAACATGATCGCTTGTTTTGCCATAAATTATTGAATGTGTACCGCAAGAGTTATTCCCTATACCCCCACCTATAGTTGCTCGATTTTTTGTAGAAGTATCTATTGCATATTGTAACCCAAATTTTTTTAATTCTTTATTAAATTCTTCTACAACTATACCTGGTTGTATGATGGCCCATTTATCTTTTTGATTAATTTCAATAATTTTTCTCATATATCTACTAAAATCAAGCATAATGCCAGTATTAATTGCTTGCCCTGCTAAACTTGTGCCTGCACCTCTTGGTACGATGGATACATTATGTTTGTTGGCAATGTTGATTATTTTTTTTATAATTTCTTTATTTTTTGGAAAGATAATACAAATTGGCTCCATGTGATAAATGGAAGCATCAGTGGAATACATCATTTTTGACTCTTGATCAAATTTAATATCGTTTTTTTCAATGATTTTACATAAATCATTAATTAAGCCGTTATTTTCTATTTGAATTTCTTGTTTTTCTGTAAGTATTTTTTCTTGCATTAAAAAAACCCATTGAGTTATTATACCTTTTTATGATTTAATTATTGTACATCAAGATATAGTTTAAATATTAAGGGCATTATTATGAGTTTGTTAAAAAATAAAAATGCAATAATTACTGGTGGTAGCAGGGGTATTGGTAAATCCATTGGTATTCATCTAGCAAAAGCAGGTTGCAATTTAGCAATTATTGGTCGCACAAAAGAAGAAGTGAATAATTCAGTAGATCTAATGAAGCAATTTGATGTTAATGTTAATGGTTATATTGGCGACCAAAGTGACGAGGATTTTGTTATCAACACTGTATCTCAAATTACCGATACATATAATTCTATCGACATACTAGTAAATAATGCCGCAGTGGGTATGAGATATATTAAAGATCCTGAAGACAGATATATACACAATATGGCAACTGATGATTGGAAAAATATACTGGATATAAATTTAAATGGTGTTTTCTATTTTACTCGAGAAACATTAAAAATTATGCGTAAACAAAAAAATGGCAAAATAATTATGTTGTCTTCTGGATTAGGAAGGCGTGCTTATCAACAATATGGACCATATAGCGCTTCTAAATTTGCTATGGAGGCTATGACACAGATAGTTTCAGCAGAGAACATTGATTTAGGTATTTATTGTAATTCTGTAGCACCTGGTGGCCTTACAAATAGTTCTGAAAAGTTTTTGGGTTCAATGGAATCAGAGAAACTTGAAAAGATACTTCCAGCAAACATATGTGACGACATTGCTTTATTTTTATCTAGTGATGCATCAGGCACTTTAACTGGCCAGGCATTGACTGCAAAGGATTGGAATCAAGAAAATAATATATCAGTGGAAGATCTTAAGAATCGACTCAATTGATTAAAAAAGATTTACAATAATAATATTAATTGTAAAATAAAATTCTACTAAAAAATGATTTTATTTTAGGAGTGCTAAGTAATGTCAAATAATCAATCTGATGAATTTAGAAAAATATTCGGTCATTTTCCAACAGGTATTACTGTGATTGGGATGAGTAACAATGGTCAGATTAGTGGCATTACAGCCAATTCAGTTACTTCTGTATCTCTTGATCCAATGCTTATGTTAGTATGCATTGCTCAAAAAGCTGCTTCTCACGATAAATTAAAAAGCGCAGGTAATTTTTCTATTAATTTTTTATCTGATAAACAAAAAGATCTTTCACAGTTTTTTGCATCTAGTTCGAATACAGACAACCCAATGGGAGATTTTAAATACAGATTAGGGAATAATAAAAGCCCAATTTTTAGTGATGTTATTGCGTGGATAGAATGTAGCATAGTAGATTGGTTCCCTGGCGGCGATCATTCTATTGTTATTGGTAAAGTTTCTGATATGAAAATTGAAAATGCCTCCTATAAACCATTGATCTACTATAATGGTCAGTATAGTGAACTTGTTTAAAAGTTTAATGTTTAATGTTTGATGTTCTTTACTCATATATAGTAATGCAATAATCTTTTTTTATGGTGGGTGTGGACGAGTGGTTAAGTCGCTAGGTTGTGGCCCTGGAGATCGAGGGTT
>PBEG01000016.1 GCA_002718395.1 Chloroflexota bacterium | reverse complement strand
AATTATCTAGTGTTTGACTCAGCTTTTCTTGCGCCTCAAATAAAAGTGTCTTTTGGGTCCATTCTAATAAAGGAAGATCAACATCCCTTTCTCCTGTGTCTTCATAATGCTTTAGCGTTGTGCTCGCAAGATATAGCGAACTCAATACATCGCCCAATCTTGCAGATATTGTTTCCTTTCTCTTCAGTTCTCCACCCATAACAAGCATTGAAACATCCGTCAAAAAGGCAAATCCTGCACTAAGTCTATTGATTTGTTTGTAATAAATAGCAGTTTCATCTTGAACTGGGCTAGAGGTAAATCTATCGGTTATTCCTCTTACTAAGGCTCTAATAGCGCATGAGATCGAATGTCCGATGTGACCAAATAGATGAAGATCAAATTGCTCAAGTGACTCATTTTTATCTTCCATATTGACCGCTTCAATTTCTTTGAGTACATATGGATGACATCTGAAGGCGCCTTGTCCAAAAATGATCAAACTCCTTGTCATGATATTCGCACCTTCAACCGTAATCCCTACAGGAGTGCTCTCATATCCGCCTGCCAAATAGTTTTTAGGCCCAAGCATGACAGCCTTACCTCCATGAATATCCATGGCGTCTCTTCCTATATTTCTCGCAAGTTCTGTTGAATGATATTTAAGAATTGCTGAGATTACTGATGGCTTCTCACCAGCTCCAATTGCCATTGCTGTGGTAGATACAGAAGAGGAGATCATATACGAATTTCCTGCCATTCTTCCAAGAGGTTCAAGAATTCCTTCAAATTCGGCAATTGGCATTCCAAACTGTTCTCTAGCTCTTGCATATGGACCTGTTACAGCTACAGCAGATTTTGCACCGCTCATTGCACCAGATGGTAAAACTATTGCTCTTCCAGCGGATAAGCAATCTGTTAGCATTTTCCACCCTTGTCCAGCTTGTTCAACGCCACCAATGATATAGTCAAGCGGGATAAATACGTCTTCACCAGTAATAGTGCCATTCATAAAAGGACTACCGATTGGTATATGTCTTCTTCCTGTTTCTAGTCCTTTTGTTTCTTTTGGAAGAAGGGCACAAGTAATCCCATAATTCTCAGTATCACCTAATAGATGATCCGGATCATACATTTTGAAAGCAAGACCTATAAGTGTCGCTATCGGTGCCAGAGTGATATATCTTTTGCTGAAATTTAGCTTAATTCCAATGATTTCTTCTCCATCGAAATTACCCTTACAGACTATCCCTGTATCTGGCATAGATGTTGCATCTGAACCTGCATAAGGACCAGTGAGTGCAAAACATGGTACATGTTCACCAGATGCAAGCTTTGGAAGCAGTTCGTTCTTTTGTTCTTCTGTCCCATAGTGCATAAGGAGTTCTGCTGGCCCCAAGGAGTTTGGAACACCGACCATTGAGGCCAAGGTCCCGCTTCGGGAACCCACTTTAGCCATTACATATATGAGGCCAAGAGGAGAAAATTCAAGCCCGCCGTACTGTTTCGGAATGATGAATGAAAAGAATCCTTTTTCTTTAACAAAATCATAAACATCCTGAGGTAGGTCATAATCTTTATGTGCAACTTTCCACTCATCAATCATTTCACAAAGTTCATTCACTGGACCATCTAGGAAAGCTTGTTCTTCAGATGGAAGCTCCGCTTTTGGGTTAGATCTCAATACTTCCCAGTTTGGATTTCCCGTGAATAGTTCTGCATCCCACCAAACATTTCCTGCATCGATTGCTTCTTGTTCTGTTCGTGAGATCTTCGGTAGAAGCTCTTTATATACCTCCAAGATTCTTTTGGTAATGTAGTTTCTTCTAATTTCTGGAATATTGAGAGAAACAAGAAGACCAAACAAAATCCATAATATTGAGATGAAGATGCTGTTTGGATCACCAATCAGGGTGTATACAGCAAGGAGTAATCCCACTAACAGGGTTGCTTTTCTCAATTCCATTGCGGTGTAAAATATCCAAATAGAAAGTATGACTGTCGCTATAAAAAAAATCATTTGAAGTTTTTGAAAATTAATCCCTAAAAAATAATTTCGTAGTAATCCGGATCATGGATTCTACAGATTAAATTAGGTCTTGTCTAAATTTACAGCAAATGCTCAATTGCTGCCTTTTCATCGAGAAGCTCTGTTTCAGTTATTTCCATTGATTCCTTACTAAAATTATCGATTTCAAGATTTTGTACAATCGAATATGATCCACTTTCGCATGTCACAGGAAAAGAATAGATGATGCCTTTACTGATGCCATATGATCCATCACTAGGTATAGCCATACTTACCCAATCATTGTCTTTTGTTCCCAATGTCCAATCTCTCATATGATCAATTGCCGCAGATGCAGCAGAAGCTGCACTAGATAAACCTCTGGCTTTAATAATCTCTGCGCCTCTATTTTGTACACGCGGAATAAAGTTGTCCTTTATCCATGCGTGATCAAGTCTACTTAATATTTTTTCACCTTCTAGCTTCAAATTACTCACATCTGGATACTGAGTTGTTGAATGATTTCCCCAAATAGTCATATTGCTTAGTTCGCTTGAATGACAACCTAATTTAGATGCAAGCTGCGCAAGCGCACGGTTGTGATCAAGTCTCGTCATTGCAGTAAATGCACTTTGATCAATATCTGGTGCATTTGACATTGCGATCAAAGCATTTGTATTAGCTGGATTTCCTACAACGAGTACTTTTATATCTCTTGATGAATTTTCATTTATTGCTTTTCCTTGAGCTGAAAAGATTTTTGCATTTTCTTGTAATAAGTCGCTTCTCTCCATTCCTGGCCCTCTGGGTTTAGCGCCAACTAAAAATGCATAATCACTATCTTTAAATGCTTCATTAGGATCATCTGAAATAGTAATCTCAACTAGCGACTCAAAAGCACAGTCTTCTAGTTCCATAGCAACTCCTTTCAGCGCATCTAATGCAGGGGTAATCTCTAAAAGACTTAAATTAATTTTTTCATCTGCTCCTAGAAGTTGACCAGAAGCAATTCTGAATGCGAGCTGATATCCAATCTGACCAGCTGCACCAGTGATGGTCACAGTTTTAGACACTTTTTGATCCTTATTTGATTATTTTGATTTAAAGGCCCTGACAGCTTCGCCCCATTCTTCAGCCATTTTTTGTTCGTCTTCGACTGAGGCATTGTATTTTTGAGCATTCATTCTCTCAATTTCCTCATATGACTCAAGCTCAGGAGAGACTTTGGCTAACTCATTATCCAAGCATATTCTGTAAACCCCTAGATCAGCCTGAAATTGTTTTACTTTACCCATGGTTTCAACCATTTCGGCTTCAGTTGCTTTTTTCCCTGAGGGAATATCAAACTTTTTCTTTGGGTAATTGCATTCAGCGAAAGTCATTGAGCTGAAAGTTATCAATGAAACAATTAAAAATATTTTTTTCTTAAACATATCCATTTATCCATTTGAGATATTTACTAAAGAGTAATAGATTATATCCAATAAAAATATTTATTTTAATTGAATAATGAACAATAAAGTCAGCCAGATAAATAAAAGTATTGAGAAATGGGAGATCAACAAGAAAAAGGGCAGTCTATCAGAAGCTGTCAATCAGTCTACAATTGATTTCAAGGATACAAATCAAGGCATAGAGGTTCTTGCATATGCCGCCACTATAAGAGCTTTAGGATTATCAAATAGAGATCTTCAGCCTAGAAAACTATCCAATTACATCAGATCTGGCTATCTCCAAGTTCAAATTATTTGTTCAGTTATTTTGTTTCAATTCAGAGGTGATAATGGGGTTAGTAGAGATGATTTATATGATTCTATTTGTGATATTTTTCCAGCAACTACATTCGCAAATTTCAGAAAAGTACTCTCTATTGGCGTTGATAGTGAGATTTTTATAAGAGAAAAAGATCCTGCCGATTCAAGAAGAACGCTCTATCGCATTTCTGAAGAGATGATGAAACCTTTAACAATATACTTTACAAGTGTAGTTCAGGATTTTGATCAATTATTCACTGGAGTTTTTGATGGTGCTTTGACTGAAAAAGACATAAATAATCTTCAAGAATATATAGTGAAAAGAATGTCAATTCGCCCATTTGATGATAAAGCTTAGTTTTATGGCTAAAAAAATAACTCAATAAAAGGGTATTTAATACTTTTAGTTTCAACTATAATCCTCTTCAACTAACACATGTAACTTTATGCAAAAAAGTGAAAATGTTGTTTACAAACAATGCTAATTGATTAAAACTTACACCTTAGGTATATGAAAACCTGGGGTGGGTAGATTAAAATACAAACTAATTTAAAGGATCATCACAGATGAAATTATTGAAAAAACTCGGTACATACTTCTCAATGTTAACTCTTGTCCTATCTGGCGCAAGCTTTAAGTCTATTGCATCAGAGGGTGAAGAAGGAGCTGGGGAATTTGAAGATCCTAATGCAGAAGCAGCAGAAGCAGCAGAAGCAGCAGAAGCAGCAGAAGCAGCTGGCGGCTCATCATCAGCTGGTGCAGCTGGTGTGGCTGGAGCTGGAGTCTGGGTTGCGATTACTGGAGCAATTTTAGGACTTTTTAGTGGCGGTTCTTCGGAATACACTACCCCATCTGGCAATGATCCTGTAACACCTACACCTACACCTACACCTACACCGACGCCGACACCTACACCTACACCTACACCGACGCCGACACCTACACCGACGCCGACGCCGACACCGACGCCAGCAACTACAACAACTACTAGTAGTACAACAGCTACTACAACTGATCCAGTTACAACAACTACAACAGCTACTACAACTGATCCAGTTACTACAACTACATCAGCAGCAGCAACAACAACAACGGGTGTAACTACGACTACTACCACAACTAGTAGTACAACTACTTCGTCAAGTAACTAGACAATATCTTACTTAGGTACTTGCCCAAGATTTCTCCTTAGTTGAGACATTTGGGTAAGTATTAGTTACTAAATATCATCTAGACACTTCTAAAAACGTTAATATAACTTATAGACTGTGTGAGATTATTTATAGTTGACTAAAATTAGATATGCTTAAGAAAATTTCATTATTAATATTTTTTAGCTGCATCGTTTCAATTACGGTGTATGCAGATGATTATAGTTCACCTTATTTCCAATCGACATATGGTGGCATAGGTTTAATTGAAACTCCCTCAGCCAGATTCTTAGATGATGGAGAGTTTGTTTTTGGAATCTCTTCAGAAGAAGTTTATAACCGTCTCTACTCATCAGTCCAGATATTCCCCTGGATGGAAGCAACGCTCAAATATACCGAGGGTACCTCTAGGCCTTACATGAAAGGTAGTCAGCAAACATGGAAAGATAAAGGTATTGATTTTCGTTTTTTGTTACTTAAAGAAAGAGATAATTTCCCCCAGATAGCAATGGGGATAACTGATTTTGGTGGTACAGGAGCATATGCAAGCGAATATATCGTAGGGTCTAAGAAAATCAATAATTTTGATTTGAGCTTTGGTTTGGGTTGGGGGAGACTTGCAGGTAAAAATACATTCAATAATCCTTTGGGGCATTTCATTGAATCAAAAAAAATTAGAGGCGGCGAGAAAGGAACTCTAGGCGGTCTTGTTAGCTTTGGCAGATTATTCTCAGGCGACGCAGCATTTTTTGGTGGTTTAGAGTATCTGAGCCCAATTGATAATTTCACATTTAAGCTAGAATATGATTCTTCAAATTATTCAAGAATAATCGGTCTTGAAAAAAGGTTTGATGAAACGGGGGATAAATTTCAACTAGACTCTAGATTTAATTATTCATTCAATTACAGAATGAATCTAGGTGATAGAGATAAATTAGATTTATCACTAGGATATGTTAGAGGTAACACCATTTACTTGAATGCATCTGTACATTCGAATCTTAATTTTAAAGGACGCCCAAGCATAGTTTTAGGGCCAGAAATACTAAGAAATACGAATATTGATAACTACAGCACCACAAATGATAACTGGAAGAAATTTCTTACTAACAGGATATTTCGAGAGATGGCAAATGTTGGTTTTGTAACACATAATATTTTTTTCAATGGGGATGAGTTAGCAGCCGAGATAAGCCAGGGAAGATTCAGCAAGACATCCCAAGCTCTTGACTTGGCTAGTAGAGTTTTGGCAAGTAATGCTCCAAAAAATATTGAACATATAACAATTATAAATATTGATCAGGGTATTGAAACAATAAGGTCAACCATAAGAAAAGGAGATATTAAAAGAATTGTTAGAGATCAGCCTCTAGAAGAAGAAATGTTTTCTTATGATATCTATAGACCACTCGAGAATGACGTAACTGTTATTAAAAATGATTTTTTATACCCAAATTTTTCCTGGGAAATAAAGCCTCATGCTCTAGGTACACTTCAACACCAAGAAAAGTTTTACTTCTGGCAGCTTGAGGCCCTAATTCACACTGAATATGCAATTAAGAAAGGATTGACATTTACGACTGATATTGGAATTGATATCGCAAATAACTATAGAGACTATACATATCATGTTCCGGATGGAGAGCTTTATCATGTCAGGCAAAACAGAAGATTATATTTAACTGAGGGTGAGTCAGGATTAAGAAGAATGGCTATTGATTATGTATTTGGATTAAGCACAAACATAAAAGCTAAGCTCTCTGCTGGTTATCTCGAATGGATGTATGGAGGATATGGAGGAGAGGTTTTATATTTACCAGATAATAGAAGATGGGCATTAGGTTTAGAGGCTTTCTGGGTAAAGCAAAGAGACTTTGATCAGAGGTTTGGTTTTCAGGATTATGAGACTGTAACGGGATTTCTGTCTTATTACCGTGACATTCCTTTTTACGATACACGCCTAAAAATAAGTATGGGTAAATTTCTAGGTAAAGATGTTGGCGCACATATAGATATATCCAGAAGATTTGATACAGGCGCAAGGGTTGGAGCAATAGTAGCATTAACTGATTGTGATTCTCAGTGTGTCGGAGAAGGTAGTTTTAATAAATGGATCTATTTTGAGATGCCAATGGACTTATTTTTTATAAGTTCTTCTACTAGACAAAAAACAGGATATTCTTGGAGCCCTCTCACAAAAGATGCTGGCACAAAAGTTGAGTCAGGGGGAGGCTTATATAACCTAGTAACCGATGCTTCAGATGAATTAGATATTATTAGCCAAAAATCATGGTCCATCAAAAAGATTTTCAATGGATTTAGTACATCACCAAGAGAGAGTATTTAAATACTTGGGTCAATTTTAAATAATGAAACAGAGAATATGAAACAGGAACTATTATCTGAGATAGAGCCATATATAAAGTGCTCAGAAGTAGGAATTGAAAAAGAAAGCTTAAGATATTTGAATTCAAAGATTTCACAAGAACCCCATCCAAAATCATTAGGCTCCTCATTATGTAATAGTTATATAACAACTGATTTCTCTGAGGCTCAACTAGAATTCATTACACCACCTTTTTCTGACAAAAGAAAAGCACTTAATTTTCTTTTAGATATTCATCATTTTTTTTACTCTAGTGTTGATGACGAAATGCTCTGGCCTTTTAGTATGCCATTTTATATAGGTAAGGGCGGCATACCTATTGCAAAATTTGGAACTTCAAGCAAAGGACTCTTTAAGCATGTGTATCGAAAAGGTTTATCTCATAGATATGGCCGATTAATGCAAACTATTTCCGGTGTCCACTTTAATTATTCATTACCAAGAAAAATTTGGACAAGCTCTATATTTAAAAATCATGAAAGAGAATCTCTTGAATTAAGATCTGAGAATTATTTCTCTATTCTTAGAAATGTTCTAAGAATGAATTGGCTAATTCTCTATTTATTTGGTTGTTCTCCTTCAATAACTAAAGATTTTTTATCAGGTTTAAATGATGATTTTGTCAAGTTAGATAAAAACACTTTATTTTCCCCATACGGAACTTCAATCAGGATGAGTGAGTATGGGTATCAAAATTTATCGAGGGCGAAAATTAATATTTCAACAAATTCATTGAATTCATATACCACTGATCTGTTAAAAGCAACTAATCAAAAAAGCGATTCATTTTCAAAGATTTTTGATGAAACAGGGGATACGCTCTCTCAAATTAATGCTAACCAATTACAAATAGAAGATGAGTACTATGCCGCTGCTAGAGCTAAGAGTATAGATAAATCAGATGTTCGTTTTGCAAAGAAGTTATTGAATGGCGGTGTTGATTTCATTGAATTAAGGTCACTGGATCTGGATCCATATTCTCCAATTGGGATTAGTGAAGAGACTATAATTTTTCTAGAGATCTTCATGCTCTATGCGTTCGTAAAGGAAAGTGATCCCATCAATAAAATAGAAGAAAAACAGATATTTAAAAATGATATCAAAGTTGCAAAGATGGGCAGGAAGCCAAATTTGAAATTAGTAAGAAATGATAAGAATATTTCTTTAACAGATTGGGCAAATGAAATTCTTGATGAAATGCTTCCAATAGCTAATTTTTTGGATAACCACAAAGAAATTGGACACTCTGAAAATATTGAGCTTATGAGAGCAAGAATCAATGACCCTTCTTTAACTCCCTCAGCTATGATCTTAGAATCACTCATAGAAAAAAGATCATTTATTCGTCTTGGAGAGTCTATTTCTCATAAGAATAAACTAAAATTTCTTGAGTTAAATTCAAAGAATAATTCCAATTGGAAAAAACTAAATATTGAAACAGAAAGCTCAATAAAGAAACAATGCATGCTCGAAAAAGATATAATTACGTTTAAAGAATATAAAAATAAATACTTCTCTTGAAGAGTCCCTCTTGATAGCAGATATGTCTAAAAAAGTGTATCTCTTACAATATAAATTTGTTTTTATATACTCTTTATATAAGATACTATCACTCGAAAAAGTTGATTTAAAAAAAAGAAGTATTATTGAAATAATTACATGAAACTTAACTACAAAATTATTTTGCTATTAGTTTTGATTATAGGACAGAATTCTTATGCTCAAATGGAGGCATCAATACTAACTAACCTAGCTAGCGGATTAGGTAACAGTGACGCTGATCAAGTTTCCGATTTTGAGTCAGATGATGAGGATGAAATCGATGAAAAAAGGCAAGAGACAATTGACTTTTCAGATAGTGATTATGGATATACTGGAGGCAAGAATTTTGTTAACCCCCCTAATGTAAGATTACCAAATGAGCCTCTAGATTATTTCGGATATAGTTACTTTCAAAACAATCTGTCTACATTTGCTCCTTTAAAGGATGTTCCTGTTCCACCCGATTATATGATTGGACCAAATGACACAATTAAGATAATTCTTTTTGGGAGCAAGAACAGTAAGTATGAACTTAAAGTCACTAGAGATGGTGATATCTTTCTTCCAGAAATTGGACCAGTGTTTGTTGCTGGCATTACTTTTGGAGATTTGAAAGAGCTACTGAAGAATATAATTTCTAATCAACTAATCGGTGCACAAGTAAGCGTTACAATGGGTACTCTGAGAGCAATTGATATTTTTGTTTTGGGATCAGCCAGTAATCCAGGCATGTTCAGCATAAGTGCTTTATCTTCACTTACAAATGCAATAATGAAGAGCGGGGGTATAGGCAAGGCAGGTTCGCTAAGAAATATCAAGCTTAAAAGAAACGGTAATGTCGTTACAACATTTGATTTTTACGACCTTCTACTAAATGGAGATACTAGTAATGATTCTAGATTAATGCAAGGCGATGTAGTTTTCATCGAGCCAATTGGAAAAACAGTTGCGATAAGAGGAGAGGTAAATAAGCCTGGAATATATGAACTCAAAAATGATGAGAACTTAGAGCACCTTCTAAAATATTCTGGAAATCTAAAACCAAAAGCAAACCTCTCTTCAACAAATATTACTAGGATAAATACTATCAATAATTCATTTGACCTTCTTTCAATCGATATGAATAAAAAAGATAGTCAAAATTTTGAGATGATGAATGGCGATGTTGTTTCAGTATTTTCTGTTCCCAATAATCTTAAAAATGCCGTCCTAATTTCTGGACATGCTCAAGAACCTGGATTCTATCCTTGGCAAAGTGGAATGAAATTATTGGATCTCTTTAATGATTCAGATGACTTACTGGAGATGACAGATTTGAATTATGTCCTAGTAAAAAGAAAAAATAAAAAATCACAACTATTTGAGTTTCATCAAATAGATTTAGAGGATCTATTTAGCAATCCTGAATCTAGTAAAAATTTGACTCTAAAGGATCATGATGAAATTATCCTATTTCCTTCCATTATTACTCCTGATCAAATCACAACTAGGCTGATACGAGATCGATATGTTCTTGATAAGGATTCCAATATGATGGTTCTTGAGGACGAATGGACATCTTTGACCTATCTTAGAAAATCACTTATGGAGGAAAAGCTAGCTCTTGATAAGAAAAATACAATGAGCATTGGTGAAATACAAACCCAACCAGATTTGGAAATGTCAGAATCAGACATTATGAGATACTATGAGTATAGTGTTTATGATTACTGCACTTTACCAGAAGATTTGGCTATTAAGATAATTGAAGAATCTGGATTCAGACCAAAGAAATCAATTCCTATAGAAGATCTAGAAAAACTTTCAACGCCAGAAGATTTCTTAATTCTTCAGCAAACTTTGGAGAGAGAAAGGATAGAGCTTCAGAATGAGAACTATCAAAGCGAGGCGTTATCAAAAACAATTACATCTTTATGTAGGCAAGAGTTACTTGATCCAATTATAGATTTGATAGAGAGGAATGATACTAAAGAAAAACTCAGTCTCGTTTCAGTTTATGGAAATGTCCATTTCCCTGGTCAATATCCACTCACAAACCAAATGATCTTGTCAGATGCTATCAAAGCGGCTGGAGGACCCAAGAATGGAACTTATCAGGCTGAAATTGAGCTTAATACTATAAATCAACAAGATAAGAAATTTATCAGTAAAAATAACTTTGCTTCTATAAAAGAGGCAAGTGAGATTAAGTTAAATGAGATGGATACTGTAATACTAAAACAGTTGGCCACAGATTTTCAGTCAGTTGAAATTAGCGGAGAGGTCTTCTTTCCAGGTACTTATCCAATAACAGAGAATCAAACATTGGGCGAGCTCATAAGAAGAGCAGGAGGAGTAACTGAATTTGGATCAATCGATGCAGCTTACTATCAAAGAGAGGCTATTCAAGAAGCAGAAAAAGACAGATTAAAAAGTGCTCAAGATGAGTTGAAAAGAAAAATACTGCTATCGAGTCAGGCTGGCGGTCTAGGCAAAGACTCTCTTGATAGTAATTCTATAAGTCAACTTACATCTCTAATATCATCAGACACCAATGATACCGAAGTTCTTGGCCGACTAGTTATTGATCTTGATGGAATATTATCAGGAGGTATAGATGATATAATTCTTGAAGATGGAGATAAGCTACATATCCCTAAAAAGATTCAAAGTATTTCAGTCATCGGTGAAGTTTTTGTGTCAAATTCACACTTATACAAAAAAGATCTAGGAATTAATGACTATATTAGCTTGAGTGGAGGATTAACATCATTTGCTGATGAAGCCAATCTCTATCTGATTAAATCAGACGGAAGTGTAGTTTCACCATCACAGTTGTCATCAGGGTTTTTTAGAGGACGGGGGTCACAGCTAGCTCCTGGAGATACAATTGTTATACCATTACAGGTACAACCGTTCTCAAGTATTCAAGCTACTACAGAAGTCACACAAATAATATATCAAATGGCACTTGCAGCAGCAGCAGTAAATAGTTTTTAATATCTTAAGTTAATAACTTTTACAGCTTTGATATAACTAAGTCAATAAACTCATCTTGGATCATAAGAATAAAAAATGGTTACTCGCATATACTAAGCCAGGAAGTGAAGTTGAGGCTCAAAAGAACCTTACAAATCAAGGTTTTATGACACTTCTTCCAATGATTTCAAAGAGTAGCATTAATGACTCACATCCTTCTCAAGTCAAGCCAATGTTTCCTAGATATATTTTTATTTCAGTTCATCTATATAAAGAAGATTGGAACAAAATAAACTCCACTGTAGGAGTCTCTAATCTAATCACATTTGGCAATAAACTTTCTTTTGTTCCTAGGGAGGCAATTCAAAAGATTTGTTCATATTTAGATCATAATGATATTTGTCATTTGAAGGACATCAAGAAAGAACATAAAAAGGGGGAAAAGGTAGAAATCAATAAAAGTATATTTAAGAATCTAAATGCTAGATTTCTAACTAAAACTAGTAAAAATAGAGTTTTAGTACTAATGAGTATATTGAATCAGGATATAAAAACAGAGATCCCATTTAATCATATTGAAGATAGCATTAGCAGTGAAACATTTAAGTTAATAGATAAAAAATAATCTAATTGAACTTATGTTCATTGCATGAACAAATAATCTTATTATAATGTAGCTGTTCATCAAATGAACAGAGATAGAAAAATTTTAAACTATAATAAGGTTTTAGCTACTAAAATCTAGCGGTAGCTATTGTTTCAATTATGAATGATCAAGACTATGAATACAGAGTACTAAGGATATATGAGGAAGATCCAAATCTCACTCAAAGAGAAATTTCTGCGATGTTGGGACTTAGTTTAGGCAAAACGAATTACATTATTAAGGGCCTTATAGACAAAGGGTTCTTGAAATTATCTAACTTTAGAGATTCGAATAATAAAAAAAGCTATATATATATTCTAACTCCTAAGGCTATATCTGAGAGAGCCCTTCTAACAAAAAACTTCCTGAAAAGACGCTCAGAAGAGTACAATGAACTCAAAAAAGAGATTAAAAAACTTAAAAAAGAGTTATGAAAGAATCAAATAAAATTAACAGGGATTATGAAGTTGATCTGAAAGAGTTCTTTTCTGTTTTATGGGACGGTAAATCTTTTATTATCACTGTCGCAGCGATATCTGCTGTAATATCTGTTCTTTATTCACTATCGCTTACTAATACATATAAATCATCATCATTGCTTAATGTTGTTTCTGAATCAAGCCAGTCATTTAATAGTGGTGGGTTAGGTAGTATCGCCTCTTTAGCTGGTATTTCACTGCCAGCATCTGGTAGGGAGGAGAAGGGTCATCTTATACTGGCACATATTCAATCAAAGGCTTTCTTGCAGAGTCTTATTGAATCCGAGGGAGCAGTTTTACCATCAATTATGGCAGCTAAATCATATGATCCAGAAACCGGTTTAATTAGGTTTGATGCAAGTAAATATGATTATAAACTGGACAAATGGATAAGAAGAGTTAATCCTCCAACATCTCAGATACCATCTGTTCAAGAAGTATATCCAAGATATATGGGCATAGTTTCTGCAAATCAAAGTCCAATCAACGGATATATCAGCATATCTGTAGAACATATATCACCAGTTTTTGCTAAAGACTTCTTAATGTTAATTATCAATGGAGTTAACTCGTTGCTACAAGAAAAAGATTTGCAAGAGTCCTCAGATGCTCTAGATTTCCTCAAATCTGAAATGGAAAATACAAGGCTTGTTGAGCTTAGAAACTCTATGAATGATCTAATTGAAGCTCAACTAAAAACTCAGATGATGGCAAGAATCAGCAGCGAATATGTATTGCAAATGATTGAGCCACCACTGATCCCTGAAGCAAAAAATTATCCAAATAGGCCTATGATTTGTATCTTGGGGACAATTCTGGGAACAATACTAGGAATCTTAGTGATAGTTTTTAGACATTACGCATTGGTCTCTGAACATAATTAATCAGCAACCTAACTCAGGAAAATTCATAAAATAAAGGTTTGTTAGAAAAAATATAATTATGGCAATTCTTGTTACTGGTGGTGCTGGATTTATAGGCAGTAACTACATCATTAATTTTTTAGAAGATACTCAAGAAACGGTTATTAATCTTGACCTTCTTACATATGCAGGAAATCCTGAAAATCTCTCCTCTATAGAAGATAGTAAAAACTATCAATTCTTTCATGGCGATATTGGTGACAGAAATTTGGTTAATAAAATCTTAAAGACATATGAACCAAGGGCGATTATCAATTTTGCTGCTGAATCACATGTAGATCGATCAATTCATGAGCCCTCAGGATTCATACAAACAAACATCGTTGGAACATTTAACCTTCTTGAGTGTACGAGAGAGTATTTTAGTCACCTACGCGAAAATGGAAGACCTAAATTCAGGTTTTTGCATGTTTCTACAGATGAAGTGTTCGGATCAGCATCACCTTCAGGACCTGCTTTTAATGAAAAGACTAGATATAAGCCAAATAGCCCGTATTCTGCTAGCAAGGCTTCATCTGATTTTTTAGTTAGGGCTTACAACAGAACTTATGAATTACCAACTATCATCACTAATTGCTCAAATAATTATGGTCCCTACCAATTCCCTGAAAAATTTATACCCCTCACAATACTGAGAGCAATAAAGGGCGAGGAAATACCAATATATGGTGATGGCCAGCAAATAAGAGATTGGCTATACGTCACGGACCATTGTGATGCACTAAATAGAGTTCTAAAAAATGGACTTCCGGGCGATGTTTATAATATTGGTGGCCTTAATCAGATTACCAACCTTCAACTTGCTGAAGATATTTGTGAGATTCTTGATGAAATCCGACCAAGTAATCAATCATATAAGTCTCAAATAAATTTTACAAAAGATAGGCCAGGCCATGACAGAAGATATGCAATAGATTGCGATAAAATTAATAAAGAGCTTGGATGGATGCCTTATGAATCATTTGAATCTGGAATTCGAAAGACTGTGATTTGGTATCTTGAGAATCAAGAATGGACTGATAACATTATTGGCGGCGCCTATAGAGAATGGATAAAAAAGAATTACTCATAAAAGTTTTATTATTAGGCTCTTCTGGTCAGGTAGGTTTTGAGCTAAACAATTCATTAAAACCTTTTTTTAATCTAAAGCTAGTTAATAGATCAGATATTAATCTTCAAGATTTTGAAAGACTAGATTCAATCATTGAAAAGTTTTCTCCAGATGTAATCATAAATGCAATAGCTTATACAGATGTTGACAAAGCAGAAAGTGATTCCAATGAGGCTTTTAGGGTAAATGCAGATCTCGTTCAACACCTTGCAGAGATGGCAAAACTGAAGGATGCCTTATTGCTTCATTATTCAACTGATTATGTTTTTGATGGTTATTTCGGAGGAAGCTATACAGAGGAAAGTAGAGTAAATCCCTTATCAGTTTATGGCAAATCTAAATTACTTGGAGAGGAGAGTATAATTAGAAGTGGTTGTAAGTACCTCATATTTAGAACTTGTTGGGTATATTCAGAAAGAAGGAAAAATTTTCTACTAACAATGATTAACGCTTTCAGGACAAAAGAATTCATCAATGTAGTGGACGACCAGATAGGTACTCCTACAAGCTCTAATTTAATTTCTGAATTAACTCTAAATTGCTTGAAAAAAATATTTTACCAAGATACTTCATTAAATGAGGTTATTGGAATATACAATATGACGGCTAAAGGTGAGACTAGTTGGCATGGTTTTGCAGTTTCAATCTTTGAGAGACTTAAAAGCTTGGGTTACAAAGATATGAAAACAAATTCAATCAATCAAATCTCATCGGATGAGTATCTTCTTCCGGCTAAAAGGCCAAAGAATTCAAAATTAAGCACAGCAAAGATTATTGAAACATTTGGAACTGATATTTTAAATTGGGAGCACTATTCTAATGATCTATTAGAGAAAATAGTTGCTAATACAGAATGAGTAAAGATAGAAAAGGAATAATTTTAGCTGGAGGTTCTGGTACTAGGTTATATCCATTAACGAAAGTCATATCGAAGCAACTTCTGCCAGTGTATGACAAGCCAATGATTTACTACCCTCTTTCTACGCTTATGATGTCTGGAATAAGGGAAATATTGATAATCTCAACCGAAAGAGACATTCAGAGTTTTAAAAACCTATTGGGTGACGGAGGTCAATGGGGAATAAGTCTATCATACGAAGTTCAAAAAAGGCCTGAGGGAATAGCGCAAGCCTTTCTTATTGCAGAGAATTTCTTATCTGGCTCTCCCTCAGCATTAATATTGGGAGATAATATCTTTCATGGAAATTCTATTCAATTAGCTATTAATCGAGCAAATTCGTTCACGGATGGAGCATCCGTATTTGCTTATTATGTCAAAAATCCAAAACAGTATGGAGTTATATCCTTTGATAAAGAAGGAAAGGCAAAAACTATTATTGAAAAGCCAAAGAAACCAAAGACAAATTATGCTGTTACCGGATTATATCTTTATGATGGATACGCCAGCGAAATTGCAAAATCATTGAAACCCTCTTCACGAGGGGAGCTTGAGATTACAGATTTAAATCTTGCTTATTTAAGGGAGAACAAATTATCGGTTGAGATCTTGGAAAGGGGGGATGCATGGTTCGACACTGGAACTCATCAAAGTTTACTTGATGCTCAACAGTTTGTGCATGCTATTGAAAATAGAGATGGTTTGAAGATTGCATGTCCCGAAGAGATCGCATATGTAAATTCTTGGATTGATGATAAAAAGCTAAGGCATTTGAGCGAAGAGATTAGTAATAATGAATACAGTGATTATTTGCTCAAAATTCTAAACAATGGATTAAATCACTAATATCATAATTATGAAATACAGTTTATTAAGCATTCCTGAAATTATACTTTTTGAGCCAGAAATATTTGGTGACGAAAGAGGTTTTTTTTACGAAAGTTTCAATAAAAGAGTTTTTGAGGAGGTTGCTGGTATTGAAGTAAATTTCGTTCAAGACAATCATTCCAAATCATCTAAAGGAGTCTTGAGAGGTTTGCATTATCAGTTGCCACCAATGTCTCAAGGAAAACTTGTCCGAGTTATTGATGGTTCAGTATTTGATGTTGCAGTTGATATAAGAGAAGACTCAGAAACATTTGGTTCTTGGGTAGGAGAAATCTTATCTTCAGAGAATAAGAAACAGCTATGGATACCAGAGGGATTCGCCCATGGATTCTATACAATCACAGAAAGTGCTGAATTAGTTTACAAAACAACCGAGTTTTATTCTCCTGAGCACGAGAGAGTTATAATTTGGAATGATAATCAGATATCAATTAAATGGCCTTTTGTGTCCGAGCCCGTTTTAAATGAGAGAGATACATTAGCAATCAAATTGTGCAAGGCTGAAATTTTCAATAAAAAAAGATGATAAAAAAAGTTACTGAACTCATTTTGCTTCTAGGATCTATCCAGAGGAAGAAATTCTTTCTGATACAACTTCTCGCAATCATAACTGCTGGTTTTGAGTTGATAACGGTAGCATCAATAGGACCATTTATGTTGGTGGTTACTGATCCTGGAACTTTATATGGTGAAAATATTTTAGCTAACGTATATGAATGGTCTGGATCAGGGGATACAAGTGAGTTTGTATTATTCCTAGGGGGAATAGTTATAAGTATCTTGGCTATTGGAACAATGATTTCTACATATACAATATGGGTTCTATCACTATTTGGCCAAGAACTGGGAGTGAGCATTCAAAATACACTATTTAATTATTATCTAAATAAAAACTGGCTTTTTCACTCTAAAGAAAACAGCGCTAATCTAATTAAACAAATAACTGCCGAAACCAATAGAGTAAAGTCTGGGATTATTAATCCTCTTATCATGCTTAATGCAAGGATATTTACAGCAATATTCATAATAACGAGCATGGTAATTTATGATCCATATGTTGCTATAATTGCACTATTAATCTTTGGCATTGCATATCTTTCTATATATCAAATGATTAGATCCAGGCTCTCTAAAAATAGTAAGGATGTTTCAAATTCTCATACGGAAAGATACAAAGAGCTTTCTGAGGGCTTAGGTGGAATTAGAGATGTATTATTTCTTCGTATTCAAGAGAAATATATGAAAAGATTCAAAAGATCTGGAAGAGTGTTTGCGAGAGGGCAAGGTTCAATTGTTGCGCTGTCTCAGATTCCTAGATACTTTATGGAACTGATTGCATTTAGCTCAATTATAATTTTTATACTTTACCTAATCAGGTCTCATGACGGATCTCTTAGTGGAGTTGTACCCGTTTTATCTGTTTATGCATTAGCAGGAGTTAAGCTGCTACCTGCTTTTCAACAAGTCTATGCTAGCATTTCAACGATTCAAGGTAATTTATCAGCATTTGATAGTATCAGAGAAGATTTTAAGAATAGCCAAAATGAAAAGTTACTAATTGAAAAAGAAAATGAATATAATTTTGATCAATTTAAAATTGGACAAACAATCGAGTTAAGGGATATAAGTTTTTCATATCCAGGTAAATTAAATTCAGCACTTAATAATCTCAATATTGAGATTCCAGTTAATAAAACAATTGGAATAGTAGGTTCATCAGGCTCAGGAAAATCAACAATAATCGACATTATATTAGGCCTTATAACGCCAGATAGTGGTGAAATTGTAATTGATGGAGAATTTGTAATTCATAAAAATAATATTAGCCTGATGCAGGAAAAGATTGGTTTTGTCCCCCAATCTATATTTTTATCTGATGCTTCAATCAAAGAGAATATAGCCTTTGGGAAATCAATGAATGAGATAAATAAATCTAAAATTCAAAATTCAGTTATGTTGGCGAATTTGGATGAGTTTATTTCAACTTTGCCAGATGGGTTAGATACTCAGGTTGGTCAAAATGGAATGCAGCTATCTGGTGGGCAAAGACAAAGAATTGGTATAGCAAGAGCCCTATACAGAGAGAGTGAGATTTTGATTTTTGATGAGGCAACTAGCTCCCTTGATAATGTTACTGAAGCACTAGTTATGGATGCTATAAATAATTTTGCGAAGACAAAGACAATAATAATAGTTGCCCATAGACTAAGCACCGTTCAAAAATGTGACAAACTTTATCTTATTGATAATGGACATGTAGTTGATAGTGGCAATTATGAATACTTACTAGAAAACAATAAAGAATTTTTAGAAATGGCAACAATTATTAATTGAGGAATATAGTATGTTAGAAAATTCAAATATCCTTATAACAGGTGGAACAGGTTCATTTGGACATACATTTGTTCCAATGACACTCCAGAAATATAATCCATCACGCTTAGTTATATATTCACGAGATGAAATGAAGCAATGGGAAATGGCAAAGTTATATCAAGATGATAAAAGAGTTAGATTCTTCATTGGAGACGTTAGAGATAAAGAGAGACTCAGCAGAGCACTCGACGATATAGATTTCGTGGTTCATGCGGCTGCTACAAAGATTGTTCCAACTGCAGAATATAATCCATTTGAATGTGTGAAAACCAATATTCATGGTGCAATGAATTTAATCGATGCAGCCATTGATAAGAAGGTTAAAAGAGTCGTAGCACTTTCGACAGATAAGGCTAGCAATCCTGTAAATCTTTATGGAGCGACAAAGCTAGCATCAGATAAATTATTTATTGCAGGCAACAATTATGCAGGTGCGAATAATACAAGATTTGGAGTTGTGAGATATGGGAATGTACTTGGATCAAGAGGTTCTATCATTCCATTCTTCATGAATCTAGCAGAGTCTTCAGAGGAAATACCAATAACTGATATAAGAATGACTCGATTTATGATCACTCTTGAGCAAGGAGTGGACTTAGTTTGGAAAGCATTTGACGAAATGGCAGGAGGAGAAATATTTGTTAAAAAAATACCTTCGATGAAGGTAACTGAAATTGCTGAGGCAATTGCACCTGGACTTCCTCACAAGATAATTGGCATAAGACCTGGTGAGAAAGTTCATGAGCAGATGATTGGATTTGAAGATTCTGATCATACATATGAGTTTACTGACTATTATAAGATTCTTCCTTCAATAGGGAAATGGGGTGGAGATGCCCCTAATACTAAAGGTGGAAAAAAAGTAAATAAAGATTTTGTCTATACATCCGATTCAAACAAAGACTGGATGAAGGTAGATCAATTAAGAGATTGGATAAAAAAGAATAAAGATAAGATAGGAAAAATCTAGTATTTCCATATAAGAGTAAAGACTGGTTAGATAGCCAATCATTTTATGAATAAAAGAAAACACCAACCAATACCTTACGGAAGGCAGGATATAACTGAAGATGATATTAAATCTGTTATAGATGTCTTGAAGTCTGATTTCATTACTCAGGGACCAATAGTGGGGAGCTTTGAAGATAGCGTAGCAGAATATGTAGATGCTAAATATGCGGTTGCATCTAACTCAGCTACAAGCTCATTACATCTGGCATGTTTAGCTCTCAACCTGGGCCCAGAAGATATACTATGGACAGTTCCAAATACCTTTGTTGCCTCTGCAAATTGTGCTTTATATTGTGGCGCTAAAGTTGATTTCATAGATATTGATAAGAGCACATATAATATTGATATTGAGCAATTAAAAAGAAGACTTAAAATTGCTGAAAAGAAAAAGATATTACCAAAGATTCTTGTAACAGTTGCATTTGCAGGGCAGCCTTGTGATCAAGAGATAATAAGAGAGCTTACAGAAAAATATGAAATCAAGATCATTGAAGATGCTGCACATGCCATAGGTGCAAGTAGGAATGGTCAAAAGATTGGTAATTGTCTTTGGTCTGATATCACTATATTTAGTTTCCATCCAGTAAAAATTATTACCACCGCAGAAGGCGGTATCGGTCTGACAAATGATAAAAAATTGAGAGATAAGATGGAACTATATAGGTCTCATGGGATAACAAGAGACAAGAATAGAATGTTACAAACAAACTCTCCAATTTGGTCTTACGAACAACATGTTTTGGGCTTCAATTATAGAATGCCAGACCTAAACGCAGCACTGGGGCTTAGTCAGCTGAAAAGAGTGGATGATTATGTTCAAAAAAGAAACTTCCTTGCTCAACAATATAATAATCAATTATCAGATCTCCCCTTACAGTTACCATTTGTAAGAAGAGAAAATTTATCTGCATTTCATCTATATGTTGTGCTAGTCGATCAGAATGAGGCCAATAAATCGAGAGAAGAATTATTCAACTTATTGAGAGATCGAGGTATTGGCGTAAATATACATTACATGCCAGTTCACCTTCATCCTTTCTATAAAGATTTAGGTTTTAAGGAGGGGTATTGTTTGAATGCAGAAGATTATAGTCAAAGAGTAATAACGCTTCCTTTGTTCCCAACTATGACATCTGATGAACAGAAATTTGTTATTGAGGCTTTAAGAGAATTATTGTGAATATAGCAATTATCCCTGCTAGAGGTGGAAGCAAGAGAATTCCAAGGAAAAATATAAAGAATTTTTTGGGAAAGCCAATAATTGCTTATTCGATAGAGGTGGCTAGGGCTCTAAGTATATTCGATAAGATTATTGTTTCTACAGATGATGAAGAAATAGCAGAGATTTCGATGAAATATGGTGCCGAGGTACCATTCATGAGACCATCTGAAATTTCGGATGACTTTACTGGAACTCATGAGGTTATTGGTCATGCCGTAAGTGAGTTAATAAGAATTGGGTACGATTTAGATTATGTTTGTTCCATTTATCCCACATCACCCCTAGTACAATCAAAAGATATTCTTCAAGGTTATGAATTGATTAAGAATGGGGATTGGGAAAATGTATTCGCAGCAACTACTTTCAATTATCCAATATTTAGATCCTTTGAGAAATTAGAATCCGGAGGATTAAAAATGCTTTACCCAGAGTATTACTCATCTAGATCTCAAGACTTGCCAGTTGCACTTCATGATGCTGGACAATTTTATTGGGCAAAACCAAAAACTTGGATAGAAAAGTCAAAAGGCTATCATCTTAATGCGACAGTAATTTTGATACCTAGCTGGAGAGTTGTTGATATTGATGATCTTGATGATTGGAAAAGAGCGGAACAAATATATCAAAATCTCTAAAGGAAGAGAGCCATAAATGACAAATATTGAACAGGAAGCAATTATCTGTATTGCAGCTGGCCCATCACAATTACCATTAATTTTATCAGCGAAAAAACTCGGGTATATTATAATTGCAATAGATAAAGATCCTTCAGCAATTGGGCTAAAATACGTTGACCATTATATTCAGAAAAGCACATATTCATTCAATGAAATGCTTTACGATTTATCAAAGATTAAAGAGAAGTATCGTGTTTCTGGAGTTTTAAATAGAAGCTCTGGCTTACCAGTAATCGTTGCAAGTAAGATTTCTGAGTATTTTGAAATACCATCTTTACCTATAGATAGTGCTGATAAAATTGTTCATAAGTACAAACTCAGGGAATCATGCCCAAACAATATTCCCACACCTGAATTTAAGATCATAAAAAAAGGGAGTTCACTTAATGACTTTGTATTTGATTATCCAGTAATTATAAAGCCATCTCTTAGTTTAATCGGTAAAAGTGGCGTTACTTTGGTGAAAAAAAAAGAAGATATTGAAAAAGCTATCATTCTTGCCAGGAAAGCAACAATGGATGAAACTATTCTTATTGAAGAGTATCTTCCAGGAAAGGATTATTCACTAATAAGTTTAGTCTCCGATAGTGAATTATTGCCTATTTGTTTATTAGAGGAGATAAATAAGCTTAATCTTAGTGATGGGACAATATCAGGCCAAGGTTTTAAAACATTTTCAGATTCCAAAGATAACCAATTGCAAAAGGAAGCTCATCAACTTGCTAAATATTTGATAGATAGCTATAAAATATCTAGGTCACCCTTATTAATTAATTTTAGGCAAGACCAAAAGGGGAAATTACATTTAATCGAAATACATTTAGATTTTGGTGGTGACCTTCTTATTGAAGGCTTCTATCCAAAAGCTCTTTCATATGACTTTCTTGAAACGGCACTTAATGTTATGGCTGGAGGCGATGTACCAGACTTAAGTGATTATATTAAACCAACAGCAATACTCTTTAAAAAGGTAGATTCGATAAATAGGAAAAGAGGTTTTAAGACATTTTCTGCAAATACACAAGAGGAACTAGAGCAAGAAATAATTAAGGCGGGAATATGAAAAAGATACTTTTTTTAGGTTGCAATTTTGCTCAGATCCCATACTTAGAGACAATAAAAGATTATAATTTAAAAATAATTGGGACAGATATTAATGAAAATGCACCAGGGAGGCTGTACTGCGATAAATTTTTTCAGTGTGGGTATGACTCTATCAGCGAACTGATAGAGATAGGTAGATCTGAGGATTTTTCTGAAGATGATCTAGTTTTTACTGCATCTGCTCAGTTTGCCCACTTGAGCGCAGCATTGTTTTGTGAAACTTTTTCTATTAAATATATCCCAAGTAAGTCAGTGGAAATTTGCTTAAATAAAGAGAAATATTATGAGCATTTCGCTAATTTAGGTGTGCCTATACCTGAAACTTCATATATAGATTCTGAGGATACCCTTAAAGATGCACTCAATGAAAAAGATAATGGTTGGTATTGGTTGAAATCTGACTTTAGCAAGAACCCTAACTATGTATATAGGTTTAATGCAAATTCAATCCCATTTGAACTCTTTAATTGGAATAAAGACAGGTATTTTAAGGAAAAATATATCTTACAACCAGAGCATCCAGGAGTTTCATTACGTGTAAACGTATATGGAGATAGATTTAATGTTTTAGATTTTGAAACCGGGATTCTTACTCATAAATTTCATGACGAAATTAGAGATTTCGGAATAATAGGCTCACTAAAAAAGATCATGAAGAGCCTAAAATTAGAGGAATATCTAATAAAGTTTGACCTCATATTGGAAACCAGCGGATATGTATTACTAGATATTGGTCTCGAGCCTCCATTTAGAATGAGGAAAGAGGCAATTAGACAAGGCATTAATTTTGAAAAACATTATTTGGATCATTATATAAAAGGAAAAATTTACTATCCTAAATCATTAGATTAGATACTCATCAAAAATGGCAGTTGAAATAAAAGGATTCACAAGACCGAAGCAGATACTTCTATCAAGCGATAGAAAAATGATAATAATTTGTGGACCACCTGAAGAGAAAATATTTGTACTGGACGACGACGTCTGTTTGGCATCAAAAAGTTTTGATGAATTAAGTCTTCACGAATCATCTTTATTCTCTATAAATAATAAAAATATATATGTCTTAGATGTAGAAAATAAATTGTTAAGGCAATTTGATCTAAAGCTCATACAGCAGAAAAGCATAAAACTAAAGCATGGCAATTACAGCTCAATTAATTGCTCTGAGGAACACGGAGCAATATTTCTTTGTGATACCGAGAATTCAGTCATTATGAAATTTGATGAGAAAGAGGATTTACTTACTGCTCACTTTGATTACTCTGATCTAAATCAAAATAAAGATATTGTCTCAATGATAATAAAGAAAAAAAGCATCTTTATGCTTGATTCTGATTCCCCAAAACTCATTAGGATTGAACTAACTAAAGAAAAAATCAAATATACAGAACACTTAGAATTCGGGAGAGGAGGATATGGGAAAGTAAGAAATCCATCTGATATAAGTATTACAGAAAGATATTTAATTGTATTTGATAATAAGAATTACCTAGTGCAATTTTTTG
This sequence comes from Chloroflexota bacterium, assembly GCA_002718395.1. GTDB lineage: Bacteria > Chloroflexota > Dehalococcoidia > UBA2979 > UBA2979. Next base: position 40,733 of record PBEG01000016.1, on the reverse strand, counting down.
ATCATGAGATGAACTTCCTTTTCCAGATTGGTTCCAAGGGACATGAGATTAATTTTTTCGATTTACCAATTTCTGGTCTTGTCGATGGTAATTTTCTTTATATATGTGACATGAACAATGACAGAATTATGAAAATGGATCTAGACTCAAAGCACCTAGAAAGTTTTATCAAAAGACAATATTTTCCTGGGGAGCTCAATAGACCTTCTGGAGTTACATCAGATTCTGAAAGTAGATTATTTATTGCTGATAGGGGGAATGGGGTTATTCAGTTATTTAATAAGGATCTTGAATATCTAGACGTTCTTAAAATCCAAGATAAGAAGCTTGAGAGACCTTCATCAATTTGTTTCCATCAGCATGGCGAAGAAAGTCTTTTTGCGATTATTGAAAGAAGGATCTCAAACGAGTCTGAATTGAATATATATAAATTAAAAAACAATAATCTAATTAAACATAGCTCTTACTCTGGTCAGCCAGCTCTAAATGACCCACAAGATATGGACGCATCTGATTCAGGGTATATTTTTATAGCCGATACTTTAAATAGAAGAATATTGAAGGTTGATTTTGAGGGAATTTTCCAAGACGAAGTTAATATGGCCGAAGTATCTGGAAATAAAAGGATACTTATAAAGACCATATCAATCCGAGATGATAATCATATTTTCACAGCAGATTTTGATAAGTTAATTGTTTATGAATTTAATTCAGAACTGAAATTAATTAATACAATAGACTTTTCTTTCTTGAAAAGTGACATTCATGTGATCAGAGCTGTCTGCCCTTTTAATGATATTATTCTTTTATGTGTAAGAGGAGAACATCAGATTCTAGCAATAGATTATAGTGGGAAAGTTATCAAGAACATCAATCCAGAAGGAAGGGAAGACTATAATTGGAATAACCCTGTTAAGATTCATAGACTTAATGATAGATCCATAATTATAGCTGACAAAGAAAATGATAGGCTTTGTAGGCTTGATAAGGAGCAAATATTCAGCCCAAATTAGTCCAAGATCTATAATTCATAATTTAGATATCTACCAAATATAAAAAGGGACCTATAGACTGTCTGATTTAAATAAATCTCATCCTCCATTTTTTGACTAGAAAGTTATTAGCATGAAAACACCTGATCATATGAAAGTTAATCCAATTTTTTTTGAAGGATTCAACTTAAGTGATTATTTGATAACTTTTTACGGTTCTGCTCATATTTCGTCACATAAGCCACAAGATATGTTCAAAAAAAAGATCAAAGAATTGCTATGGAGTCTTTCGAACTTTGGGACTTTCTCTATTGGAAGGTCAGAGCTTAAAAAAAATAAGATTCTTACTCTGAATTCAAATTTCAAAAAGAAATATCTTTTTGTTAGTAATTATCCAGATTCACATAGAGCATTTCCTGTATTGAATAATCTGATTTCAGAAGTCACTGACAAAAGAGAAATCTTGATTGTTACAGATTGTAAAAGTGTTTTTAATTATTACACATCGGAAAGTATCGCTTGCATATACATGAAAGTATCCGGGATTTGTTTTGATAAATATATTTGGACTTTTAAGCATTTGACTGCAGAAGAGTCCTTCATTCTCTCAAAGGTAAAAAGATATATTTCTTTTTCTAAGAAATTGATAGATGAGTATAAACCTAAAGTTACCTTAACAGTTTGTGATTTACATTTATTTGAGAGAGTTTTTACTGAATCATCACAATTAAAAAATATTCCAACCATAACACATCAGCATGGCCAGATGGCCCCAACAAATCGAATGTATGATTACACGATTTCAGATTATCTAGTTGTTTGGGGTGAAAAAACAAAGCGTGATTTTGTTGATCAAATAAAGAAATCTGAGATCAAGGTCTTCGGTACTGATATTCATAATCATTATTTAGAAAGTAACTCTAAAAAATTAAAGAATTATTTGACTTTAGCTGTTAATCCAAGAAGTGATGAACTAAATCATTTTCTTTTGAACAAGATCCCAAAACTTTTATCTGAGATGGAGTCAACCGAACAAGAAGAATATACATTTATTCTTAAACTTCACCCATCCATGAATCAAGAATATTGGGAGGATTATTTTTTGAAGAGTATTTATAAAGATGCCTTCAAAATGAATTATGAAATTCATACTGATAATAATGAGCTCATTTTAAAAAAGAGCAAGATTCTAATGCTAATAAGCTCTAGTATTGCGTTGGAGGCTTTTATGACCGAAACTTCGGTAATTTGTTTAGATATTCCCGAGCTATATAATAACCCATTTGTTTATTATGATAATCTACCAGAATCTAAGGTTTATATTGATGATCTTTTTGTGGAGTTGAATAGGAGACTTAGTGATGATGAGTATAATCAAGAAATACTTAAAAAGCAGATGACTACTTTAGGAGATTATATATCTGACTTTGAATCCTCCAAAAAGGAATTAGAATGGATCGATGATATTATCTGTGAGAGAGAGTAGATGAATTTCTTAAAGCGAATTTTTCGAAAATTATTTCCTAAAAGGCCATATATTTTAGGGAAAAATAGCGTGATCTATCCTTGTGTAGATATGTCTAATGTTAATGGTAGAAAGGAAGATTTAGTAATTGGTGATAATACTCATGTTAGAGCTGAATTATTTATGATACTTGGTCATGGAGGCAAGATCATCATAGGAGATTATTGTTTTGTTGGAAGAAATACTCATATATGGTCTGGAAAATCAATAAAGATTGGCAATAGAGTCCTGATAAGCCATAATTGCAATATTTTTGACAATGATACACATCCAAAAGATCCAATAGATAGACACCTTCAATACAAAGAGATTATTACAAAAGGCCAACCTAAAGAAATAGATTTAAAAGAAGAGGAAGTAGTTATTGAGGATGATGTATGGATTGGTGCAAATGTTACGATTATGAAGGGTGTAAAAATAGGAGAGAGGTCGATTATTGGTGCAAATAGTCTTGTTTTAGATAATGTCCCAGAAGACTGTTTTTTTGCTGGAAATCCAGCAAAACTCATAAAAAAATTGGATAACCCATAAGAGTGATATTTAGCATTAAAGATTATAAAAATAATTTAAATTCAATGCATCAATGAGCTAGCCATCATGAAGAAATTATTTAATTACATTGATCCAAGAAAATATATCCGTTTTTTTAAGAAACTACTTTCAAAAATTAACTTGATTCAAGAGGCTTTAGGAAGAATAGAAGCACGTCAAATAAATGATTCAGATCTCACTATATCTGATAGTGAATTCAGAGTCTTTTCTCAATGGGGTGAAGATGGAATTATCCAGTATCTCATTAACAAGATTGAGATTAAGAATAAAGTATTCGTTGAATTTGGCGTTGAGAATTATTTGCAATCAAATACAAGATTCCTTCTAGTAAATAATTATTGGTCAGGCCTAGTTATAGATGGAAATAGGTCAGACATTGATTATCTAAAACAAGATCAAATTTATTGGGCACATAATATCAAGGCTGAAAATGCATTTATCACTAAGAAGAATATTGAGTCGATTCTCAGTGATAGTGGAATCGATCCTGATTTAGGAATACTTTCTATTGACATAGATGGTAATGACTATTGGATTTGGGAATCTATAGAATCATTTCACCCTAGAATAGTAATATGCGAATACAATAGTATTTTTGGTCCTGATGCCAAAGTAACTACTTGTTATAGAAATGACTTCACTAGGCACTCAGAACATCACTCAGGAGTTCTTTATGGCGCATCAATTAAAGCTTTGGATGATCTTGCAAAGAGAAAAGGCTATTGTCTAGTGGCAGGGAATACTGCTGGCAACAACATCTTTTTTGTAAGGAATGACTTGCTATCAAATTTAACTGTCCTCTCTCCTCAAGAAGCCTATCAGAAAGCTAATTTTAGAGAATATAAGGATAAGAATGGCAAGTTGACTTTTGACAATTTTGAGGAAAGGTTAAGAAATATTCAAAATGAAGAGATATTTGATATAGATCTTCAAAAGAATGTAAAGGTGAAGGAAGTAATTGAAATACCGTGAAAGAGTCTGACATTAACTTAAATCATGAAATAAGAAGAGCCCTAATAACTGGTGCCTCAGGTTTTATAGGCAATGCATTGGTTGAAAGTCTTCATAAGCAATCTATCGAGATAGTGGCTATTGACCAATTGCCATGCGAAAGAACTCACAACAAATCTAAAATATTTGATATAAAAGAAGAGAATATACTCGATCAATTTCTCACTAAAGATACAGTAATTTTTCACATGGCAGCTAATGCTAATGTTGCTAGTTCAGTAAATGATCCTTCTAATGATTTCCAAAATACATTGTATGGACTTTTTCAAGTGCTTGAGTCAGCTAGACGATTTAACTGTAGAGTAATCTTTCCATCTACTGCATCCATATTTGATACAACAAATGAATTGCCAGTTTCTGAAAAATCTTATGTAAAACCATCATCTCCTTATGGGGCAGCCAAAGTTGCAGGTGAGTCTTATTGCTTTGTATACAATCGATGCTATGGATTAGATGTTAGAATTGCAAGAATGTTCAGTGTTTATGGTTTAGGAATGAATCGGTTTGCGATACACGATATTGTCAAAAAGATACAGAACAATAATAAAAGCTTAGAAATCCTGGGCGATGGAGAACAAATAAGGGATTATCTTTATATTGATGATGCAGTTCATGGCCTTGAAATAATTGCATCCAGTGGTGAAGCAGGTGAGGATTATAATCTGGCAAGTGGCGAGCAAGTCAAGCTATTAGATCTGGCTCAATTAATAGCTATAGAAATGGACTGTTCAGAAATAGAGATTAAAACTTCTGGAGAATCTTTCCCAGGTGATGTTCCTAAGTGGTATGGAGATATTTCTAAGATCAAGAAAATAGGCTTTTGCCAGAGAACTTCATTAAAGGATGGTTTAGCTAAAACTGTAGATTGGCTTAAGAATAATAACTAGAAAGGTGTTGCATGGAGATACTCATAAACGGGAGGAACTTAGAGGGCAAAAGGACCGGAGTTGGAAGATATTTAGCAAATATAATTCGTATTTGGAGCGAAAAATATCAAGAGAATAACTATAAAATATTCTTTAAAGACGAGATTTCTTCAGATCAATTTATTAATGCTTCAAACGTAGAAAGCACTCTTGTTACTCCACCAAAGAGTATGAATATCGGACCTATTTGGGAGAATGTTTTTTTACCCAACGCACTCAGAAAGAATAAAACTGCAGACCTTTATTTCACGTCAAATTATACATTGCCAGTCTTTCCTCAAAGAATTAAAGAAATAGTAACTATATTTGATATTTCATATATTGCTCATCCCGAATGGTTTCCAAAGAGAAATCTTGCAGCTCTAAAGATGCTCACAGGCCCTACTGTCCATAGAGCAGAAATTATTCTTACAGGCTCAGAGGCAACAAAAAAAGAAATACTGAAATATTATGATGTAGATGACAATAAAATATTTGTCACCAATCTAGGGGTAGAAGATGAATTTCTAAAACTAGATTTAAAAAGCGATGATGAAGCAGTTAATAAACTAAAACTCAAACATAATATTAGAGGAAAGATAGTCTTGTTTGTTGGATTAATTATGAACAGAAGAAATGTTCCTGTATTAATGGAATCTCTTTCTAAGATAATTAAAAAGACAGGGGAGGAAATCAATTTAGTTATTATTGGAAAGAATCACTCATATCCTTACTTTGACATAGATGAAATGGCAGAGAAGCATGGAATAAAAAATTATCTTCGATGGATTAAATACACTGATGATGAGGAAATATTCAATTTCTACAAAGCAGCAGATGTATTTATGTGTTCATCACTATATGAAGGATTTAATATCACTCCTTTAGAGGCAATGTTCTGTGGTGCACCAGTTATATGTAGTAATATGTCTTCTCTTCCAGAAGTGGTCGGTGATGCTGCCTATATGATAGATGATCCCAGAGATCCAATTGAAATGGAGAAAGCTATAACAGAAGTTTTGAGCGATAAAGATCTCCAATCCAAATTAAGTGAGCGTGGAAAGGAGAGGGCTAAGATTTTCTCTTGGGATAGATGCGCAGAGGAAACTATGGATATCTTTAAAACATTAACCTAATGTCTTATCAGTTATCGTTCGTGCATTAGTTTAAGATACTGGAGGAATAAATATGACTAATAATGTGGCCTTTATTACTGGTATTACTGGGCAAGATGGCTCTTACCTTTGTGAGCTTTTGCTTTCTAAAGGCTATGTGGTACATGGCATTTTAAGAAGATCGTCAGTCTTCACCACAAAAAGGATTGACCACATAATGGATCATCCAAATCTTCATACCTATCATGGCGATTTAACTGACTCTAGCAATTTGCACAGACTAATTTCAAAAATACAGCCCAATGAGATATATAATTTAGGAGCCCAGTCACATGTTGCGGTCTCATTCGAATTGCCAGAGTATACAGCTGAAGTAAGTGGTATTGGTGCAGCTAGGTTATTGGATGCAATTAGAGATGCTAAAGTTGAATGCAAATATTATCAAGCATCTACTTCAGAACTATTTGGTGGCCTTCCTGGAACCGAACCACAGAGTGAAAAAACACCTTTCTATCCAAAGTCTCCATATGGTGCAGCTAAATTATACGCATATTGGTTAGCTGTGAACTATCGAGAATCCTATGGAATGTTTGCATGTAATGGAATTTTGTTTAATCACGAATCTCCAAGGAGAGGGGAAACATTTGTAACAAAGAAGATAACAAGAGCTGTTGCTAGAATCAAACAAGGAAGACAAGAAATTTTAGAGCTTGGAAATATCGATGCGAAAAGAGATTGGGGCCATGCAAAAGATTATGTTGAAGCTATGTGGCTGATGCTTCAAAAAGAAGAACCCGAGGATTATGTGATTGCAACCGGAGAGACTCATACTGTTAGAGAATTTGTTGAACTCGCATTTGAAGAAGTGGGGATCTCTATAGAATGGAAAGGAAAAGGAGAGGATGAGATTGGGATGAACTCTGAAACTGGAGACAAGATTGTCAAAATTAATCCTAGGTATTATCGACCAGCCGAAGTTGAAATACTACTTGGCGATCCTTCTAAGGCAGAGAGAGAGCTGGGGTGGGAAAGAAAAATATCTTTCAAAGAGCTCGTTTCAGGCATGGTAAATTATGACCTTAAGTACAATGATTTTGGTGGAATTGAGTAAGACTATTCATGCACGGAAATAACCGATGAAAACAATATTCATAGCTGGACATAATGGAATGGTAGGAAGCGCTGTTAGAAGATCAGTAGAATTATATCCAAAAGAATATGATCTAGTTACTGAGTCCAAAGAAAATTTAGATCTCACAAACAGTAAAGCAGTTCATAGCTTTATCAAAATTAATCAGCCTGATTGTGTCGTAATTGCTGCAGCAAAGGTCGGTGGTATTGTTGCCAACTCTTCATATCCTGCTGATTTTATATATGAAAACATAATGATACAGACAAACTTAATGAAAGCTTGTTTGAAATATCACGTCAAACAAGTTCTATTCTTAGGCAGTAGTTGCATCTATCCAAAAGAATGTCCTCAGCCTATTAAAGAGGAATATTTATTATCAGACTATCTAGAAAAAACAAACGAGTCCTATGCAATTGCAAAAATTGCTGGTCTAAAAATGTGCGAGGCATTCAATAAACAATTCAAAACAGATTTTAGAAGCCTGATGCCAACAAATTTATATGGAGCAAATGATAATTTTCATGATTTAAGTTCTCACGTTATCCCAGGCCTAATGAATAGAATGCATAATGCTAAGTTAAATAATGACTCTGAGGTTGTTGTTTGGGGATCAGGAGAGCCAATGAGAGAATTTCTTTATGTTGATGATTTGGCTGAGGTGATACTTGAAGTAATGTCGATAGAGAAGGAGGCTTTCTTCTCAAATCTTCCTGATAATTCATCGCATCTGAATGTAGGGTATGGCAAAGATATCTCCATAGCAGATTTATCAAAATTAATTAAAGAGGTTGTTGGATTTGAAGGTGAAATTATATTTGATAAATCTAAGCCAGATGGAACACCAAGGAAACTTCTAGACACATCAATACTAAATAACTTCAATATATATCCAAAAACAAAGTTAAGAGATGGGCTAAAAAAGACATATCAGTTTTATTTAGAAAGCAATAACTAACCCAAGGAAGGGAGTAAATGAAAAAGACAGCTTCAGAGATTCAAGCAAAATCAGATCGAATTGGACAAAGCCTTAGAGGATTGTTACCTAATTTTCTTAGGTCAGGCATAAAAAAAGTCTTTTTTGGAATTTTAGATTTCAAGTACTATTTGAGTGGAGGATCAAAGAGCATGGTTCCTCCGCCATCTACCCATTTTATAGGAAAAGAGAACTATTTAGGTATTGGGAAAGAATTTTTTGATTATTTTGTTGAACTTGGAGGTGTAAAACAAAATGATACAGTTTTAGACATAGGCTGTGGCACAGGTAGAATGGCAGTTTCCTTCACTGATTATTTATCTGAAACTGGGCAGTATTTTGGTTTTGATATAATGAAAGACCAAGTTGAATGGGCTCAAAATAATATCTCAGATAAATATGATAACTTTCATTTTCAGCATGTTGAAGTTGTTAATCCAATTTATAACAAAGATGGTATTGATGCTGATAAATATAATTTCCCCTTCAATGATAGTTACTTCGATTTCATATTTCTCACCTCAGTTTTTACACATATGCTCCCAAATGATCTAAATAATTATTTATCTGAGATTCAGAGAGTTCTAAAAGATGATGGTAGATGTTTCGCAACATTTTTCTTGCTGAATCCAGAATCATCTAAGCTCATTGAGGATAAAAAGAGCACAATGAACTTCATACATCAGGTTGAAACTGAAACATGTTTAACAACAGACAAAGATGCACCTGAAGAGGCGATAGCTTATGACGAGAAAACTATGATTTCGTATATCAGAGAGAATAGACTGAGTGTTATCAATCCAATCCATTATGGATCATGGTGTGGTAGATCTAACTATCTTAGCTTTCAAGATATTATAATTATCGGCAAGGAAGATTAAAAAAAAGATTCGTCGTTTAATGCCTAACTCAAATAACCTATCAAATGATATTTGTATTCTAATATGTAGCTATGATGGAGCTGAAGATTTATGGCTGCCTCTCTCAGAAACATATAAAAATTTTTGGCCTGATTGCCCATTTAAAATTTATTTAGGGACAAATGAAAAGACTCCAAGTATAGAGCCTTTTATTCCACTTAAAATTGGGAGCGAAACCTCTTGGTCTGACAATATAATTAAGTGTATTGAGAAAATTGATCAAGAATATATTCTTATGATATTTGATGACATTTTTCTCTACAAAGAAATAGACACAAAGAAAGTAATTTATTTTTCAGAATTAGCTGTTGAGAACAATTGGAGCTGTCTAAGATTAAGCCCTCTTCCTAAATATGATTATAAAATCTTAAAGGGAATTGGAAGGATACATGAAGATAGATTATATCGAACCGCAACTGTATGGTCTCTTTTTAAAAAAGAAGTACTCAAAGATCTTCTTAAAGCTGAGGAGTCTGCATGGGATTTTGAAATATATGGAAGCGAGAGAAGCAATAAGTATTCAGATTTCTATTCAGTAGATACCACAGTGCTCCCATACCTGAATGGAGTTGTCAAAGGCAAATGGGTTAGGAAGGTATATAAATATCTTTATAAGGAGGGGTTTTCTGTTTCATCAAAAAATATAAAGATTATGACAATCAAAGAGGATATTTATTACCAGTATGTGAGACTAAGATCTTGGATTTTTAGAAAAATCATTCCAAATTATTTTCAGCATAGAATTAGAAAATTTTTTTTGAATTAAGCTTAGAATTAAGAAAATAGAAATAATAATGAGAAAACCATGGGTAAGTATTCTAATTCCAGCTTATGAAGAGCCAGTTGGCATCCAAATTATACTAGATCACTTAGAGCAATCTAAAATATATGAATATGAGTGCCTCATTTATGACGACTCAGAGTCCGATAGAGTTTCAAAAACTGTTAAGAATCATAATCTTTTTTCTCAGGGGAAAATTCAGTATCGAAAGAATATTAATAATCTGGGTGCAGTAAGCAATTGGAACAACCTAATCAGAGACTGCGAAGGCGAATATTTATTATTTATGCATCATGATGAATGCCCATTAAAATCTAGATTTTTTGAAGATCTTAAGAGGTTACTCAACAATGATCCTAGCCTAGATCTAATTATACTCAGATCAGCTTTAATCAAAGAACCAAGTACGAGATATAAATTCCATATGCCCGATTATATGACTTCATTTATTTTAGATAAACTTCCACAGTATTTATTTAGAAGAAATCTCATAGGATCGCCTAGCAATATTGTAGTTAAAAAAACAAAAGCACTGCAATTCAATTCAGAGCTATCATGGTTGGTTGACGTTGATTGGTTTTATAGACAACTATTAGAAATTGATAATTGGTTTTTTTGTAAAGATTTAATAATACTATCGAATCAAAATAACCAGGGATCAATAACAAAATCAATGAGATCACAGATACCTGAGATTAGAATGAAAGAGTTGCATACACTATCGAAAAACTATAAAGAACTAGGAATTTTCAAGTTACTGATTCCTAATACATTCATTGGTATTGTATTATTCTCCATCGAGCAATTCCTTTGGGCATCTTTCAGAGGTATAAGGTTAGTTACTGACATTTTTTCTGCTAATGAATTACCTAGCAGCTTTACTAGCTATAAAAATTTTGACGAAAAGGATTAATTATTATCATGACATAGTTGATGAAGACGTTAAGCAGTAAATATATTTTTAAAACAGATACAATCGTCATAGCTTTAATAGCTGCTATATTTATTTTGAATGCTTTAAGACCATGGCTTGATTTTCTTTTGCCAATAAATAATCAGTTAATAACCGCAGTACAATTTCTAATTTTATTACTTTTTATCACTGTTTTGGATTCAAACTTTTACAAAAAAACACATATACCTTCAGCACTTTTATTGGTATCAATATCAATTATTTTCATTATTCAGGCTTTATTTCAGTTTTTCACTGGAGATGTAATGGGCTTGATTTCAGGCCTCTATGTTCTGTTGAGAACATTTTTGTTGGTTTATCTATTTCAAATACTTTTAACATCAAGAAGAGATAAAGAGATATTTATTTCTGCACAAAATTATTTAGTGGCATATTTTTTGATTACGTTTTTTTATTGTGTGCTCCAGCATCCACAAATTTTAAATGTTGGAATACTCAGAGAATACGGAAGTAATTTTACGAGTGCTAACCCATTAGTAACCTTTAGAGCAAATGGCGGGATAGGCGGGACTGTCGTTGACTATGCTAACTTCTTGCTTGCTTTCTCATGGATTTTATTTTTCAGTCATTTTAAAAGCAAATCAACAAGAAACTGTTTATTAGTAATTTTTGCCATTACAAGCTTCTTGGCTTTTTCTAGAGCGCTATATTTGTCTCTATTTTTTATACTATTTGTTCATGTAATTTCATTCAAAAACATAAAGAGAGCAATTCTCTCGTTAATGATCATAATTGTTCCACTTCTCCTATTTGTAATTAACTTTGAGACCATCCAGGAATTTTATAGCGACTTCAATGCATCTGATTCACAAAGGTTAGAAAGCTGGTTACTTTTATTTAAAAATTTTACATTACTAGAATTTATATTAGGAACTGGCATTGGGGGTAATACCGGATTATTTCTATCAGGAGAGGGCAAAATCAGTGGCGATGGTTTTGTAACTGGTTTTACTTATGATGCTGGTATTTTAACTTTCTTGCTCTTATTTTCAGTCATCACATCAAGGGTATTATCTATAAGATCAAACTGGAGGGTGAAATTTTCAATAATTGGCTCAATGTTCCTAATGTTAGTTATAAATAGCGGTTTCGAAAAATTATTCATCGTTTTTTCATATGTCCTATCTATAGCTATTGTCTATGGATCGAAAAAATATTTTTCGGAAGACAGAGTTAATGTATCAAAATAGAGAAATGAAAGACAAAATCAAAATTGATGTTATAGGAGGAAGTGGTTTTATTGGCTCAAGATTATGTAAGAGGCTAGACGAGAAGAAAGCAGATTTTTCGATTATCGATAAGTCATCAAGCTTTAACTTTCCAGAAAGAACAAAAATTGCAGATGTTCGCTCAAAAATGGAGCTAATGGATGCCATTAACCATGATTCCATAATAATTAATCTTGCGGCTGAGCATAAAGATAATGTGAGGCCTGTAAGTCTATATGATGAAGTAAATGTGGATGGAGCGACTAATGTTTGTGATCTAGCAAGAGAGAAGAAAATTAATACCATAATTTTTACTAGCTCTGTAGCTGTATATGGTCAAGTTACTAGTGAGGTTGATGAGACAAGTGAAACAAATCCATCCAATGATTATGGAAGAACAAAATTGCTTGCAGAAAGTGTATATAAATCATGGCAAGAGGAAGAACCTCATTTAAGAAGTCTTGTAATCATAAGGCCAACTGTGGTTTTTGGAGAGAGGAATCGAGGAAATGTTTACAACCTATTTAACCAGATCTATTCAAAGTTTTTTTTAATGATAGGCAGCGGATTAAATAAAAAATCTATGGCTTATGTTGAGAATCTAGCCGCTTTTATAGAATATTCAATATCATTTGATCCAGGTATACATGTTTACAATTTTGTCGATAAACCTGATCTCACTATGAATCAGCTTGTAGCTTTTGTTAAGAAAATATTTGGAAGAAATTATGACAGAAATCTTCGAGTTCCAATCTTCTTAGCACTTCTAATTGGAAAGGTTTTTGATCTTCTATCATTTGCAACAGGAAAAGACTATGGAATAAGTTCAATAAGAGTAAAAAAGTTCTGTAGTGAGAGCGTTTTTTCATCATCTATCAGTGAAACAGGTTTTATATCACCTGTTAATTTTCACTCTGCTTTGGAGCAAACCATTGTTTATGAATTCATGGAGAATAACGAGGATATCCATGTATACTATAGCGAATAATCTTTAGGCGGAAGAAAATCAGTGAAAAAGATACTAATCACGGGCATTACAGGTTTTGTTGGAAGCCATCTAGCAGACCTACTGCTTGAAAATCCAGAAAATGAAATTTTTGGTTTAAAGAGGCCGAATTCTCAACTAAGAAATATTCATCATATAGTTGATAAGATATCACTTCATGACGGCGATTTGATTGATCAAACTAGTCTAATCAAACTCATCCAGGATACTCAACCCGATGAAATATATCATTTAGGAGCACTTAGTTGGGTTACGCCCAGCTGGGATATGCCAGCAGCATATATGCAGACAAATGCAATTGGTACAATTAATCTATTTGAGGCAATGAGAAATCAAGGATCTAAAGCGAAGGTGTTTCTTTCTTGCACCCCTGAAGAATTTGGAGATGTTCCTGAAAATCTTATCCCGATTACAGAAGAAACTAGAGTGCATCCAATAAATCCATATGCTGCAAGTAAGGCTGCTCAGGATATGGTTTCAATGGTCTATTCTGCTAGTTATGATATTCCAATAATAAGAACGAGAGCATTCAATCATGAGGGCCCGCGAAGAGGTATATTAGGTGCAAACGCCTCATTTGCTTTTCAAATTGCATCTATTGAAAGAGGATTGCAAGATCCAGTAATCAAGGTAGGCAACCTGGAAGCAACTAGAAATTTTACTGACGTATTAGATCTAGTAAGAGCCTACACACTAGCAATGGAAAAGGGTGTTCCATCAGAGCTTTATCTGATTGGTTCACAAAATATTTATACTATGAAAGAGTGTCTTGAGGTACTAATAAGCTTATCAACAAGTGCTGATAAGATTTCATATGAGGTAGACCCAATCAGAGTAAGGCCTACTGAGTTGAAAACATTTATAGGTGAGTTTAAGAAGTTCCGTGATCTGACAGGGTGGGAACCTAAAATTCCTTTTGAGCAGACGATGGAATCTGTGTTGAGCTATTGGAGAGAATTCATAGATAAAGGTTACTATTAATTGAATATTCTCATCACAGGTGTAAACGGCTTTTTAGGAAGAAATATAGCAAAGAAACTTTCAGATGCTGGATTTAAGATTCTAGGGATTGATATTCAAAAAAAGGCTATTTCAAAGTATCTAGATCAGTACGATTCAGGCTCGATTCTCGATAAAAAATTCATTTCTAGTAAGATTGCAGAAGTTGATATTGTAATTCATCTTGCAGCAATCACTGCCCATGAAGAAATTATTGATAAAAAATACCAAACCTTAGATATTAATCTTGATGGCACTAAAAACGTTCTTAGTGCATTTAATTCATCAAAAAAAGCTAAGAAATTCATATATGCCTCAACAGGAAAAGTTTATGGAAAGATTTCCGAGTTACCTCTGGCTGAAAAATCCACGACGGATCCAATTAATATACTGGGTAAGTCAAAATTAATTGCTGAGAGGCTTATTGATTTTTATTCAACGAATGATAAGACATATATTACTTTTAGGATTTTTCAGGCATATGGGGCAGGCCAAGTTGATCATTTTTTAATTCCAACAATTATCAAGCAAATTAATTTTGATAACAGAGATAAACAAAAAATCACGCTTGGTGATATAAAAGCTAAAAGAGATTATATTCATGTTGATGATATCGCAGATGCATTTAGCCTCGCAATAAGCACTGAAATTGAAACAGGAAATGAAACCTTCAATTTATCATCAGGCCTTGCTTTAAGTGCAGAAGAAATAGTTAATCAAATTGAAGATTTGTTTGATCTAAGAATTGATATTCAATCTGATCAATCATTATTTAGATATGATGAAGAATCAATTGAATTTGGCTCATATGCTAAAGCCGAAAGTTATCTTGGCTGGAAACCAAAACTCTCTATTCGTGAAGGACTAGCTAAAACAATAAAAGAATTATGAAATTAGTCATAATGGCAGGAGGAAAGGGTACCAGAGTTTCCGAAATCTCTGTTGATATTCCTAAACCTCTAATCAAAGTTGAAGGAATACCAGTTTTAGAGCGACAAATATTGCTCGCAAAAAAGTATGGAATCAGAGAAATAATCATTTGTATTGGATATCTAGGCCAAAAAATAAAAGATTATTTTGGTGATGGTTCAGACTGGGATATTATGATTTCTTATCATCAGGAAGATGTTCCTCTAGGATCTGCAGGAGCTCTAGGTAATCTAAGAAATCAATTAAATGAAGATTTTCTCCTATTCTATGGAGATATTATTATGGAATTTAATATACAAAGAATGATTGATTATCATAAAAGAGAAAATTCAGATTCCACTTTGTTGGTTCATCCTAATGATCATCCATTTGATTCAGATCTAATAGAGACAAATCATGAAAATCATATTACTAGTTTTTTATTAAAGCCTCATAATGATGCACTGATTTATAAAAACCTGGTCAATGCAGGTGTTTATATTCTCTCACCCAAGATGCTCAGTTTGATTCCAGAGAATCAAAAGTCTGATCTTGTGAGTGATATATTAATACGGTCTATAGAAGAAGGCTTCCATCTCTTCGCATATAATACACCCGAATACATAAAGGACATGGGAACACCAATCAGATTTACCCAAGTTTGCGAAGATATTTCTCAAAAAAAATTGACCTTTATGAGTTTGGATAGTCCACAAAAAGCAATATTCATGGATCGAGATGGTGTTATTAATGAAGAAGTTGATCTATTGCATGATATTAATAAAATTGAGTTAATTGATGGAGTTGTAGAGGCAATCAAGCTCATAAATAAAAGCAATTTTATGGCTATCGTTATTACTAATCAGCCTGTTATTGCCAGAAACTTGTGTTCTCTAGAAGAGTTAGATGATATCCATAAAAAATTAGAAACCCTTTTGGGTAATCAGGGGGCTTTTATAAATGCAATATACTTCTGCCCTCATCATCCAGATGGAGGTTTTCCTGAGGAGAGAAAAGAATATAAGATCAAGTGTGAATGTAGAAAGCCTGCACCTGGAATGTTTTTTTCAGCATCTAATGAATGGAATATTAAACTAGATGAATCATATATGATTGGAGATCATCAAAGAGATATAAATGCCGGTAAAAATGCTGGCTTGAAAGAAAGTTTTCTAATTGAAACCAATTCCAAAAATGCACTATTAGATCAAGTTAAGAGTATTATTTAAATGTTGATTTCAAGAACGCCTTTTAGAATATCATTTGCCGGAGGGGGAACTGATCTTCAATCATTCTATCAAGATCAAATAGGAGCTGTTGTAAGTACAACAATTGATAAATATGTATATCTCGCTATGCATCCGTTCTTTTTCAGAGAGAAGATACAGTTAAAATATTCTAAAACAGAATTAGTTTCCTCTATTGAAGAAATTGAACATCAAATCTTTAAAGCAGTACTGGAAGAGAAAGGCATTACGGGCATAGATATTAACTCAATAGCAGATGCTCCATCTGGAACCGGTTTAGGCTCAAGCAGCTCATTTACGGTTGGTCTACTAAATGTTGTATATAGTTATATTGGTGAGAATTTATCTAAAGAGGAATTAGCTAGTAAGGCTTGTTACATTGAAATTGATCGTCTGAAAAATCCTATAGGGAAGCAGGATCAGTATGCTGCATCATATGGAGGATTGAATCACATTAAATTTTTTCCTGACGGAACAGTCAATGTTGAACCTATTAAGATGCAGAATAATCTCAAAGAAGAGTTAGATAGAAATTTGATCATGATCTTCACAGAGGGAACAAGATCTGCTTCAAAAATTCTAAAAAAGCAGAATGAAGAAATTTCAAAAAAAAATAAAATTGATCAAATGAATTTAATGGTCAGACAGGCTGATAAATTGAGAGAGTCGCTTGAGGGAGGAAGATTGGATGACTTTGGCCAGATATTGCATGAAGGATGGAATCTGAAGAAAAGTTTGACTAGTGAGATCTCTAATACAGGCATTGATGATATTTATGATAGGGGAATTAAGTCAGGCGCTCTTGGAGGAAAACTATGTGGAGCTGGAGGAGGAGGATTCATATTATTTTACTGTCCGCTGGAAAAACAAGAAGAATTTAGGCAGAATATGATTGATTTCTTTGAATTGAAATTCAATTTTGAGTCAAAAGGGTCAAAAATAATTAACTTAATGGAAAACTGATGGAAGCAGTTCAATACAATAAAGATTATAAAAATGACATCTTGGAGTACTTTTCTAAGCTTAAAGATACTATAGATAAAGTTTCATTAGATGACATGAATACGCTAATGAATGTTCTTGAGGAATCGAAAGATGGAGATAAGACTATATTCATTATGGGTAATGGTGGTTCAGCCGCTACGGCTTCACATTATGTTTGCGACTTCAATAAAGGCCTTACTCAGGAAAACCAAAAGAGATATAAGTTTTTTTCCTTAAATGACAATATTCCATCAATGATGGCTTATGCAAATGATGTCTCTTATGAGGACATTTTTGTAGAGCAGCTAAAGAATCATTTCAAAGAGGGAGATGTTGTATTTGGTATATCTGGATCAGGCAATTCGATGAATGTTATCAAGGCAGTTGAATATGCCAATGAAAATGGTGGGACAACTATTGGATTGACGGGATACAGTGGAGGAACATTAGGTTCAATTGCTCAATATAATGTTAATGTTCCTATTCATGATATGCAGATCGCAGAAGATCTTCATATGATCATAGATCACTGCATGATGAGAGTTCTCTACTAGCAATAATAGAAAAATCATTTTCTTCTAAATGCTTTCATGCAAGACGAACCAATAGTTTCAGTCATTCTGGTTGCTTTCAATGAAGATGTTAGACTTCTCAAACGATCTATCAATAGCATTACTCAGCAAACATTGAAGAATATCGAGCTAATTATCGTGGATGATAGCACTGAGCAAAAGACAGTAGATATAATTAATCAAATATCTTCGATGGATCATAGAATTAAGGTTCTTAGAACAGAGGAGAAAAAAATTTTCTCACAAGCTCTGAATCTAGGATTAGAGAAAGCTAAAGGAAAATTTATAGCTAGGATGGACCCTGATGATATATCTCATCCGATAAGGCTAGAATCTCAGGTAGATTTTCTTGAAAATAATCCTCGCTATTCAATTGTAGGTTCAGCAATTCAGATAATTGATGAGAATGGATTAGAAATATCATCAAGAAAGTATCCTAAATCTTCATCCGCACTTAAATTATGGTCAATTTTTAGGAATCCACTCGCACATCCCACTGTGATGATGAGAAGAGGTATAATAGATGAAGGGTTTTTATATGATGAGGATTTTTCAAAAGCAGAAGATCTAGAGCTTTGGCTTAGGTTAATGAACAACAACCATAAGATTTATAATCTTGAACAATTTCTTCTAAGTTATAGGGTTGTAGGAAATTTTAGTGACAAAAGATTTGGTGAAAACTTTCAGTATAATTTTCTTGCACGAAGAAAAAACTTTTCATGGAGAAAACCAATTTCGGGAGCAATATCATTAGTTTTTGCAAAAATGTATACTTTTGTTCCAAAAAGACTCATTGATTCAGCATATAAGATTACAAAATAATGTTTTATCTCTAATAAATTATGAATAGGAAGCAAATATATGTTCAAGTTTTTTAATGATGTTTACAGGAATAAAAAGGTTCTTGTTACAGGATGTACAGGATTTAAGGGTTCTTGGCTTTGCCTTTGGTTAAAAGAGCTAGGTGCTGAGGTATATGGTATAGCACTTGAATCTGAGTATATGGACGATCATTTTAATTCAATAAAGCTGGCAGATAAGATTGATTATAAGTATTTAGATATAAGAAATTATGAATCAGTTCAGAGAGAGGTAGATTCTTTTAAGCCAGATTTTATTTTCCATCTTGCTGCACAAGCAATAGTGGGAGTTAGCTTTGAGAACCCACATTATACATTTGAGACAAATATTGTTGGAACACTCAATATTTTGGAAGCAATAAGAAACTATGAGAAAAAATGCACTGCTGTAATAATTACTAGTGACAAGTGTTATAGAAATGTTGAAAAAGATGAGGGCTATGTCGAAGACGATACCATAGGCGGAGATGACCCATACAGTGCTAGCAAGGGAGGAGCAGAACTTGTAATTGCAAGCTACATAGAAAGTTTTTTTAGAGGCACAAATAAGCATATTGCCTCTACTAGAGCAGGTAATGTTATAGGGGGAGGAGACAGATCTAAGTTCCGATTAGTCCCAGACTGCATAACTGCATTAAATAATGATGATCCTATAATTATTCGTAATCCTGAGTCCACTAGACCTTGGCAACATGTTCTAGAGCCACTTAGCGGCTATCTATTATTAGGTATGCATTTATCAACAGGTCAGGATATTTTTAGCACCGGATGGAATTTTGGACCAAAAGTTGGGGAGACCAAAACTGTCAACGAGGTCGCAAAAGAGATTATTTCAGTTTGGGGTTCGGGAGAAATATCCATAGATAGGAATCAACAATTCAATGAATCATGTTTACTTCAACTAGATTGCACTAAAGCTAAAAGATTGCTTGATTGGGAGCCAACTCTTAATTTTCATGAGTGCATAAGATTCACAGCAGAATGGTATAAACATGATTCCCAGCAATCTGTGCATGACATGTTTTCATTTAGTATGGATCAGATAGAGGAATATAGTAAGCTTGCAAATGATAGAGGACAACCATGGATTGGTACTTGATCATTTTAGTCAAGGCCAAATGAATTTTATTAGATTAAACGAGTATTAATATGAAAATAAATAATTGCAGAATTTGTGGTGCTGACGCTCTTGAGGTTATCTTAGATTATAAAGAAATGGCACTTTCTGACAGTTTTCTTGATTCCATTGATGAAATTGAAAATGAGAAGAAATTTCCAATGAATCTATGTTTTTGCAGAGAATGTAATCATCTTCAAATTGATGAAATCCTAGATCCAGGAGATTTATTTTCGGATTATATTTATGCAACAGGATTTTCGGATGCTGTCATTAAGTATGCAAAAGAGTTTCATGACAGCATTCGTAAAACACATCATGAAAATGAAAATCAACATGCTCCAAAAGTACTAGAGGTAGCAAGTAATGATGGTACCGTATTATCTATTTTCAAGGATAACGGCTCAGAAGTACTCGGAATTGATCCAGCTGAAAATATTGTAGAAATAGCAAATAATCGAGGGATAAATTCTATTGCTGGTTTCTTTAATTTAGAGAGCGCAGAATCAATACTAAATAATCATGGGACTTTTGATATTGTTATCGGAAGAAATGTAATGGCTCATGTTGCAGATCTTCATGGATTTGCAGAAGGTATAAGCATTACACTTTCTCAAGATGGCTTTGCAGTCATAGAGGTGCCACATCTACAAACCATGTTTGAAGAACTGCAGTATGACCAGGTCTTTCATGAACATATTGGATATCATTCACTTGATAGCTTTTGTAAATTATATTCAAGATTTGGAATGGAAGTATTTGATGTGGAGAGGATTTGGATTCATGGAGGATCAATCAGAGTTTATCTTCAGCATAAAGACGGACCAAGGAAAATATCAAATCGTGTTCAGCAATTGATTGATGAAGAAAGGGAATTGGGATTATATGAAATTTCTTCATGGAACGAATTTGCAAATAGAGCTATTGCTCACAAAGATTCAATAAGCAAGAAAATCATTGAGCTTAAACAACAAGGGAAAAAGATTGCAGTCTATGGCGCTTCAGGAAAGGGACAATGTCTTTTGCAATTTTGTCAAATTGATAACTCAGTTGTAGATTATGTTGTTGATAAGAGTGAATTAAAGCACGGCAAAATAACTCCTGGTACTCATATTCCTATTTTTCCAACCGAACATATTCATGAGGACTTACCTGATGTCATATTATTATGTGCGTGGAATTTTGCCGATGAAATTATTGAGCAACAAGCATTATATTTAGAAAAAGGCGGTAAGTTTTTACACCCACTGCCAGAGCCCCACTACGTGCCATAATAATCATTACACAAATTTTTTTGAATGACTAAGAGCAAAATAATGAAATGCAGAAACTGTGATAATCCACTATCCATAAGTTTTGCTGATTTAGGCTTCTCGCCGCCATCTAATGCATATCTGACTGAAAATGATTTGAATCAGTTGGAGCATTATTTTCCATTAAGAGTAGACGTTTGTGAGTCTTGTTTTCTGGTTCAGACTCAAGATTTTGTGCTTCCAGAGACTATCTTTAATGAAGACTATGCTTATCTTTCTTCAACATCTAAAGGTTTTCTCGATCACTGCGAAGATTACTCCAATAAAATCATAGAAAGATTAACTCTTGATAGTAATAGCTTTGTTGTTGAAATTGCATCTAACGATGGATATCTTTTGAAGAACTTCCTTAAAAGAGAAATCCCTTGCTTAGGCATAGAGCCAACAAAATCTACTGCTGAAATTGCTCGATCAAAAGGCATAAGGGTTGAGGAAAGGTTTTTTGGGAAGGAAACTGCAATAGACGTATCTAAGGAATCTAAAGCTGACCTTATAATTGCAAATAATGTTTATGCTCATGTACCTGATATAAAAAGTTTCACCAAAGGACTTTTTCTACTTTTGAAAGATGATGGAACAATAACAATCGAGTTTACTCATTTAGTTAATATGTTAAGAGAAAAACAATTTGATTCACTCTATCATGAACATTTTTCATATTATTCTCTAACTACAGTTATCAATATCTTCGAAAGACATGGTTTGCGGATATATGATGTTGAAAAGATTCCCACACATTGTGGTAGTTTGAGAATATACGGTTGTAAGAAAGACGCAAGTATACAAAATAATGCTGAATACATTGATAAAATTCTTAATGAAGAAAAAGAGATGGGTCTTGACAACCTCGACTCATATAAAACATTCCAGAGTGAAATAGACGAAATCAAAAATTCTTTTCTGAGCTTCTTATTGCAAGCAAAGAAAGAAAACAAAAAAGTAGCAGGATATGGCGCTGCTGCAAAAGGTAATACACTTCTTAATTATGCTGGCGTCAAACCAGATTTAATTCCATATATATGTGATATGGCAGAATCTAAGCAAGGTAAGTATATGCCTGGTTCTCATATACCTATACTAGATATTGATTACTTAAAAAAAGATAAACCAGACTATGTATTTATATTTCCTTGGAATATTGCAAAAGAGGTAATTGATCAAAATAATTATATATCTGAGTGGGGAGGAAGATTTGTTATAGCTGTTCCCACACTAGAAATTTTAGAGTGAGAGTAATTCTTACAGGTGGAACTGGTTTTTTAGGCAAATATTTGACTGAATCCTTATTGAAATCAGACACAGAAGTCCTATCTCTCGTGAGATCAAAGAAAGGCATTAGTACAGGTCATAATAAGCAACTGTTAATTAAGGAATATGAAATTGGCGGAAAAGATTCTTTGCCCGATGAGATTTCTAATGATTACGATACCATTGTGCACTTAGCATGGAATGATATAACTAACGTAAATTCTGACCGACATGTTAAAGAGTATCTCCCAGAACACCTCAATTTTCTGAGAGAAATAATTGGTCGCGGTGTAAATAATGTTTTTGTTTTAGGAACATGCTATGAGTATGGAATGTGTAGTGGGATGATTAATGAGAATAATGAAACTCAACCGATCACTAAATATGGTATTGCAAAGAAGAGACTGAGTCAGGAGCTTTTAGCTTTACAGAAAAAGACAAATTTCAATATAACTTGGGCCAGATTATTTTACGTATATGGAAAAGGTCAAATATCATCGACAATATATAATCAATTACATGAAGCTATTAAAAATAGAGAAAAAATATTTAGAATGTCAAATGGTGATCAATTATTAGATTATCTATCAGTTGATGAAGTAACAGAGGTGTTAACAAAATTGATCATATGCAAGAAACCTAATCTAGGGTTCATAAATATTTGTAAGGGGGAGCCAACAAGGCTTGTTGATCTCGTTAAGAAGTGGATTAATGAGAGCGGCCAAATAATTGATCTTGATTTAGGAGCATATCCCTATAGAGAATTTGAACCAAAGAGTTTCTGGGGCGATAGAAAATACCTTAATCAAATACTTAATTCGTAATAAATAGAATTTCATTATGTCTAAGCAAAGTTTGTTAGCACTTGGTATACCAACATATAAGAGACCAGATGCAGCTATCAAGGTAATAGAACAAGCACTGGAATTAAATATATTTGATCAAATAATTATTTCTTCAAATTCACAAGAAGAGAAGATTAAGAATTTTGTAGAAAAAAAAGAGACCAGTGTAATTACATTCTTCGAGCAGAATGAAAATGTTGGAATATCAAGAAACTATAAAATGTTAATAGACCTATGTAATTGCAAATATCTCCATGTGATAAGTGATGAGGATTATTTAATCAAGGAAAGGCTTAAGGAGTTATATTCTTTTCTTGAAAAGAGGAATGGATATTCTTTGATAGTAATGTCTGTAAATGATTCAGATGGTCAAATATATAAAGATGCCTCATGGCAGAGAAATAAGTATCTTTACGATGCCTTAGGTGAAACAGCGCACATAGGCAGCACCGTTATAAATACTAAAATATGGACCAATCAGGCCCATGATTTCATGATTGATTATTGTAGTAGAAGCAAAGGAGACGTTTATCCAACTACAGCTGCAGCTTTGATCTCTTATTCGATAGATACTTCATTATATTATTTCCCTCATGCGATAGTTCAAATGGGTGAAAAAGACGATTTCTCTGAAATGAGAGGCAAAAGAGTTTATGCAACTAACCCTAAGCTAGAGCAATTTATTTCAGTATTAATGCTAGTAAGGCAATTACAAATCCCCAGGAAGATTATGGTGTATATGTATATTTTTTATTACTTCTCACATCATGCTTTGCAACAAGCCCATAAAAGGTTTGATGAAAAGCCACTTCCAGTCATAAAATCATTTATCAAAGAAAATCAATCAGGTCTCAAAGATCAGATATCCTTATACTTATTAGTAATTTGGTATTATTATTTTTTAAACTATTATCATGTTAAAAGTAAGCTTGGAAGTAAGCTAAGAGAATATAATTTAAGGTAATGAGCATGAAGGTCGTTATATTAGCAGGCGGATTAGGTACTAGGATCAGTGAAGAAACAACACTGAAGCCAAAGCCTATGATTGAAATAGGAGGAAAACCTATTCTATGGCACCTAATGAAACACTACTCAAAATATGGATTGAATGATTTCATAATTTGTTGTGGGTATAAGGGTTATGTAATTAAAGAATATTTCGCTAACTACTTTCTTCATACCTCAGACGTTACCTTTGATATGGTCAATAATAATATGGAGGTACATGAGCGCCATACCGAAGAATGGAAAGTAACCCTGATTGATACTGGTGAAGATACAATGACTGGAGGGAGATTGAAGCGTCTAAAAAAGTATCTAAAGAATGAGGAGTTTTTCTGTTTCACTTATGGAGATGGTTTAAGTGATATTGATATAACCTCATTGATTGATTTTCATAAGAAAAAGGGGAATTTAGCAACTATTACTGCAGTTGCTCCTCCAGGAAGATTTGGTGCTATAAAGCATAATGAGAATAAGGTTATTGAGTTTATGGAAAAACCCAAGGGAGATGGCGGCCTTATAAATGGTGGATTTTTTGTACTATCTCCAAAGTGTCTTGATTTTATTGATGATGATACTACTTCTTGGGAGAATGAGCCCCTAAATAGGCTTGTTGAGGTTGGAGAACTCAACTTATATAAACACCAAGGCTTTTGGCAACCAATGGATACTTTGAGGGACAAAAATTATCTTGAAAGCCTCTGGAGCAGTGGAAATGCACCGTGGAAGCCTTAATTTTTTATCAAATAAGTTTATAGAAATAAATTAAGTCTGGGGAGAATAATTCTTGATACTCAAAAACTTAAGTATCTTTTTAGTATTATCAATTTATGTCCTCGTGATTATTGTCGCATACTCAGAAGGCCCGTTAATTTCAGTGCAGTCATTTATCCTTGGCTTAATAGGAATATTGGTCATTACATTTATTGCCTCTTCAATAGCTAAAAGTATTAATTTAGTAGATGAAGCAGATGGTCGTAGAAAGGATCATAAAGGGGCGATACCGCTTACTGGTGGATTAATATTATTTATTTCAATCATTTATGGCGCTTTTGTTTTTGGAGTGAATACTTTCTATATCTATATCATAGCCTCCTTGCTACCAATTATGATAATAGGGACACTAGACGGGCTTAAGGCAATTGAAGTACCTTGGACATTAAGATTGGTAGGACAAATTCTTGCAAGCTGGATTGTAATCTTAACTACTGATATATATGTTCGTGATCTGGGAAATCTATTTGGTCAAGGCATAGTTAATCTTGGTGGATTCGGCATACCCTTTACAATCTTGGGTGTGGTTGGATTATGTAATGCTTTTAACATGTTAGATGGAAGAGACGGCTTGGCAGCATCAGTTGCAATAGTTATAGTTTCCTCTATTTTTATGCTGCTTTTTTTTCAGGGCACCATATTCATGATGGGTTTAGTGATTATCTCAAGCTTAATTATTTTCCTTCTATTTAATTTAGGTTTTTTTGGAGTCGAGAGAAAAATCTTTCTTGGAGATCATGGATCAAATGCACTAGGCCATATAATTGCATGGATCTTAATTTTCTTATCTCAAGAAGAAAAAATTATCACTGCAATATCAGCAATTTGGTTTGCTTTTCTTCCCATCACTGATGCTTTAATGACAATTGCTAGAAGATTAATTGCATTAAGATCTCCATTTTTGGCCGATAGAGAACATTTTCATCATATTCTTTCAAATGCAGGATTTTCTGATAGAAGTGTTTTAATTATTTTTATTTTCATTTCAATGATAACAGCCACTCTAGCTATGATTTCAGTCCACTTTAATTTGAAAGAGTATAATTTATTTTATGGGTACATTACTTTATTAATAATAATGCTACTTTTAACTGGCTCAAGAAAAAAGCCTTCCTAGCTTAGGAAAAATTGAGCATATATTAGGAAAAATAATGAAGAGAAATATTGATAATATTGCTGATTGGGTAGCATATAAATTCGTAATGGAAGGCATAGATAGAGTATTTGTGTATCCAGGAGGAACAATAGCACCTCTTATTAATGCATGTATAAAATTTAATATTAAGATTGAATGCTTTAACAATGAGCAAGGCTCTGCTTATGCTGCGTTGGCATATTCTAGAATAAGAAATAAGCCGCAAGTTGTTATGGTTACATCCGGACCTGGCGTGACAAATGTAATTTCACCTCTTGCTGATGCATATTATGACTCAACTCCATTAATCGTTATTACCGGGCAAATTGGGACTGCAGACTTAACTACTCGGCTAGAAGTGAGGCAGAGAGGCTTTCAAGAAACTCCAACAGTTGATATTACCAAGCCAATTTCAAAGAAATCTAGTTGTCTTTTAACTACTGATGATGTTTTCTCAGAGGTCCCAGATGCATTTGATATCACAGTGAAAGGTAGAATGGGCCCTTGCGTTTTAGACTTTCCAATGGACGTTCAAAGAACAGAAATTTCTTCATTTGATTTACCAACAAGAAGCAACTCAAATCTGGAGAAACTATCAGAAAGCGAGGAAATAATTATTGAAGAGGGCATACTCGAGGCTATATCAGAGTCAAAAAGATCAGTTATATTGTTAGGTCACGGCTCTTTATCTCTTCATGATTCAAGTTTGCTAGAGACTATCTCAAAGAATATGGATGCTTTAGTGGTATCAAGCTTCTTAGGTCTTGGGAGTTTTGATTCATCTAGTGAGCGATTTTTAGGATATATAGGTCATACAGGCCATCAGGTTGCCAACCTTGCTATAGCTAATTGTGACCTTCTTTTAGTATTAGGTTCCAGGCTTGATGTTCGCCAAACTGGTACAGAGGTTACAAGTTTTGCTAGTAATGCAAAAGTTATATCTGTTAACAATGATCAAAAAGAATTAGATAACTCTAGAGTACACATAGACTGGCCAATTAATGTGGACGTAAATCTTTTTTGTAGAGGCTTGCAAAAGAGTTTGGAACATAATAAGTCTTTCTCAGACTCGAGCTGGAAGTCAAGCATGGAAAACATGATTGAACAAAGACTGGATGATATCCCTATGAAGAGATCTAATAATATACAACCTAGAGACTTTTTAGATAAACTGGCCGGCCTGATTTCTCAAGATGAAACAATTCTAGTAACTGGTGTGGGTTGCCATCAACATTGGGCAGCAAGGCATCTCCCTTTTAAGCCTAAAACTAACACATTTTTAACCTCGGCTGGTCATGGAACAATGGGATATGATATTCCTTCCTCAATCGGAGCAGCAATGGCATCACCAGAGAAAAGAATTGTATGCATTGTTGGCGATGGTTCTGCGCTTATGAATATTCAGGAGTTAGCATTCTTGAAAGACTCAGACCTGGATATCAAAATTATTGTATTCAATAACTCAAGGCTTGGAATAGTTTCTCAATTTCAACTCATAACTTGGGGTGTAGATCCGACAACAGGTGACTTCAGGCCCCAAGACTTTAGATCAATTGCTAATGGATTTGGGATCAATTCAAATAAGCTTAGTGAAAAAGAAGATATTAGAGCAAAAATAGAATGGATTTGGGAACAAAAAGGTCCTGCCTTATTGGATGTGATGATCGATCCATCAGCAGATGTAAGACCAATGCTACTTGCTGGACAAACTATGGATGATATGTGGAAGGGATAAGTTTGAATGAATAGAAAAAAGAGAGTTTTTATTACGGGTGCTAGCAGAGGAATCGGTAAATCAATTGCTGAAAAATTTATCCAATCAGACTTCGAAGTCTTCATAGGTTTCAAGGATAAAAAAATTGAAGCAGAAGAATTAGCATCCACAGGTAATGCATATGCAATTAATATTGATGTTAGCTCTACGCTTTCAGTAAATGCCGCATTTGATGAAATTGAATCTAGCCATGGTTCTATTGATATTCTTATAAATAATGCTGGGATTTCTCAAGTCAAATTATTTGAAGAGTTAGAGGATGACGATTGGTTTAACATGCTATCGGTAAATCTTATTGGTGCTTTCCGTTGTTCACAGAGAGCTGTTATCAAGATGAGAGAAAATAAATTTGGAAAAATCATTAATATTTCATCATTGGGTGGCCAATGGGGCGGGATTCATCAGGTACATTATGCAGCATCCAAGGCAGCTCTAATTAATCTAACAAAATCTATGGCTAAAAAATTCTCAAATGAAGGAATTTGTACAAATGCAATAGCGCCAGGATTAATCGAAACCGATATGACGAAAGATGAACTATCGTCGATTAATCTGGAAGAGTTAGAAAGTCAGATTCCTCTTGGAAGATTGGGCGACCCTTCTGATGTTGCTTCACTTGCATTCTTTCTAGCTGAAGATGGAAATTATATTACAGGGCAAACCCTTAATATAAACGGAGGCATTTATTTCTCCTGAAAAGCATTTATTAATAGTTGGCGCAGGAGCTGAACAAGCCCCTGCCTATAAATTGGCAAAACAAAAAGGTATCAGAACAATTGCTACAGATTTAGATCCAAATGCTCCTTCTGTTAATTTATCTGACTATTTCATAAAAGTATCTACTAGAGATGCCGAGAAAACAGCAAGAATGTCAAAAAACTTTTCTAAGAAAATCCCAATTGACGGAGTTATGACAATTGCAAATGATGTGCCATACACTGTTGCACTTACAGCCACTGAGCTTGGTTTGCCATCAATATCGATTGAATCAGCGAAAATAGCATCAGATAAACTACTAATGAAAAAGTCTTTCACCGCAAATCAGATTCCCTGTCCGGCCCATTATGAATTGTCATCATTTCAGGATTTAAAACGAATAATTGAGGATAGTGATAACGAAAGATTCGTTTTAAAGCCAAACGATGGAAGAGGCGCGAGAGGGGTTTTAATCCTGGATCAGGATATAGATTTATATTGGGCTTTCGAAGAATCTATAAGATGGGGAGATTCAGGAAAACTGATTTTGGAAGAATATATTGAGGGTAAGCAATATTCCACCGAGAGCTTTATTTTAGATGGAAGATGTTTTACCCCTGCAATTGCAGAAAGAAACTATTCTAGATTGACACAATTCAAACCATATATTATCGAAGACGGTGGTGATATTCCTCCAGAACTCAGTAAATCTGAACTTGAAGAAATTGATCATATAATTCTGAATAGTGCTTTGGCTATTGGTATCAGTGAGGGCATCATTAAAGGGGACATTGTTATTGATAACAATGGAAATATAAAAGTAATAGAAATTGCTGCAAGACTATCTGGAGGTTGGTTTGCTACTCATCAAGTTCCAATAGCAACGGGAGTGAATTTAGTAGAGATTGTTATGCATCATTCACTTTCTATTCCTATTGATGAGATAGACCTTAAGCCTAAGAAAAGAAATGCTACTTCAATAAGATATTGGTTTCCAAAAGAAGGTGTCATCAAGGATATTCATGGAATAGAAGAATTAGAAAATGTTCCTGGCTTTGTGAAGTTTGGTTTTTTTAGAGATAAAGGTGAGATTCAACCATCTATCAGGATGCATCCAGATAGATTCGGTTATGTTATAGTTTCAGGAAAAGATCGAAGTGAGGCCGAGCATCGTTGTCAACTAGCTCTAAATACTATTACTATAGAAGTGGAATAATATGACATATTTCATTGCAGAGGTATCAAGTAATCATGGTAATGACCTGGAAAGATGCAAAGAATTTATTGATTGTGCATCTGATATTGGCTGTGATGCTGTAAAATTTCAGTTATTTAGAATAGAGCAACTATTTTCAAGTGAGATTCTAGAAAAGTCTAAAAATCATAGAGATAGAAAGTCATGGGAGTTACCAGAGGAATATATCCCATTGCTTTATGAGCATTCTAAGTCTAGAGGTATAAAGTTTTCTTGCACACCTTTTTACCTTAGCGCCGTCGATCTTCTTGATGACTATGTAGATTTCCTTAAGATCGCTTCTTATGAATTACTATGGGATTCATTAATTGAGAAATGCTCAAATACTTCGAAACCCCTAATACTTTCTACAGGTATGGCAACAATTCCTGAAATATTACATGCCAAAGAAATTGCACATAAGAATAATTGTACTGACTTGACATTTCTACATTGCAATTCCTCATATCCGACACCGCTGAGAGACGCCAATTTATCTGCAATACAAACGATAAGAGATAAAACAGGATGTAATGTTGGGTGGTCTGATCATACAGTCAGCCCTAGTGTGATTCACAGAGCAATCCATAAATGGAATGCGAGCATAATAGAGTTTCATCTCGATCTAGATAAGAAAGGCGAAGAGTTCTCATCGGGACATTGTTGGTTGCCAAAGGAGATTGAGGTTGTCATTAAGGAAGTCCGTGAAGGTATAGATGCTGATGGTCATGGTAATAAGGAGCCATCAGACTCAGAAATAGCTGACCGAGATTGGAGGGCTGACCCAACTGATGGACTTCGCCCTATGAAGAAAATAAGAAGTAGTTTCTAAGTTCAAGTGAGTCATAGTGAGAAAATTCTATGTTTCGCGTCTGGCGGAGTTGAAATAGGATTTGGTCATTTGTATAGACTCACTAACATTATAGAGATTATGGGACTCAAAAATAAATCCATATTTTTGGCCACAAACGATATAGAGAGTCAATTTCTTAAGAAGAGAAAATTTAAAATAATAAAGCAACAAACTCATAATGATTTTAATTTCAGTTACGCTTTTGTAGACTCTAAATACGATTGCATGGATATGATTGATGGTTTTTTTAAAAATAAAGAAAATACCATAATAATTGATAGGGTTGACAGGTGGGCTATTCATTCTGGAGAAGTTATAGTTCCATCCTTCTTTATTAATAAAGATAAGATAAAGAAAAGTTATATTTCAGAAAATTCAATCTTATGGGGGAAACATTATTCAGTTCTGAAAGAGCCAAAGCTATACAAAAAAGAGCTTAACGATAAGATTCTTCTGACCTTTGGAGGTAGTGACCCAAACGATATTTCGAGTATTGTTCTTAATTTGTTGTATGACTCAAACTATATGAATAGATTGAAAATTATTATTGGGCCAGGTTATAAGCACAAAAAAGATTATTTATTGAGTAAATACCCTGAAATTGATTTTGTTTTTAATTCAGAAGATATGCAAACTGAAATTGCCAATGCGTCTATAATCATCACCTCATTTGGGACTATTCTGCAAGAGGCAGAATATTATGGCAAAAAAGTAATTTTGGCTTTCAATTATGACGATGATGAGTCTGATTTTAAATGGCTTTTGAAAGCCACAAGGAATCCTGACAACTGGATAAGTCTCAGAAATTACAAATTTATCAATAGAAACAATTTATTTAGAGCTATTGAGTCATTGGATTTGATTCTAGAGAGCGAAATTGATTCTGATCAGCATTGGGGTAGCTCTTGGAAGACTTTACTTAATTAAAATGAGATTGTATACCACATTTCATTTGAATCTCTCTTTTTCATCAATAGAGGAAGATGAGCATGAATCTATTATAGAAAAATGTTATTGGCCACTTCTAGACTTATGTGAAGAAGATAGGATAAAGATTTCAATAGAAGCAAGTGGAAAAACGCTCGAGAGAATAAATTTGATTGATGACAATTGGATCAAGAAGCTTTCATCATTAATTGATGAAGATAAAGTGGAACTGATTGGAAGTGGTTACGTGCAAATGATCGCACCTCTAACTCCTTATGAGGTCAATCACTGGAATCATCTTTTAGGTCTAGAAATTTATGAACGTTATCTGAATGTAAGACCTAAAACTGCTCTTATCAATGAAATGGCCTTTTCTAGTAGTATCATAGATGTAATTTATGAGGTTGGATATGATTCCTTCATCATGGATGAGAGCAACATAAAGCTTTCCTTTAAATATGATCAAGAGTGGGATGGCCTGATGCCTAACAAAGCTCTCAGTCCTTCAAACTATGAGATGCCTGTTCTATGGTCTAATTCATTTATTTTTCAAAAACTCCAGCAATTTGCTCATGGTGATATTAATTTTGAAAGCTACCTTGATTTTTTTGATAAATATAAGTCTTCTCAAATGGGTATTGTCCCTTTCTATACAAATGATGCTGAATGTTTTGATTATAGACCTGGACGATTCAATACAGAGTCAACAATTCACCCACATGGTGAATGGAATAGGATCAAAGAATTGATGATTTACTTGACAAAAAATAGAGATATTACTTGGTCAACTCCTTCAGAGATAATGCCTGATATTGCATCTCAAGACACAAAGGCTCGAATATTGGTAAGCTCAGCAAATCCTGCTCCTGTAAAGAAACAGCCCAAATACAATATTACACGTTGGGCGCTATCAGGGCGGAATGATGTATGGATTAATACAATGTGTTACCAGATATTTAATAAAATGATGGATGATTCTGAGCTCAGAGCATCCAAAGATTTAAAGAGACGGCTATGTGATTTATGGTCGAGTGATTTAAGAACTCATATAACTAAAAACAGATGGGACAAAGCGGTAGGACAAATTCATCAGATCAATGAACACATTGATTCAAATATAAAAATTAGGGATAAAACTACTGATACGAAAACTGAAATCGATGATTCTTGTGAAAATCATGACAGTAATTTTGAATATTCGACTGATGAGGAGAACACAATACTTAAATTATCCACAAAGGACGTTATTGCATCCCTTAACCTAAGAAAAGGCCTAACTATTAATAAATTACAGTTTTCAAAATTTGATAATCCTGCATTTGGAACATTGCCACATGGTTATTTCGATTCAATATTGTTGGGTGCAGATTTCTATACTGGAGGCGTTCAATCTCAGGGATTTTTTGAGGGCCAGAAAATATCTGACCTACAAGTTGTTGAGCCAGAGATAATTAGTGATAAATCTTCAATAACATTAATAACTAGTCACAATACAGCTCTAGGAGATATTGAAAAAAGATTGTCAATTTCAAGACAAAAGCCAATGATTACTCTCAATTATGAATTCCCAAATTGGAAGAGAGGCAAGTATTTTCTGAGAGTCGGTTACTTAACTCTTTTACCAGATTTCTGGGGAAATGAAATTGAGATTTCATATCTAAGCGGAGGTAGACAAAGAGAGGTTTTGAGAATTAATGGTGATTTTGATCATACAAAGCCAATTTCTAGCCTTGTTTCAAGCACGACTGCAATTCCTGTAACTGGAGGTGAAATATTAATTTCAAACAAGGATTCCTCAATATCTGTTAATTGGGAGCCTCATCAATGTGCAGCACTACCAATGTTAATCAATAAACAAGACAAGAATGGCTACCTAAATCGGTTGGTATTTTCACTGCAAGAGATAGATGACACATTGAAGCCAGATGGATCTATTCCATCTTTTCGTTTTAGAGTTTCTGTAGCAGAGAAAATTTAAGGATTATTATCTGGTAATCTAGTTCTTATGAAATTTCTCTTAACAGGTTCTGCAGGATTTATTGGTTTTCATACTGCAATGAGATTATGTGAGCTAGGGTATGACGTAATTGGAATTGACAACCTCAGTGATTATTACAGTGTTAAGTTAAAAAAAGACAGACTTTCCATTTTAGAGAATTATAGAAATTATCAATTTAAATTAATGGATATCATTGATACTGATAAACTTACACAAATAATGAAAGAGGGCGCAATTGATCGTGTGATTCATCTTGCTGCTCAGCCTGGAGTGAGATATTCAATCGATCATCCTTATATTTATGGACAATCTAATTTGGTTGGTCATTTATCTGTCCTGGAGGCTTGTCGATCTATTGATGTTGATCATTTAGTGTATGCCTCATCAAGCTCCATTTACGGATTTCAGGACTATGAAGTTCTATCTGAATCAAGTTCCACAGATCATCCTGTATCTCTCTATGCTGCGACTAAGAAATCTAATGAGTTGATGTCACACGCATATTCACATCTCTATAATATTCCATGTACTGGCTTAAGATTTTTCACAGTTTATGGGCCATGGGGTAGGCCAGATATGGCATTATTTAAATTTACACGATCTATAATCAATGGGGATCCAATAAAGATCAATAACAATGGTGATATGTTGAGAGACTTTACCTACATTGATGATATTGTAGAGGGGATTGTAAGAATACAAGAAATACTTCCCAAAAAAAGCAGCGTTAGCTCGGATAATGAACTAGATCCTTCATGCAGTAAAATTGCACCATATTCTATATATAATATTGGAAATGGTAGACCAGTTAGTTTATTAGATTTTATCTCAACATTGGAAAGACATTTATCTATCAAGGCAAAAAAAGAGTTTCAACCCATGCAGCCAGGCGATGTTTTAACTACTCATGCTGATACAGAAAGACTTTTTGAGGTAACAAAATATAGACCTAAAATAACGATTGAGGAAGGAGTGAAGAATTTTGTAAATTGGTATAGAGATTATTACTCTATATAAATTTTCTAATCTACAGCTTGTTATGGGAAAAAATGAGGAGTGTGATTGATGAAAAATTTTTCTAATATTTCAGTAATTGGCGCTGGATATGTTGGTAACTCAATAGCAGTTTTATTGAGCCAAAATTACAATGTTAGCATTATTGATATCGATGAAGAGAAAGTAAGACTGATTAATTCATCAAACTCTCCAATTAATGATCCCCTGATTAAAGAGTTTCTGGAATCTAACAAATCTAGATTAATAGCTTATCCAAATTTGGAGCCTACTTTTGGAAAAACAGATTTATATATTCTTGCTTTGCCTACTAATTATGATCCGAAAGGTAACTATTTTGATACATCAATACTAGAAGATACAATTGATCAAATAAGAATCAATGATCCAAAAATACCTATACTGATTAAGTCGACAATACCTGTTGGCTTTATATCTAAAATAAGAAGTAAATTTCCAGAAATTCAGATAATATTCTCACCTGAATTCTTGAGGGAGGGGCATGCCATAGAGGACAACCTCAACCCATCTAGGATTGTTATTGGCGATAATTCTAATCTGGCAAAAAGAATTAGTGAGCTTTTTGAGGAGATTGCGCTTAATGATCCAATTTGCTTTTTTCTTGCTCCTGAGGAAGCAGAATCTGTGAAATTATTTTCAAATTCATATCTTGCACTAAGGGTAGCATATTTCAATGAGCTAGACTCATACGCTCTCAACCTAGGATTGGATACCGAAAAGATAATATCCGCTGTTTGCTCAGATCCAAGAATAGGACGGGGTTATAATAATCCCTCCTTTGGATATGGAGGTTATTGTCTCCCAAAAGACACAAAGCAACTGTTAGCAAATTATAATTCAGTTCCACAGAATATAATTGGGGCGATAGTTGATGCCAATGTTTCACGAAAAGATTATATTGCTGATGATATCATGAAGAAGAATCCTGATTGTGTTGGTATATACAGATTAATAATGAAGGAAGGATCAGATAATATAAGATCATCCTCAGTTCAGGGTATTATGAAGAGAATAAAAGCTAAAGGAGTCAGAGTGATTGTTTATGAGCCACTTATTACTCAAAGTCAATTCTATGGTTCTGAAGTATTTACGAACTTGGAGAAATTCAAAGATTCTTCATCTTTGATCTTGGCAAACAGAATGCATGAAGATTTATCAGATACTACGGAGAAAATTTACACAAGGGATCTATTTGGTGAAAGCTAAAACTTTTTAGAAATCATATATTCTCATTACTATTTTTCATATATAAAAGATTATTTGAAGCAATAAAGCTAGGATTGATGAAATCAATGCTCTTATTATAACTAATCTCTTTATTGCTTAGTGTCAGTAATTTTCCACCTGCATTTAATAAGATAGCTTCACCAGCCGCAATATCCCACTCTGATGTAGGGCTCAGTCTCGGGTAGATATCTGCTAGACCCCTCGCTATGAGGCAAAACTTTAAGGAGCTTCCAGCATATAAGATTTCATAATCTACTATATTATTGAGGAAGTCTGTTAGTTTGCTATTGTTATGTGATCTACTAGCAGTAACCCTAATTTTTTTTCTATTTCTTTTGTTTACACTTATTTTTCGCTCTTCGGAATCTGAATTTATAAAATAAGAACCATAATCTTGATGACCCCAGTAAGTTTCATGAGATACAGGAATGTGAATTACGCCAAATGTTGGTCTATTGTTGGAAATTAGAGCTATGTTTACAGTGAATTCACCATTCCTATTGATAAATTCTTTTGTTCCATCAAGTGGATCAATTAGCCAATACTCTTTCCATCTAGATCTTTCTTGAAGAGTAAATCTTTTGGATTCTTCGGATAAAATAGGAATTTCTGGAGTAAGCTTTTTTATCCTGTTAATTATGTGATTATTTGATGAGATATCTGCTCTAGTAAGTGGTGATTCATCATTTTTTAGTTGGATATCAATATCGGAGTTCTTGTATAAATCAATGATTATTTCTCCAGCTTCAACTGAAATCTTTATAACTTCTCTTAGGATGTCTTTATTTGTTATCACAATGATTATCATAGACTACTGTGATTAGAGTTCACTATAAAATGTATTAGTGATGAGTTTAGAATATATTTTTTTAAAAAAAGACTTG
Source organism: Chloroflexota bacterium (assembly GCA_002718395.1). Classification (GTDB taxonomy): domain Bacteria; phylum Chloroflexota; class Dehalococcoidia; order UBA2979; family UBA2979. The sequence continues at coordinate 4,006 of PBEG01000016.1, read as the reverse complement.
CTTTATTACACTTTATTTAGGGACAATGAATTATCTCTATCCAGAGTTCTATAGAAAAATCGTTACATCTTTTATCAAGCAATTAAATTTTCAAAATAAAATGGGTATAGTTCAAACTACAGATGAGAATTTTCAAGTAGATGTCATATCATCACAGACACCTGTTCTTGTTGATTTTTGGGCTGAGTGGTGTGGCCCATGTAAAATGATTGCACCTGCACTAGAGGAATTAGACCAGGAACTCAATGGAAAGATAAAGATTGTCAAGGTTGATGTAGATAATAGCAAAAAGACAGCAATGGACTATGCAATAAGGAGTATCCCAACACTAATAATTTTTAGCGAAGGTGCTGTAAAAGCTCAGCATATTGGCGCAGCTTCTAAGGCACAGATTCAAGAATTCATTAATCAAAATATTTAATTTTATATGCCATCAAACGGTAAAAACAGAAGAAAAAGAAATTCAAGACATAAGAAGGATTTCCAAGATAGAGCTGCAACTTTCACAGATGATGACGTTATATCGAAATCTGAGCTTGAAGGTGATGATGTTCTAAGTCTTCCTGAGTTAAGAACTAAATCAATAACAGAGATTCAGAAAACCGCTGAAGATATGGGGATTGAAAATATCTCAAGAGCTAGAAGGCAAGATATCACATTTTCCATTTTGAAAGCGCATGCTGCAGAAGATAAGAGAATCTTTGGTGAAGGTGTTTTGGAAATTTTGCAAGATGGATTTGGTTTTCTCAGATCATCAGACACATCATATATTGCTGGACCAGATGATGTTTATGTTTCACCAACCCAAATAAGGAAATTTAATCTTAGAACTGGTGATACTCTTTCAGGCTCAGTCAGGCCTCCTAAAGACAATGAGCGATACTTTGCTTTATTAAAAGTTTCAGAAATTAATTTTGAGGATCCAGAGAATGTAAGAACAAAAGCATTGTTTGAGAATTTAACACCATATTTTCCTGAAGAGAGATTAAAGCTGGAACAAGGAACAGGAAGTGTCGAAGACTTAACTGCAAGGATCATAGACTTAGCATCACCCATAGGTATGGGACAAAGAGGACTAATTGTTTCACCTCCAAAGGCTGGGAAAACGATTCTTCTGCAAAATATAGCATCTTCAATTACAGCAAATTACCCAGACGTACATCTAATCGTACTTCTTATAGATGAAAGACCAGAAGAAGTTACAGATATGATTAGAACTGTCAGAGGAGAAGTAGTTTCTAGTACATTTGATGAGCCTGCATCAAGGCATGTCCAAGTTGCTGATATGGTATTGGAGAAAGCCAAGAGACTCTCAGAGCATAAAAAAGACGTTGTAATTCTTCTAGATTCAATAACAAGATTAGCGAGAGCATACAACACTGTTGCACCTGCCTCAGGTAAGGTATTAACTGGTGGCGTAGATGCAAACGCCCTCCAAAAACCAAAAAGATTTTTTGGTGCTGCTAGAAATCTTGAGGAAGGTGGAAGCTTAACAATCATTGCAACTGCACTAGTTGAAACTGGTTCTAGAATGGATGAAGTGATTTTTGAAGAATTCAAAGGTACGGGTAATATGGAAATTGCTCTCGATAGGAGAATCGCCGATAAGAGAGTATATCCAGCAGTTCATATCAATAGATCTGGAACAAGACGAGAAGACCTACTAATGGATCCAGAGGAGCTTCAAAAAATGTGGGTTCTTAGGAAAGTTGTCCACGATATGGATGAGATTGCTGCAGTTGAGTTTCTTTTGAATAAAATGAAAGATACAAAAACTAATAATGATTTTTTTGAATCAATGAAGAAATAAAGCTATTTCATTACCCTAAAACCAATATCTTTTCTATAATATTTTCCATCCCATTCAATCTTATCAATAGCGGAATATGCATTCTGATTGGACTGATCTAAGTCATCTCCAAGAGCAGTTAAACATAAAACTCTGCCTCCATTGGTAAGAAAATTTTGATTCTCTATGCGTGTACCGGAATGAAAGACTTTGATATCATCTCTGCCAGAAAATGCATCGAGCCCAGAGATTTTTTTACCAGTTTCATATGATTCTGGATAACCGATACTAGACATCACTATACCCATAGCTGACTTTTGATCCCATTCAACTTTATAATTACTGATGCCCCCAGAGAAGCATGTCTGGATCATCTCAATAAGGTCTGATTTTAGTCTCAGCATTATTGGTTGAGTCTCTGGGTCTCCAAATCTGCAGTTATACTCTAATACTTTTATATCCATATCTGAGTCAATCATAAGGCCAGCATATAGAAATCCTCTAAAACTAATTCCATCCTGTAAAAGCCCGTCAACAGTTGGTTCGATAACTTTTTTCTTAATTAATATATCTAGTTCCTCGTTTACAAATGGAACAGGTGAATATGCTCCCATTCCGCCAGTATTCAATCCAACATCGCCTTCTCCAATTGTTTTATGGTCCTGTGATGTTGCTAGTGGGAGATATTCATTTCTATCCACCATCACAATATAGCTAAGCTCCTGACCTTTTAGAAATTCCTCAACTATGATCTTTTTACTGGCATCTCCATATTTCGTTTCACTGATAAATGCGTTAATGGTTTCATTAGCGCTTTCATAGTCTTCTACAATCACAACACCTTTTCCGGCTGCCAAGCCATCAGCTTTAATGACAAGAGGAAACTTATTCTTTTGAATATATTTGATAGCTTCATCTGCATCAGTAAAGCTTTCATAGTTGGCTGTTGGGATGTTATGTTTTTTCATAAAAGATTTAGCAAAAACTTTTGAGCCTTCTAGTCTTGCTCCCATTGACTCAGGACCAAAACAATCAATCCCGACTTTCTTGAATGCATCAGTAATTCCGTTTACTAATGGATCTTCTGGACCAACGATTACAAGACCAATATTTTCTTTTTCAGAAAAAGAAACTAGACCTTCAATATCAGAGCAACTGATTTCGATATTCTCAGCTTTAGGCTCTAGCGAAGTTCCAGCATTACCAGGCGCTACGAAAATTTTATCAACAAGATCAGATTGTGAGGCCTTCCAAGTGAAAGCATGTTCCCTTCCGCCGCTACCAACAATTAATACATTAACCATTGATCAATGCCTAAAATGTCTCATCCGAGTTAGAACCATTGCAATATTTTGTTTGTTTGCTTCTGCGATGACTTCATTATCTTTGATTGAACCACCTGGCTGAATGATGCATGAAATTCCATTATTAGATGCCATATCAATACTATCACTGAATGGGAAGAAACCATCAGAGGCCATAACTGAACCGTTTGTTTCTAACTTTGCCGTGGCCGCTTTTAAGCTTGCAATTTTAGCACTATTCACACGACTCATCTGTCCCGCACCTATGCCTATGGTCTGCTGATCTTTTGCAAAAATAATCGCATTGGACTTAACATATTTACAGACCTTCCAAGCGAAAAGTAGATCCAAGATCTCATCATCGGTTGGTTTTTTATCAGTGACATATTCTAAATTATCTTTGTCTATGATTTTCCAGTCATCCTCTTGAACCAAGAATCCCCCGTCTATTGCTTGGATTGAGAATGGCATGAAGCTTTTTTCAGATATTGTTTTTGAAATCACTCTAATATTTTTTTTCTTTTTCAAAGTATCAAGGGCATCTTCAGAAAAATGTGGAGCTATAAGAACCTCTAAAAACTGATTCTCTATTAAACTGGATGCAAATGCTTTATCAACGGAGTCATTCACAGCTATCACACCTCCAAATGCTGATTCTGGATCTGTTTTAAATGATCTTTCATAAGCATTTTTTATGTTAGTTCCAATCGCAACGCCACATGGATTGACATGCTTCACTATTACGCAAGCTGGATCATCGAATTCCATCACGCAATTCATGGCAGTATTTACATCAAGGAAGTTATTATAAGAAAGCTCTTTCCCTTGATGTATCTCAGCATTTGCTAAACTATCTTCTTTCTTATTTGAAACATATAAGCCAGCACTCTGATGTGGGTTTTCTCCATATCTT
>PBEG01000015.1 GCA_002718395.1 Chloroflexota bacterium | reverse complement strand
TTGGTTTTATTTCACATATGTTGCTTGTTGACGACTCAGAAATAACACAAAAAGAGATTGATAAAATACATGAATCTATAACTAATAATTCTTCAAGTAATGATTTTAATGATTTCAAAGTCATTGGTGAAATTTATGATGTACTGAAAGATAATTATGTTGAACCAGAACGTATTGATAAACAACAACTATTTAATGCTTCTATTCTTGGAATTTTACGTTCATTGGATGATGTTCATACTAATTATATAGATCCTGAATCATTCAGTTTTGCACAATCTGATTTGCAAGGCACATTTCAAGGTATCGGTTCAACTATTTCTCTTAAAGGAGAGTATGTAATTATCGTTAACCCATTTGATGGTAGTCCAGCAGAAAAAGCAGGTTTAAAGAATGGTGATAAAATTATAAGCGTTGATGGAGAAGATGCAAAAGGATGGTCTACAGAAAAGGCTGCATTACGTATTCGAGGTCCTCAAGGAACAAAAGTTACACTAGAAATTCAAAGTGCTAATAGTGAAGAAATTAAAAGTATTGTATTGATACGTGATAATATTGATGTTCCATCTATAACTTATGTAAATTCATTGGATAGATCTGAAAATATCTACGATAAAGATGGAAATATTGTTAATGATATCGGATACATAAGAATTAAATCATTTACTGAAAATACTCCTGATGAGTTAAAAGTAGCATTAAAAAAGAAAGAATCTGTGGGAGTTAAGGCTTTTATTATTGATGTGCGTTCAAATCCTGGAGGATTATTAAATGAAACATTACAAATTTCTGACATGTTTTTAAATGAAGGCATTATAACAATACAAGTCGATAGAAATAAAAATGAAGATATTACAAAAGCTTCAAGCAAGACTGTAACTGATCTCCCTATTGTCATATTACAGGATTCACTATCAGCTTCTGGATCTGAATTATTTGCTGCAGCGTTACAGGGAAATAACAGAGCTATTGTTATTGGTGAAACTTCATTTGGTAAAGGAACCGTAAATACAGTAAAAAAACTATCAAATGGAGGTGCTTTATATGTCTCTACAGCACGTTATTTGTCCCCTACACGACAAATTATTGAGAAATTAGGTGTTAAGCCAGATATTGAAGCAAAAGTGAGCGAAGACGATATTACGAATCGAAAAGATACTGTTATAATTAAAGCAGTAGAATATCTCAAAAGTATCCTCTAATTTTAATTATGTAAAGTAATAAATTGCCTAAAAAAAAAGACAACAAAATATTAAATAAAACGACACCTACAATAAAAAATAAAAGAGGTTTGTATAATTATTCCCTAGTCTCAGAATATGAAGCAGGCATAGTTTTGAAAGGTGGTGAGGTTAAAGCTATAAGAAATTCTCATGTCACAATTCATGAATCATATGCAAAAATAGAACATGGTGAAATTTGGTTAAATAATTTACACATCACAAAACCTACCACTGACACATCTGAATGGGATACATTGCGTCAACGTAAACTTTTAATGCATAAAAAGGAAATAAGGAGACTACTGCATGAAATTAATACAAAACCTGGACTTACTTTAATACCTACAAGGATATATTTTAAGCATGGTAAAATTAAAATTTCACTTGGTCTCGTATCTGGTAAAAGGAAATATGATAAGCGACAGGCAATTAAAAAACGTGAAAGTGATAGAGCATTAGAAGGAACATTAAAAAAAAGTATTAAAAGATTTCAATAATTCGCTATTCACCAATAACAAAAATATGCATAAACTTTAAGTACCTTTAAATAGGTGCATATTGGGGCCGCCTAGTTTCGACAGGTATAGATTGTTCTCATTTGCGGGTCGAGCATGTCGTAAACTCGTTAATCTTCGACAAAAATTTAAAAGGCGAAAAAAAACTCGCTCTCGCTGCTTAAGCAGTGACGTTTTATATTTCTTCTCCTAGTGAGAGATATCAAGCGACAATTAGCTAGGATGCAAAATTTTATTATTGCTTTGATGATAAAATTCTAAGTTTATTCAAAGCTTGCTAATTGTTATTGTCAGATAGTTTCAATTAGTGCAATTAAATCTGACTACACCCGTAGCAGATTGAGACAAGAAATATTCTGGACGTGGGTGCAATTCCCACCGGCTCCACCATTACGGAGATTTATATGAAAATTTATACTAAAGGTGGCGATGAAGGAAGTACATCATTTTATGGTGGAAAGCGAGTTTTAAAAAATGATTTGCTTGTTTCAGCATATGGCGAAGTTGATGAACTGAATTCATCTATAGGAATAGCATTAGCTTACCTAAAAAATGTTCATATCAATTATGGTAATAAATGGTGGTACCGGCATTTTACAAAAAACAAAGTTAGAAAAAATATTATTAAACAATTAGAAAACATTCAAAATGATCTTTTTAATATAGGTTTTGAGCTTGCCACCCCGCACGAAGAAATTACGAAGAAAGAAAAAACAGGCGTGTTCAAAAACTTTGTTAATGAAAATGATATAAATGACCTTGAGATAGCGATAGATAGCATGCAAGATTCTTTGCCTCCTCTCGATAATTTCATATTGCCAACAGGTATTTTGCCTGCTGCACAGCTTCAATTATCAAGAGCAATATGTCGTAGGGCTGAACGAACAATAGTTACTGCTGCTCAAGAAGTAGAAATTTCTAAAAATGTACTTGTTTATATCAATCGTTTATCTGATTATTTATTTGTACTGGCAAGATTTATCCACATTATTTTTGATGGACAACCTGAAAAAATGTGGAATAAATAAATCCATACTTCAAAAGTGGTATTTATATGAAAAAAAAATATAATAAACATCCCTTAGACTTTATTTTTCATCCTAAAAATATTGCTGTTGTCGGCGTATCATCAAATGAAAATGATGGCGGACATTTTAAAGCGCTCTTAAATAGCGGTTTTGATAAAAAACATACTATTTATCCAGTTAACCCAAAGATGACTAAAATTAACAATTTTACTTGTTATCCAAGTATACTTGAATGCCCTACTGATGTTGATTACGTTATTTCTAGGTTGCCTGCTCCATTAGTTCCAGAGCTTGTTAAGCAATGTATCGAAAAAAATGTTAAAACTTTACACCTATTTACTGCAGGATTTAATGAAACCGGCGATAAGAATCGCGAAAAATTAGGTGAAGAAGTATTAAATATGACTAAAAAAGCTGGTATTAGAGTCATTGGCCCAAACTGTATGGGCTTATATGTTCCTGGAGAACAAATTTCATTTACTGAAGAAGCCCCTCCAGAAGAATCAGGGGATGTTTTTGTGGCTTCTCAGTCCGGAGTATTAGCAGCTGAATTTATTTTTAGATTAGCATCACGCGGTATAAGATTTTCCAAGGTAGTTTCATTTGGAAATGGAGCAGATTTAAGCGTAAGTGATTTTTTGGAATATGCAGCTAATGATAATGAAACAAAATATGTATTGTCATATATTGAAGGAATTAACAATGGGAAAGCATTTCTAAAATCGTTAAAAAAATGCGCTTCAGTTAAACCAACAATTATTATAAAGGGTGGGCAGACTGAAGAAGGTGCTCGAGCAGCAAGTTCACACACTGGCTCGTTAGCTGGATCTGCTGGCGTTTTTGAATCATTATGCAAGCAGTTCGGTGTTATTTTAGTAGATTCCATTGAAGAAGCTCAAGATATTATTATTGCAATGAAAACCTCTTTAGCAAATATTAAAAATAATAATGTTATATCCATCTCTAGTGGTGGAGGAAACTCTGTTTTATCGAGTGATGCAATTTCAAGATCTGGATTGGTCCTACCAATGATAAATAAAGCAGTACAAGAAGAATTACGTTCTTTTATACCGATGGCAGGTACAAGTATTTATAACCCTATTGATTTTGGCGTCGGTGCAAATCAAGTCAATTTGCTTAAAAAGCTATTTAGAACATTGTCTAAGAACAAAAAAGTAAACTGTTTTTTTTATTCATACGGGCTTATGCCTTGGATGGACAATAAGAATACAAAAGCTAATACATTAAGCAGTGTAGGAAAATTTAATATTCGTAACATATTTGGTAAGGAACAATTTAAAAATGAGTCCTTTGATTTGCTTCTATCAACATTTAAGTCACTACAAAAAACATTAAAATTACCTATTGTTATAGTGCATAGGAGTCGCATACAAGGATCCTTAGATGAAGTAAATCATCTTGCATGTCTTGCTCTAGAAAATGGTGTGCCCTTCTTTGATTCATCAGAACGAGCGTCAAAAGCAATTACAAAAATTATAAAGTGGCAAAAAGCTAGATAGTCATATTCTCCATGCCAGATAAGCTTTTCTCGCCTCTCACAAGCACATTAGTTGTAATGCTTGAAGGTTCAATTAATACTGAATGAGGGGTCAATGATTTATGATTCTCACTAAAAATTCTTGGAATGAACTCTGGCATTTCCTGAGTTGTGCCATCTGACACTTTTTTAATTGCTTCTGGTGCTAACTCTATACATGCACCACATCTAATGCAATCTTTCATATTAATCGTATACTTACCATTGATCTTTTTTATCATTCCTGTAGGGCAAATATTCATAGCTTCATCTAATTTTTTATCAAACTGATCAACAATAATCAATTTTGTAAGACCTGGACAAGAACAAACATCGCCACTGCATTTTTTATTAATGACGCAATCTTCATAATCATCAGCAAAATGACTAACAGTATTTTTCATAATTGTTGGGCTTGCTTGTCCATGCACGCAATTTGAGTATAATAAAGTGTTTCCTATAATATCTAGATTAGCCTTATCTTCGATTCTTCCATTGCCTCTAGAAATTCTACGAAATATTTCAGTCATCCTTTGGTTTCCGCCATGACATGTTGTACATCGACCACATGACTCGTCCTCAACAAATTGAGAAAACAATAGATTCAACTGAATACTGCAAGCAGAATCAGAGATAAACACTAGGCCTCCAGATCCAACAAGTGCACCGTGTTCCTTAAATTGATTAGGTTCAAGCTCTAATGTACCAGCAATGCTAGAAGGCAAGTAACCAGCCAGTGGTCCTCCTGCTTGTAAAGCCTTAAATGGTTTATTATTTGAAATTCCTCCACAGGTTTCTAGTACGTCAGTAATTTTTACACCCCATGGTAGTTCCATTATGCCAGCTTTTTTAACATCGCCTGAAATAGAAAATAGCTTTGTACCTGAAATACTTTCAACTCCGTACTCTTTATACCAATTAGACCCATTGCGCATTATCATAGGAATACTTGCGAAGGATTCAACATTATTCACATTGGTCGGATTAAAGAAAACACCAGAATTTGCAGGAAATGGTGGTTTAATCCTTGGCATTCCTCTGGAATCTTGAATTGATGCAATAAGTCCTGTTTCTTCACCGCAAACATAAGCTCCTGCGCCTTTAATAATACGCAAATCAAATGAAAAATTACTTCGTAAAATATTTTGACCTAATATACCTAAAGAATATGCATCGTCAATAGCTTTTTGCATTCTTGAAATGGCCAATGGATATTCGCTTCTAATATAGATATATCCTTTATTAGCAAAAGTGCCAAGTGCGCCTATAATCATGCCTTCAATGATTGAATGAGGATCCCCCTCCATTAAAATTCTGTTGACCCATGAACCTGGATCGCCTTCATCTGCATTGCAAACTAGATATTTATCCTCTGTGCTTGCAGAAGATAAAAAACCCCATTTTACTCCAGTTGGAAAAAAAGCTCCTCCTCTACCCGCTAACCCAGAGTCACTAATTTCTTTTCTAATCTCTTCATCAGTTAATTTCTTTTCAAAAATGGAATTAACTGCTAGATAACCATCACGAGCAATATAATGGTTAATTAAATCAGGGTCAATAAAACCTAAGTTACGTGTTAGTCTGCGCTCTTCTTCAAGTTGTAAAAATGAATGCTTGTCGATTGTAGGAATATCATTTCTATTCCCATGCAACATACCAATAGTTATGTCAAGTGGATTTCTATTATTCCCTAAAGCTTCATTAATAAGATCATCAATATTATCAGAAGTAACAGGACCATATAGAACTGTAGTGCCATCAGTAAATGTAATTTGCACTAATGGATTAAGATATTGAAGACCATAACCAGCAACAACTCCCGTTTCAATCTGATGATTTTCATTAATTAATTTCTCATTTAGCTTGTTCATGATTTCTTCAGTTCCGCTTGCAATACTTGAAGTATCATAAGCAAAATCGATTCTAGGTTTTTCTGGTTGAGACCAAATGCTATATTCAATATCAGCTTGAGCTCGTAATGTGTAATAGTCTTGTTGCATTAAATATCCTCTTTAATAGATCTTGCTAATTCAATAGCTTTTGCAGCTGTCAATTTACCTACAACCTTATTATTAACCCAAATCTGAGGAGCTTGTTCACAAGTTCCATTGCATTGTGCCATACACACTTCCACTGAAGGATTATCTAGTTGTTCACCTAATTCTGTTCCAAATACTGCTAACATTGCATCTCTGATGCCTACTCCATTTTTAAGTAAACAAGCTGGGCCACTACACCAACCAATTATAGTTTCTGGTGGTGGAACAAATCTAAAATCTGCATAATATGTAGCAGTTCCATATACATGTGCGACTGAAAGGGATAAAAGCTCACTAACTATTTCTAATGCTTCTTTAGATAAATATCCAAAATGCTCTTGTATAATATGTAATGTTTCCAAAAGATCTGCGTTGTCAGGGCTAACTGAATCTAAGAGATTTAATATGTTATTTTTGTCGTAATTATTCACAATTAATCACCTGAGTTCATTATATATTCAATTGCTAGATGAGCAAATAAATTTCAAACTTAGTTCAATTAAACACTTAATAAAGATTTAACTCTATCAATTTTATCACGTTCATAGATAACAGATGGAATTGCTAGCAAAATTAAAGGAAATAAAATTAATGCATGGAGCAAAAGAGCGCAAGCTGTCGCAGTAGAGTTATCAATTCCTAAAATAGCAAGCATTCCAGCTGTAAAAAATTCAAATGTTCCTAATCCTGCACCAGCATTAGGAATAATAAAACCAAATGTTGCACCCCAAAGAACTAGGAAAAATTGCATAATGGTCAGTTCTATGCCTAGAGATAAACCAATGAGCCAATATGAAACGGTTTCTAAAAACCAAGAAACAACTGTCAATACAGCAGATCCAATAAAATATGTTTGATGCTTCCAAATAGTTAGACCGCGAAAAAAACTATCCAATTTATTTTTTACTCTAGGAACAAAAAAAGTTACTCTTGATAAGCGACTATCTTTACTTTCCATATATCTTCGTAAATAAATTGATGCAATAAATAGACATACAACAGTAATAATTATTCCCAATGGAATCCATAGACCCTTGCTGCCAAATTCAGCGTAAATAATATCTAATGAAGTAGAGGCACCTAAAAGAAACAGAATAGAAAGTATAGCGCCATCCATGACTCGTTCAACAATAACAGTACCTGCTGCTAATGGCACCATATTCTTCTCGTGACCTGCTAAAAGAACCGGCCTTGCGACTTCACCAATTTTTATAGGAAATAACCAGTTCATTACATAGCCAATGACAACAACTCTTAATACTCGTTGTCTGGTTTGCATAAATTCCTTTTTAAGCAACAAGTGCCATCGTTCACTTCTTGTTACTAATGCAGTTAGATAAAATAATAAAGCAATAAAAATTAAAAGGTAATTTGCATTTTTGATTGAGCTAACAACCAAATCAATGTCAATTTGAGAAATAATTCCTGAGATTAAACTCCAAGAAATAATAAAACCTAATAACAGTAACAGTAATTTTTTCATTAAACCATTATATCAAGTTAATTAACGAGATCTTTAATTTTCAAAGACAAGACAGTAGATGTTGCATCTTGCTCCATCGATATACCGTATACAGTTTCAGCATCTTGTACAGTAATCCGATTATGCGTAATAACAATAAATTGAGTATTTTCACTTAATTCGTTAAGAATACGCAAAAAACGTTTAACATTTGCATCATCTAAAGCTGCATCTATTTCATCTAAGACGCAAATCGGTGAAGGATTAACAGACATGAGCGCAAACATTAGAGCCACTGAAGTCATCGCACGTTCTCCTCCTGAAAGAGCAGCCAGATTTGATAGTCGTTTACCTGGTGGTTTAACAATAATTTCAATACCCTGTTCTGTTTTATTTTCAGCGCTAATCATTTTTAATTCTGCACTCCCACCATCAAAAACTTCTCTAAAATAATGATTGAATTTATCGTTGACCATTTGAAAGGTTTCAGAAAATTTTTCTGATATTGAAAATTCTAATTTTTTTATGACAGTCTGGAGTTCTTCTTCTGCGCTTATTAGATCACCTGTCTGCTCAATCAATTGATCGTATCTATTTTTATCATTTATTAAATCAGCTTCAATTTCTTGATCTAAAGACCCTAATTTAAGAATCTGCATCCTCATGTCATTCGTAATTGTATTTAGAGATTCTAAGTTATCTGTAGATAAATCAGTCCATGAAGCTATTGAACACTTCAATCTATATTTGTCCATCACGGTTGTTGCATCTTCATCTAAATCAGAAAATTGCTTATTTATAATGCCATCATCATTAATTGAAAAACCATCCTGTGCAATTTTTTCTAAAAGATTATTTAACTCAAAGCTAACTTGTTCTTGTTTAGTGTTTGCTTGAAAATTACTATTTTCCAGAGATTGTATATGTTGTTCTGTATCTTTAATAGATTGCAAACAAGCAGAAATCTTTTTCTCATATTCTGCGTTCTCATTAATAATATCCTGATGTTTTGATAATAAGATTTTTTTGTTACTCTTTAAAGTCTCAACATTGTTCATGAATGCTTTAATAATTGATTCATTTTCATTTAGCTCTGATGCGATACTTTCAAGCTCACCTGTCTTTTCTTTGATCAATTGTTTAGTAGTTTCAGAATTATTAATTATTGAAATCGAGCCACCATTTTCAAGAATGCCTAAGCTTGCATTTGTTGAAGATATCTCATTATTGATTTTATTAAGACTATTATTGAAGGTTTTTCTTTCATTATCAAATTTGCTCATTTCATGTTCGGTATTTGTAATAATTTTTCTTAATTCATCTATAACTTTGTCGTTTTTAACAACGTCAGTCTTTAATTGAGGTATTTTTTGTGTTTCTTGAGATAATCGTTCTTGAAGATCTTCTAAACGTGATTGTATAGAAAAATGTTTTCCAGAAGATTTAGCTGAACCACCATAGTAGGTAAATTCATTTATTAATAAAGTGCCGTCTAATGTGACTACTTGTCCAATTCCTCTTGAAAATACAAGCTTTGCAGTAGTTAAATCTTCGACAATAATAGTTTTTCCTAAAAGAGAGTCAACGAGTTTTTGATATTCTCGATCTACAGATACAAGCTTTGAGGCAATTCCAATAACTCCATTTTCTCTCATTATTGTTAAAGGTGGAGATGATGATGTATGTTCCAAAAGTAATAATTTTGCAGATCCAAAATCGTTATTTTTTAAATATTCAAAACACAATTCTGCGTCATTAGCATTTGAAACAACGATTGCATTTAAAAAACCTATTAAAGCAGATTCGACAGCACGTTCATATTTTTCCGGAACTTGAATTAATCTCGTTAATGGTCCAAGAATATTCGGTTTTGAAGTTATAGACGAGTCATTAACAAATTGATTTAACAGATCATTAATATTATCGTTATCCACTGGAGCTTCTTTATAATATTGGTCTAATAGACTCAATTCTAGTTCTATTTCACGAATTAATTTTTCACAGTTAAATAACTTTTCTTTAGCCATATCAAAACTATCAAATTCTTTATCAAGGTTTTGCTGTGAAACATTTCGTTTTTGGATAAGTTCTCTGATTTTTTCATCGTTGGACGTTATTGAATCAATTAATCTATTTTTTTCTATTGTTAGTTCTTTGATTTGTTTGTTTACAAGTGATGCATCAACTTTTTTATCATCAGGAACACTTTGAGATTGTAATTTAGTCAAATTATTTAAATCGTCTGATAAAGATAAATTCTGACGCTTTAAGTCTGAATTTTTCTGGTTAGTAATTGCTAAATCTTTATCAATTTTGTTAATTTCAGATATCAGCAGATCAATTTCAGCTTGATTATTTTCTTTAGTTGAATTTAAGTTAGATATTTGAAGTTCAAGCGAGCTCATATCTTTAGAAGAATTATCCAAATTATTTCTATTTGTTGTAATCTCCTTATTATTATTTATCAACATTTCATTTAAATGAACTTTTTGATCATGTAATGCTTTTAATTTTGCATCATAAAAATAATATAAAAGAATATTAATCTCTTTTGATAATTCATTAAATTTTGCTGTCTTCTTTTGAAAGCGTTCATAAAATTTAACTCTAGGTTTTAATTCTTTTAAAATTAAATCTACCTTTAAAATATTATCTCTAGTCTCGTCAATTCTTCTTTTCGTAAGAACTAAGTCTTTACGAAATTGATCTATATTTGCAGCTTCTTCAATTAGTATTCTGCGATCTAATGGCTTTAGTTCAATAATACGATCTGCAAGTCCTTGAGATACAAAAGCATAAGAATTTTGAGACATGTTTGCTTGACTCATTAATGCGAGAACATCGCTTTGGCGAACCTTATTGTCATTAATGAAATATTCATTGTCTCCAGAACGATGAGCTCTTCGAGTAATTGAAACCTCAGCAAATTCTAATGGAAGCCACCTATCTTCATTATCTAGAATGACTGTTACTTCAGCAATTCCCATTGAACGTCGGCTATCAGATCCAATAAAAATAACGTCCTCGGTTTTCTTTGCTCTTATATTTTTATTTGATTGTTCTCCAAAAACCCACCTAATTGCATCAGCAACATTTGATTTACCGGAGCCATTAGGGCCAATAATTGCAGTAGTGCCGGATGTAAAATCGAATTCTTGTGGACTTGCGAATGCTTTAAACCCATGTAAAGATAATTTTCTTAAATACATATTAATTTTCCTTAATTAATTCAAGTGCTTGCATAGCAACTAACTTTTCAGCTTTTTGGATTGTTCCTGCTGTAGCTTCAACAGACAAACCATTAGGTAAAATCAACCCTACTCGATAATTTGGTGAATGCTCTGGCCCATTAGTTGATTTTAAAATATATTCAGGCATTAAATTTTCTAATTGAAAAATTTTTTGTAATTCACCTTTAGCATCGATAATTACCTCATTATCTGTTAGATTTTTAATTTCATCAGCTAAAGCATTTATTACAAATTTTTTAGCGATTTCCATGCCCAAATCTAAGTAAACTGCTGCAATTAAAGATTCCATTGCTCCTTCTAAAATGCTTATATTATTCCGGCCGTTATTTTTTTCCTCGCCTTTTCCAAGAAATAAGCATTCACCAAGACCAATTTCTTGAGCAATGGCAGACAAAGTGTTCCCTCTTATCAATTGAGAGCGCCAAGAAGTAAGGTCCCCTTCAGAAAACTCATTAAAATTTTCATATAAATATTCAGAAATAATAAATTCTAATATAGCATCTCCAAAAAATTCTAAACGTTCATTTGAAATGATCGTTTTATCCTGATGTTCATTTAAAAAAGAGCTATGCGTAAAAGCCTTAATATAATAGTCGTTGTTCTTTGGTTTTAAACCAGATTGTTTTAAGAAAGCTGATTGTTTTTTAGATAGAGATGCGGCATTAATGTTATCAATATCATTGTTTTTGTTTTTAATACTCACTATTTTTAATCTTCTTCCAGATAACACCCCGCTGCAAGAATAAATTAAAATAAATATAGGTTTAAATGGATAATAAGAAATTGAACAACAGTATGTCAACTACAATGGTTATTAGAAAGAGATTTTTTTCAGAAATTGAAAAAGCAGGTTTTTATCACAGCTTTGATCAGCTGTCTAAATTTATAGTAAAGCAACATGCAGAAATCTGGCTTGTAGGAGGGCAAATAAGAGATTATTACCTCCAAGAAAATCAATTTCCCAATGATTTTGATTTAGCAACTAATTGCAATGTAGCAGAATTATCTAAGTACATGAAAGGAAGCTTTTCATCGAAGCAAATGAAATTTTTTGAACAATTTCATACAATTTCATTTAATACTAATGACGTTAATATTGATATTGCTGAACTTAGGTTAGAAAAATTTTCAAAAACCTCTTTATTGCCAAAAATTACGTATATTGAAAATATTGTTGATGATTTAAAAAGGAGAGATTTTACCATGAACAGTATGGCAGTTAACCTGCTTAATTTAACTGAGGACAGAGTAATAGATCCACATAGTGGTATAAAAGCAATAAAAGAAAAAAGTCTAAGTGTTATTCATAGAAAATCCTATTTAGATGATCCAACAAGAATCTTTCGTGCAGCTAGATACGCTTCTAGACTGAAACTAGCAATCTCTACAAATGAAGAGATGCTAATTAAAGAGGGCATGAAAAATATTTCTTTGTTGCCGCAATATACTATAGACAAAGAAATGAATCTCATTAGGAACGATAAAGAACCACAGCAAGCAATAGAACTATTAAATAGTTGGGGCTACCACCTAACTAGATAAAAATTTTTGCATCAAAAAATAATCTTTGTTTTTATTATTTAAAACAGGTTTATAACCACAACGAGTCCAAAAATAAACTTCCAGTCCATCTTTTAATGAAGCTTGAATTATAATTTTTTTGATATTCAATTTTATTAACAGGGATTCAATTTTTAAAACTCCACTTATACCAAATGAAGCCCAGTCATAATTTGATGGAAAACAAATTTTTCTTATGGACGCTTGATTCTTATTCTTGGATAAACGTATTGAGAATTTTGCACTTTGTTTTTCCTTATCATTATGATGGGCAATGATAAACGAACTTATTTTTTTCTTACTAATTATTTTGATAGATGATTCATTTTTTAAAGCATCGAGAATTTTAATTGTCATCATGCCTCCATTTTTCTATCAATTCTGTTAAGCCCTCTTTTTCAATTTTTAAAAGTTCAACATCGTCTATTGAGTTTTCAAAAGCATGTCCATAATTTTTAGTTGACAATCTGCTGTCTAATAATACAAATATGCCTTTGTCTTTTGAGCTTCTAATTAATCGCCCAAATCCTTGTCGAAATTTCAACACAGCTGAAGGTAATTGATAATCAGCAAAAGAATTATCCATGTTCATTGTGCTAGCTAAAACAACTGGGTCACTGGGAACGCTAAAGGGCAATCGAGTCATAATAACGCATTTTAAAAAATTGTTTGGAATATCGACCCCATCCCAAAAGGATGATGTCCCCATTAGTACAGCATTGGGGTTTTCTTGAAATTTACGTAATAACTGAAATGGTTGGCCATCTATTCCTTGAGCTAAAAAAGTGACTTCACTTTCGGTGTTCTCTATTAATTTATTATAGGTTTTTGACAATGTATCGTTTGAAGTAAATAATACGAGGCATTGTCCTTTTAGTATTTTAGAAATTGCGCTGATTGATTCAACCAAATCATTCACGTAATCATTATTATTGGGTTCTGCTATGTTCTTTATAGTGAGCGCTAAGACACTTGTTTTATAATCATATGGTGATTTAATAGAAAGAGTTTTTGCATCTGACAAACCTATTTCTTCAGCTATAAATTTGTAGTCATAATTACTGCCTTTATAAGATCTGAGAGTAGCACTTAGTGCAATAATTGCATTTTTGTCATTATAAACTAGTTGCTCAATAGATTCTGAAATGTCATTTGGGCGAATAGTAAAACCTACATTATTAACTGAAGAACTCAAACATATTAAATAATTTTTTTTATTGGGCAACATCGTTTCTTCAATTAATGTACTCTTGCTATCTAGCATCATTACGAAGGATTTTAATTTATTTTTATAACTGCTATCTTTAAAATTATTTATTTCCAAAACATTAAGATGGCTGTTAATTTTATTTGAAATTTTAGAAAAATATGAAGCGATATTTTTTGCTATATCGACGCTATCAAGCCATTGTTCATGAGAAATAAGATTGTTCACAATAGGCAGGTCCTGTTCAGAAGAATTAAAATATTGTAAATTACGTGTTAATTCATCAAAATTTGATTGCAGTGATTTAATATGGTTCCTTAAATAAGCAATAGCATCTTCGCATTGTGCCTGTGTATCTTTTACAGACAATTCTAAAGTTTTAGGATCATTGCTAGTAAGCGAAGCGTCAAATATTTTTTTTCTAAAATCAAACATTGCAGAAATTATATTTCTAGAAATATACCTTTGAATTTCTATTAGATTTATGGATGTGGCAAGTTGTGTAGCAGCAACATTATGTAGCTGGTGTGCTTCATCAATGATTAAATTATCAAAATATGGTAATACGCTTTCATTGTTCACGCTATTAGCAATCAATAAAGAGTGATTAATAATAACAATATTAGATTCTTCAGCTGCAGAACGAGCTTTATATAAAAAACATTCGCCAAAAATATTATGTTTCTTGGAATTCTTCAGGCAATCAGTATCATTCGAGTTAATAGATGACCATAATAAACGTTCTTTTTTATTCAAATTAATTTCAGAATAATCACCAAACTGAGTCATTTCGATCCATACTGCTATTCGAGAATAAAACCTAAATGTATCGGAGTCTAATATTTCTAATTTACTAAGAACTTCAGCAAAACTATTTAAGCATAGATAATTCTGTCTTCCCTTTAAGACCGATACAGCTAGATCATTGTAATCTGCTAAATCATTAACTAACTCCTTTGCTAATTTATATTCTTTATTAAAAAGTTGATTTTGCAGGTTATTACGATGAGTTGATATAATCACTTTTTCTCCCATATTTAACGAAAAATGACAAGCAGCTAATAAATATGCAAGGGATTTGCCTAATCCGGGTCCAGCCTCTGATAGCAAGCGACCTCCATTTTGTAATATATCTAAGATTTCATTTGAAAGTTCAATTTGTCCAGCACGATGTTCGTATGCAAGTGGATATTTAATATCTTGTAATTTATTAAATATATCGGTTAAAGAAAAATTAAACTCGACTTTGTCTGTTTCAACAATATCTGTAACAGTTGTATTATTTTTTAAGACTTTTAACTGATCAAATTTGTTCCCTGTTGCAAATCTTGCCTGCGCATTTATTTCTTGCGAAAAGAAGCTTGATAAATCCGATTCAGATCTTTCAGAAAGTAACGAGATCATTAACTGAGACTTAATATCAATTCCACTTATCATGTTTTTTAATTTTATAAAAACATTCGCTGTTGCCTTTGCATCACTTAAAGCTTTATGAGGATTAGTATTATCTACCTCAAAGTGTGTTACTAATTTTGCAAGACTATAAGAACTTAAAGTAGGCAATAAAATCATTGCTAAGTCACGAGTGTCAATAACAGGGTTGGGAAAACGAATATTATTCTGATAAAGAAAGCTCATATCAAAGCTGATAAACTGTCCTACAATTGACAATGAATCAATAAAATCTTCAAGTTCAGAAGTTACCTGCTCTAGGCTCGGTGCATTAATAACATCTTTATCAAAAATATTTGTAAGTTTTGAGATATGTTCAGGAATGCTAACGTCAGGATTAATAAAAGTGGAAAACTCATCAACAATTTTATTGTTTTGTATTTTTACAGCACCAATCTCAATAATCTTATCATTAATTGGATCTAGTCCAGTTGTTTCAAGATCTAAAACAATGTATTCGTTAACCATGATGCATTACGTTTTTTAATTATCTATCAGGTTGATAAATTTCATACGTACCTTTTTCTTTGTTTAAAGACATCACATCCGTGTTCCCAGCAAGAAGTGCGTCAATCAATTCACTCTGTGAATTAATTTCAGAATTAATTCTAGTTGCATAATATCCTAATCCTGACAATGAGTGTGCATCAGAACCACCTAAGATTGTTAAATTCAAATATTTTGAAACATTAAATGCAAATTCGTTTTCTTGATTAGTATTTCCTCCATTTGCAATCTCAACACCATGTACCAATTTAAATACATCCATTTCAGCAGCCTCTTTGGGTGTCATATCAAACTTAGTGGCACCTTGGCGCATTGCTGTTACTTTATCAAAAACATACCTAAAAGGATGAGCAACAAAAATGAATCCTCCTATTTTATCTACCTCTTCTTTTAGTTTTTCTAATCGGTGTATTCCACTAATGTATTCAGTTAATCCAAGAGCAACAACATGACCATAATCTGTTGCAACCTCAATACCGAATGAGCAAAAAAAATTAGGGTGTTTAGCTTTATACTCATCTATTTCATGTTTATTCCACACTTTATCGTGTTCGCATATATTAATGCCATTTACTGGCATTTCAGGAATTGCTGTTAGTAATTCAATAGGATCAAGCATGCTATCTGAAGAGTGTTTTTTTGTGTGGATATGCATGTCTAAAATTAAGCTCATATTATTTAAATCGCTAGGTTCTTTAAAATATTATAAAGACAACAAAAGTACTAATTAGAATACAAAAAACAAGTGTACTATGAATAACAATGAAGAAAAACAGTGACGGAGAAATATCCCTATCTTTGCAAAAATTTCTAACTTTCTTTGATCTTATAAAAAATATCACTATTGGCCCTAAAGTAACCAAAAAAAATGCAGCAGAAAAAATACTTATTAAGAAAAAAATTTCCATAATCTACCTAAATTATTTCAGCAAAGAATGCTTTGATTTGTCGTTTATTTAATGTATCTATCATTTGCTCGGACTCTTTTTTGTTATCTGCTATGCAATATACTGTTGGACCAGAGCCCGAAACATGTGCTTTCTTTTGAATTAATTGTTCAAGTTCTTGATTAGCAAAATAATGTTCTGGGTACTCTCTTTTAATAATGCCTTCAAAAGCATTAAAAAGATTACTCTCATCAAACATTTCATTATTTGAATTATTTATAAAATTATTGACTTGCTGCCCTGTCGTCATGTCTTGACTCATTGATTTTGAATACATTGTTTTTGTTTTATTTATTGGTACATTAACATTCAGCATTGGAATAATAACTAAGTTTGCAGAAATTTTATTTTCTAATTTTGTAATTATCTCGCCTTTTCCTGATATCTGAGAAATATGCGGATCTACAAAAAAAATAGCATCGTTGCCAAATTGAGATGCTATTTTTTTAATTTCATCTTGAGACAGCTGTATGTCCCATAAGTCATTTAATCCGATAAGAATATTAGCTAAATTACTAGACACACCACCTAGTCCTCCAGGAGATGGAATAAATTTCTTAATATTAATATCAACAGGAAAGCTTTTTGATGAACGAGCTGCTAATAAGTCACAAATATTATTAATTTGTATTATTGCGTCATCAAAAGTAATATTAGATTCACTAGTAAAATTTATAGAGTTTACTAGTGATTTATCGATAGTAATTTCATCGTATAAAGATACTGGTGCCATAATTGAGGAGATGTTATGAAAACCATCATCTCTTTTACTCAATAATTCTAGAACAAAATTGATTTTAGCCGGTGAATGTATTGTTAGCATTAATATATATTCCTTAATTCACTGAGCATAACTGAAAATTCCTTTTTAAAATAACCCGTTAACAAAACCCAAGACTCTAAGTTTATATGCTGAGCGCGAGCCTTGGATGATATATTGCTCTCAGATAACATTTGGACAAGTTTGCTAGAGCTTATATCTAATGACATTTTAAATACATTATGTATTTGTTTGCGTGGAGCTGAAAAACCAATTTTAATGATACTAAGTAGATCTAATATAAAATCATCTTCAAAAGCATTTTCTGTATAAGGAGTAATAGCAATTAATGAAGAATTTACTTTTGGCATAGGCCAAAAAGCACTTGCAGGAACATCAAAGATTTTTTCTGCAACACCGTAGATTTGAACCAATAAGGAAAGAAACGATTCTTTATTTTTGCCTCCAACAATCCTTTCACCAAGTTCTTTCTGTGTCATAAGAATAATTTTTGTTGGTTTAGGATCAGCAAATAGCAATTTTTGTAAAATTGGCTGTGTAATATAATACGGAATATTCCCTGCAGCAATATAAGGAGCAGTTATTAATTGTTTATCAAATAATTCAGAAATATTTGCTTGCATAATGTCCGCACACAAAAATGTAGCTTTTTTATTGTGATCAAGGTTTTTTTTAGCAATATGAATTAATGACTCATCTATCTCTAGAGCCAAAACATTCCCACCTTTTTGCACTAATTCATGTGTTAAAGTGCCAGGTCCGCTGCCAATTTCTAAAATAGATTGATTGTCAACAGGACAACAGGCTTCTGCAATCTTAGATAAAATCATTTCATCAAATATAAAATTTTGACCCAATTCGTGTTTAGGCTTAAATTTTAAGATATCATTTCGAATGTTTTTATTAATTGCATCAATGTCGAGTTGATTTTTGTTCTGCATTATTATTTATTCATTATAAAATCAATATCATTAACCAGTAGTCGTGCTTCTGTCATCGCCTCATCAGTACTGGCCTGCGTAAAACAAGGCAGAAAGAAAATTTGGCCATAAACACAATTTGCAGCAAGTGCAATTATTGTTTCAGACTTAACAGTTGTAAGGATGACTGAAAATTTACTATCATCTTGAATGGAAGGATCGAAGTAAGCTTGATACGCAATGTTCTTTGCATGATTACGTAATAGATTTTGAAAAATATTTTTATTGAAGTAATTAAAATCATTCTCTGTCATGTTAGTAAAACCACTGCCAGGAATTATCCAATTAGTAATAACGCCTTCTCCTAGGTCATTAGGAGTATTCTCTCCAAAAAAAGCTTTGCCAAAATTAATAAGTGAATATCTCGAAGTTGAAAATTGTTCATTTGGTAATTCTTCTGCTTCTTGATTAGATGATTGAGGAAAAAGCTTTAATCGTATCCTTGAAAAAATATTTCTCTGAACAACTGCAGGTTCTTCTGGATCTGCTGTAATTGCCATTTCAGGAACAGCGTACATAATTAATATTCCATCTCTTTTTAAAAATGTATCTATTTCATTGCTTCGTTGTTCAAGAATCTCATAAATATTTCGTGCGTTGTTACCAGATGGTTCTTGAATCACCTTTTCTCCAGAGGCAGTATAAAATTCTTCTTCATCATTCAGCCAATTGAAAATAGCTTGCTCAAATCCCAGAGGATGAAAGATAATTACATCATATTCAAATAAAGCAGGGGCATTAAAAATATCCTTGTTGTCAATTTGTGCATTTGGTAAAGGGTAATGCAAAGATAATATACGCATTTTATTCACCTATATCCATAATAGAATATTTTGGATCTGTCTCTACTTCTTGAGTGTAATCAATGCCATCAACATCAAAACCAAATATTTGATTAAAATCTTGCTTGTATTGCTCAAGATCTATCAAGGAAAGATAGTTGCTTTCTGTAAGGTCTTGCCATCTGTTTTTTATTTCACTTTGAATTTTATCTTCCAGTTCATAGTCATCAAGACGAATTAAATTGTCAGCATCAAGCACTGGCTCTAATGTATGGAACTTTTTATCTTCAAAAAGTCTAATAATTTGGTCTAAAGCATCTTCATGAGTATTGTTAATTTTCATTAACTTAAACAACATTGACACATACAGCGGTACGCCTGGAATAGCAGATGATGCCTGTGTAACAATTGCCTTATTCACGCTAACTCGAGCTTCCAAATTAGGAGATGCAGAACGGAGTTTTGAGTCAATAATAGCAGCCGTAGCCTCTAGATTTTCTTTTGCTTTACCAATTGTTCCAGTGCGATAAATGCTTTCAGTTACTTCTGGTCCAATATAACTAAAAGCGACGGTTTTAAAATTATCACTTAATAAGTTGTTCTGTTCTAATAAATCAATCCAGTCTTGCCAGTCTTCACCACCCATTACTTTAACAGTTGATAACACTTCATCATCAGTTGCTTGTGGTATTTCTACTTCTTCAAATAAATGATTCTGTAGATTAATATTTTTTATAAATGCTGTATCGCCAATTGGTTTTAGGGTGCTATTCCATACTTTATCATTTTTTTCATCTATTCTTCTAGGTGCTGCAAGGCTGTACACTAATAAGTCTAATTGTCCATAATTTGTTTTTATATAATCTATGACAGCATCTTTAGTTGGCTGACTAAATGCATCGCCATTATAAACTTGGTAATTTAAATTATTTGCTTTTGCAATCTCAATGAGTTCACCGGAATTATACCAGCCAGCACTTCCTGTTTTATTTTTTTGTGGAGGTCTTTCAAAACATACACCCAATGTATTTGCTTGAAAACCAAATAAAGACACTATGGAAGAAGCTAAACCATATCCCATGCTGGAGCCTAAAATTAAAGTATTTTTAACATTGCCTCCTTCAATCAAGGATGTTCTGTTAACTTGGTTCATAACAATCCTCTTTAAGCCAGCTGGATGTGCTGACAGTGATATAAAGCCTCTCATTTTTGGTTTTACAACTTCAAGTGGCATATTTAATCCTTAATTTTCAAAACAGCCATAAATGCTTCCTGAGGTATGTCAACTGAACCTAAGGTTTTCATTCTCTTTTTTCCTGCCTTTTGGGCCTCAAGTAATTTCTTTTTTCTAGTAAAATCACCGCCATAACATTTAGCAGTAACATTTTTTCTTAAAGCTTTAATTGTTTCTCTTGAAATAATTTTGCTACCGATAGCTGCTTGAATTGGTACATCAAATAATTGACGAGGTATCAACTCCTTTAATTTAGAGACATATTTTTTCCCTTTTTCAACTGCCCTATTTGAAGGAAGGATTAAAGACAAAGCATCAATAATTTCTTTATTTACTAAAATATCTAATCGAACAATATTTGCTTCCCTGTAACCAATGGGTAAATAGTTCATAGAAGCAAATCCTTGAGAATATGATTTTACTTTGTCATATAGATCAACAATCATTTCTGAAAGTGGCATTTGATATTGCAACAACACATTGGCTTCTATATTTTTTTCCACATCCTTCGGTGTAAGATAGGTCATTGCAACGTATTCTGCGCTATGCTCTTCCATGAGCTTCATCATCGCACCTAGATAATTTTCTGGCAGACTTATTGAAATTTCAATCCAAGGTTCTTCAACGGTTTTCATATCTGCCTTAGATGGTAACTTTGCTGGGCTGTCAATATAGACAGTGTTGCCCTGATGATCTAATACTTTATATTGAACTGCTGGTGCAGTAGCAATTAATTCAACTTCAAATTCGCGCTCAAGTCGTTGTTGAATAATCTCCATATGTAGCAATCCCAAAAAACCACAGTGAAAGCCAAAACCTAACGCCTTTGATGTAATAGGCTCCCAAATTAAAGAAGAGTCATTCATATGTAATTTCTCTAATGAATCTTTTAGTTTTTCATACATATTGGCGTCACTTGGAAAAAAGCTTGCAAATACAACAGGTGATGATTCTTGGTATCCTTCTAAAGGCACAACGTCTTTGTCATTGATGTTAACAACAGTATCTCCAGGCAAAGATCCATCCAGCGATTTGAGTCCAGTTGCAATATATCCAACTTGACCAGTATTGAGTGTTTTGGACTCTTGCATGTCAGGACCAAAATAACCTATTTCTAATGGTTCAAAAGATTCTTTATGTGCAAACAAAAGACATTTATCCTTCTTCGATAATTGACCTGAAATTACACGAAGATATAAAATAATTCCTTTGAATTGATCATAGTATGCATCAAATACTAATCCTTTTAAGACATCGTCGTCAGGTTTTATAGGAGGAGGTATCTGGTCAATTACACCCTGGATTAAATTTTCAACGCCTTCTCCAGTTTTTGCAGAAACATAAAAAATTTCCCCTTTTTCAAAACCAAATGCATCCTGCATAGATTGCGCAACTCTTTCTGGGTACGCTGCAGGAGCATCAATTTTATTAATTACTGGAACTAATTTTAACCCTAACTCCTTTGCTTTATTAATGGTTGAAAATGTTTGCGCTTGTATCCCTTGAGTTGCATCAACAATAATAATTGCACCTTCACATGCTGCAAGAGCCCTTGATACTTCATAGCTAAAATCTACATGTCCAGGTGTATCAATTAAATTTAATTCATACTTTTCTTTATTATATGCATATTGCATTCGTACTGCCTGAGCTTTAACTGTAATGCCTTTTTCACGTTCAACATCAAGTCTATCTAAAACCTGTGCTCGCATGTCTCGTGAAGTAACAGTATGTGTGATTTCCAGCATTCTATCAGCAAGCGTTGATTTGCCATGGTCTATGTGTGCAATAATTGAAAAATTTCGTATAAGTTTATGCAAGCTTCGATCCAAAAAAAAGAAATACTATTTACTTATAGTACCAAGTTTTTATTTTATGAAGCAATATATAGAATGTTATTCAATACAACCAGGACAATTAGCAACCCAGTGGTCTTTTTCTATCTCTACAAAATCAACTTGTCCAGACTTCACATGTTTATCATTTGGGTTTCGTGAAGCAAAAATACATCCATCTGGAGGATTAAAAGGAGATGGGACATCTCCCTCCAAGACAATTCGCTCTCTTGTACGTTCAATAACAGGGTCAGGAATAGGAATTGCTGAGAGCAAAGCCTTTGTGTATGCATGCTTAGGATTCTTGTATAAGTCTACTGAACTTGCTAGCTCTATCATATGCCCAAGATACATCACTGCTACTCTGTCTGAAATATGTCGCACAACAGCAAGATCGTGTGCAATAAAAATTAATGTCAAACCAAATTCAACCTGTAAGTCTTCTAATAAATTAATAACCTGTGCTTGAATTGAGACATCTAGTGCTGCCACTGGCTCATCGCAAATAATAAGATCAGGCTCAGATGCGAGAGCGCGTGCAATACCAATACGCTGACGTTGTCCACCAGAGAATTCATGAGGGTATCTTTTTGCATAAAATGGGTTAAGTCCAACAGACTCTAGTAAGTATGAAACACGATCAATTCGCTCTTGACCCTTATACAAGCCGTGAATCATCATTGGTTCGCTAACTATGTCAAATACGCTCATTCTTGGATTAAGTGAAGAATACGGGTCCTGAAATACCATTTGCATTCTTCGACGAAATGCACGAAGATCTTCTCCGTCCAAGTTAGTTAATTCATTTCCTTCAAGTTTGACTGAGCCTGATGTAGGTCTAATAAGTTGTAAGATTGACCTGCCGGTAGTAGATTTACCACACCCTGACTCACCAACAAGTCCTAATGTTTCACCTTTACGAACGAAAAAATTTAATCCATCAACTGCTTTTATGTCTCCAACATGCTTATTTAAAACACCTCGCTTGACAGGAAACCAGGTTCGAAGTTGTTCAACTTCTAAAATCTTTTCATCTGTGATTGTTGACTCAGCCATGATTTACTCCTAATTAAGCTTTACATTAAACATCCTGGGCAATCCACTACCCAGTGATCTTTTTCTTTTTCAACTAATGCCGGGTGCCTATCGGTTAAGCAGTGCTCCCGATTTGGATTTCTGGCTGCAAAAGCACAACCATCAATTTCACGAAGTAACAACGGTGGTTGCCCTTCAATTGTATTCAGTCTAACTTTTTCTGTTTCATCTAGTCTTGGCACTGATGACATTAACCCTTTCGTATATGCATGTAAAGGATTAGAGAAAATGGCTTCGGCAGTTCCTCGTTCAATAATTTGACCTGCGTACATTACATTTACTCTGTCGGCATATCTTGCAACTACACCGAGGTTATGGGTAATCAGTACAACGGCCGTACCAAGCTTCTTTGAAGATTCATTAATAACATCAAGAATCTGTGCTTGAATAGTTACATCAAGTGCAGTTGTTGGTTCGTCAGCAAGTAATATCTTTGGGTTACAAGCAAGCGCCATAGCAATCATCGCACGTTGCCTCATGCCACCAGAAAATTGGTGGGGATAATCATTCAAACGATTTTCAGGATCTGGAATACCTACTAATTCTAATAGCTCAATTGCTCTACTATGTTTTTCTTCGTCAGTTACCTTCAAGTGGATATCTAACACTTCAGTGATTTGGTGGCCAATGGTTAGTACTGGATTTAAAGATGTCATTGGCTCTTGGAATATCATCGCAATTGAGTTACCGCGAATATCTCTCATGTCCCCCATTGATTTTTTTAGAAGATCCTCCCCCTCAAAAAGAATTTCACCTTGAACAATTTTTCCAGGAGGGTTTGGTATAAGTCGTAATAATGAAAGGGCAGTTACAGATTTACCGCATCCAGACTCACCAACAAGCCCTAACGTTTCTCCAGGTTGTAAATCCCAACTTACGCCTCGAACAGCTCTTACTGTACCTTCTGGTACATAAAAATAAACGTGGAGGTCTTTTACTTCTAATAGTGGTTCTGCCATTGTGAGCTCCTATAAATAAATAAGTCGTTAAATCGGTACTGGTTAATTATAAGGGTATTGAAAAAAATTTCAACATCAAAAATCAAATTTATGGTACCGAGGGTGGGACTCGAACCCACACGCCGTGAAGCACGTGATCCTAAATCACGCATGTCTACCAATTCCATCACCTCGGCAAAACAAAGTAACTATATCATTATCATGATAATTGCTGTTATCTATAGTGTCGATAAAATTAAGGTGATTCTTAGCACGCATTATAAAATAAATAGAATGTAATTCTATTATGATTTGACATTCATGAGTTAAGATCCGTTTATATTAATAGACGGATCTCACTACAATGATATTCAATAAAAGTGCCTCAGGTTAGGGATTAGAATGTATCTATCGTTCTTCTCTTGGTCGAGCTTCGTTCACTCGGAGGTTTCTGCCATCCATTTCAAAGCCGTCTAATTCTGCGATAGCCTTCTTGCCATCTTCATCAGACATTTCAACAAAACCAAATCCTCGAGGCCTTCCACTTTGCCTGTCAGTAGGTAAAAAAACTGAAATAACTTCACCGTGAGCTTCAAAAACTTTTTGGAGATCGTCATTTGTAGATCGAAAGGGAATGTTCCCAACATAAATATTCATCATTAGCCTTCACTAATTTTTTAACAACGAATAGATTGCTTGTGTTTGTGCTTACCAGCAAGTGAAATTTTTGTTAAATAACAAACTATTTTTTTTGGTTATTACAATGCATGTTGCAAAATTGGTAAAATTTATTTTGTTATCAAGGAAATAAATTAATGCCAATTAAGCTTACAAGCGAAATGAAAGAAAAATTAGCAAATGCATTGAACGAAAATTTTCCTGTATTAATATCAACTATTGATCAAAGCGGTCAACCCTGGCAATCATTTTATGGAAGCACGCATGTTTTTAATGACGAATCTTTAGCTTTCTGGATCAGGGATCCGCAAGCAAGAATGATCCAGCGAATTAAATCCAACAGTCCTATTTCATTTCTATACAGAAATTCAAAAGAAAAAATAATTTGGCAATTTCATGGCAATGCTGAAATAGTCCAGGATACAAATTTAATCCATACAATATATAAAGGTATTCATCCAGGAGAACAAGATAAAGACCCTAATCAAGATGGGTGTGCTGTGCTTGTTAAAATAAATCTTGTCTTGCAAGGTAGCAAAATACTTATGGAATTATAAAAAATAATTGAGTTGCATGAAAAGCATAACCATCGTTTACTGAGATCATAGTATCTACTACAAGACAGGGTTATATGTCCACTTCATTTCAAGAACTTGGTGTTCCATTAGAATTCATTCAATTACTTAATACCAAAGACATTACTGTTCCCACGCCTATACAAGAAGCAACGATGCAAGATGCAATGCAAGGGAACGATCTTTGCGGTAGAGCGCCAACTGGTTCTGGCAAAACAATTGCCTTCGGCATTCCAGTAATCACTGGAGTGGCAAAAGCCACTGCAAAAAGACCAACAGGACTCATTCTTGCGCCAACACGAGAACTCGCAGAGCAAATTACTTCAGAGCTGCAAGGACTTGCCCAGTTGGGTAAAAGATCCATGCTCGCTGTGTATGGTGGCACAAGTATCAAAAAACATAAAAATCGCCTCAACAAAGGAGTCGATATTCTTGTTGCCTGTCCTGGCAGACTTAATGATTTATTGCAACAAAAGGCTTTGACTTTAGACGATGTGTCATTTGTCGTCATTGACGAGGCTGACAGAATGGCAGATATGGGGTTTTTACCCGAAGTAAAAAAAATTGTGCAGCTGACTAAGGGTGATCGTCAAACCATATTATTTTCCGCAACCCTGGACGGAGCAGTATCTGAGCTTACACGTCAATTTCAAAATAATCCAATTCGACATGAAGTAGGTTCAAAGACTCCTGACATGCAGTCGATGGAACATTTTTTTTGGAAAGTGAATCGTGACAGTCGAGTTCCTGCTGCAGCGAACCTTATACTGCAACGAGGCAAAACAATTGTCTTTACTCGAACACGTTATGGTGCAGAGCGCGCAGCAAAACATCTAAAACAATCTGGTATTGGCGCGGTTGCCCTGCACGGTGGAAAAACACAACATCAACGAGATCGTTCATTGCGTGCATTTACAGATGGTGAAGCGCTTGCTCTCGTATGCACTGATGTTGCAGCACGCGGCATACATATAGATAATGTGGATTGCGTCCTGCATTATGACCCACCAGAAGATAGCAAGGCATACATCCACAGATCTGGTCGAACTGCTCGAGCTGGTGCTACAGGCATCGTGGTCTGCTTTGTTGATAAAGTGCAACATAGCTATGTCAAACGACTGCAACGAGATTTACAGCTCAACATACCTATTACTGATATCCAAGATACAAATGCGATAGATGCAACACAGCAATCACCAGCAGCGCTTACAAGTCATGAGTCGAAACATGAATTAAAACACGTGTCCAAACATGATAGAGATACAAAAAAACGTGTACGAATCAACACGCCAAGACGAAGAAAAACACGACCAACAGACAAAAAGAAAAAATTTAATATCAAAAAACGAAAAGCAGTGATTAAAAAAACTGTGTCAAATATGACCTCGCGTTCAAAAAAGAACAAAATCCGAAAAAGAAGAAGGCTGGCTGAGCCACGCTCTCAGGAAAATTCTTCCTCTCATAAAACAATCAACAGAAGAAGGCGGTCAACAAAAAGAAAAAATAAGTAATTATGAATATTGAAAAACAAATTAAAGATTTACATGAGGCGGCATGTGAAGAAAAAAAGCCCTTTTATCGAGATCCACAAAGTGGACTAATCGTCATGACAGCATACGCATTAAAACAAAGACCATGTTGTTCTTCAGACTGTAGACACTGTCCTTATTAAATGTACTATATAAGTTAAGGAACATACGATGAAATATTTACATCTCAAAAAAACATTCTTCATAACAGCTATGATGTTATTTGTGGCATGTGGCAATAATACTACTCAAAATGCACAACAGCCAACAGCACAAATGCCTGCCCCGACTCCTGCACCTGCAGCAAAAGCACAGCCAGCAGCAAAAGCACCTGCCCCGACTCCTGCACCTGCAGCAAAACCACAGCCAGCAGCAAAAGCGCCTGCACCAACTCCTGCACCGGCAAACACGCAGCCCGCTACGCAACAACCAAAGAATACAACTCCTGTTGCACAACCACAAACAAAAGCGCCTGCACCAACTCCTGCACCGGCAAACACTCGGCCCACTACCCAACGGCCAAACACAACACCACCTCCTCCTGTTGCGCAACCAGCGCCTGTTATCCAAGCATATGAACGCCGAGAACATCCAAGCTTTATTACCATCAACAATTTAAAAGAGC